>CAZRQU010000031.1:0-1669 GCA_964602485.1 uncultured Gammaproteobacteria bacterium | reverse complement strand
GAGGGAAATTCGCTAAATGATTAATTGATTAATTATCAACAAAATATGTTGATAAAAATTCAAGAAAAAACCCCGAAAACACCCCAAAACAGGGTAAATTCGGGGTAAATAATTTTTCTACTATGGCTAAATTAATCAATTTAAGTGAAAATATCTCAAGAATTAATTTTTTTCCTCCTCATTACGAAAAAGAATTATATTTAAAAGAATTTTTAAGCTCAGATCTTGGCGGAATTTATCAATCGATTCCGTGGGGTGAGCTGAGTCGATTATTTGCTCGGCCCAAGGATAAAAGGGGAAAGAAAAGTTTTTTCAGTATTCATGGGAAATTGGGCTTGATGTTTTTGAAATCCTACACACAAAGTTCTGACAGAGAGCTTATTGAGCGTATAAATACAGACTATTCTTTTCAATTTTTTTGCGATATTTACTTATTACCAGGTCAAAGGATAAAAGACAAAAAGTTGCCGAGTAAAATCCGGTGCGAACTTGCCAGGGAACTGGATATTCATTCTTGTCAAAAGATATTGGCAGAATACTGGAAGCCATGGCTTGAGAATACCAATGTAATACTTGAAGATGCAACCTGTTACGAGACTGACATGCGCTTTCCTACCAATGTCAAACTTCTTTGGGAATGCAATGAGTGGATATACAATCAAATAAAGCTATTGTGCAAATACTCAAAGGTCCGCCGGCCCCGTTCAAAGTTTAATGAGCAGAAACAGAAGTACCTCAACTATCAGCGCTCTCGTAAAAAGACGCACAAAAAAACTAATCGCAGAATAAGGAGCCTGTTATATCTTCTGGAGAAGCTTTTAGGACAACTAACTGAAATTGAACAAATTGCAAAGGAGGCAGGATATCGTTATCCAGACCGTTATTACAAACGCACATCTACAATCAATAAAATACTTGTTCAGCAAAAAGAGATGTATGAAACAGGGAAAACTGTACCAAACAGAATAGTAAGTATTGCTAAAGATTATATCCGTCCTATTATCAGGGGAAAGGAGACCAAACGTTTGGAGTTTGGCTCCAAAGCGAATATGACGCAGGTAGATGGTATTAATTTTATCGATCACCTTAGCTTTAATGCGTTCAATGAATGCAAACGCTTTATTCCTTCGATAAGGATTAGCAGGGAATTGTTCGGTAAAATAACTCATGCTGCAGCAGATGGTATTTATGCAACAAATGAAAATCGCAGGTATTGCACCGAGAATAATATAACCACCAGCTTTAAGCGTAAGGGCAGAGCTGGCAAATTTGAAGAGCAAAGACGGCAAATACAAAGCCTGTTAGCAACTGAGAGGGCAACCCGGATGGAAGGTAGTTTTGGAACAGAAAAACGCCATTATGGCCTGGATCGGATCAAAGCACGGATCAAATCGACCGAAATACTTTGGGTCTTCTTTGGTGTACATACTGCAAATGCTAGTAGAATAGCTGCAAAAAGAAAGGAAAAACTAAGCACCCGGAAGGCTGCATAGCCTCAAATTTTATTGAGATTAACCCACTAAATGGGAACAGTATGCTCAAAAATATGGATTTTGGACTTCAAAGTTACATGAAGTCAAAATTTGGAGAGAAATATGTTAAAAACAACATAATACTCCTACCTAAATGTTACGAAAAGGAATAATTTATTTTTTTAGCGAATTTCCCT
>CAZRQU010000030.1:0-2570 GCA_964602485.1 uncultured Gammaproteobacteria bacterium | reverse complement strand
AAAGGCATACTTATTCAATTACGAGTTACGAGTTACGAATGATCGTATATAAATTTTAGGGGATATTGGTCTTTTTGTCAAAGTATTGAATTTTTCTATTATTAGAGCTAAACTAAAAATAGATATGAACAAGGATAAAAAAATAATATTTTCCGGAGTTCAACCTTCGGGAGATCTACATATAGGCAACTACCTGGGAGCTATCTCCCAATGGGTCAAAATGCAAGATGATCATGATTGCATTTTTTGCGTTGTGGACTATCATGCTATCACGGTCAAGCAGGATCCGGAAAAATTACGGGAAAAGATAATAGACATTGCCAAGATATATATCGCTTCCGGGATAGATCCGAAAAAAAGCCTCATCTTCAAACAGTCTGACATAAAAGAGCACACTGAGCTGGCTTGGATACTCAATTGCACCACGGCCAGGATGTCCGATCTTAACAAAATGACCCAATTCAAAGACAAAGCCGGTGAAAAACAAGAAAATGTCGGAATCGGGCTGTTTGATTATCCGGTGCTAATGGCAGCTGACATACTGTTATATAATACCGATATCGTGCCGGTGGGAGACGATCAACTTCAACATGTTGAACTAACTCGCACTCTAGCCAGACGCTTCAATGATCGTTTCGGAGATACATTTAAGGTACCGGAAGCCAAATTGCAGAAAGTCGGAGCGCGCATAATGGGGCTTGATGATCCGACCAAGAAGATGAGTAAAAGCGCTAAAAGTGAATTCAATTATATTGCTTTGAATGATGATCCGGCCAAGGCCAAGAAAAAAATAATGAAAGCCACCACTGATTCTGACGGCCGAGTAAAATATGACCCTAAGAATAAACCGGGCGTTTCTAACTTAATGACCATCTACGCCTTATTGGAAGGCGTAGAAATGGGGATCATAGAAGAGAGGTATATTGGCAAAGGTTATGGCGATCTTAAAAAGGACTTGGCAGAAATGGTTGCTTCCTTCTTGACAAAATTCCAAAAAACATACTATAATATAAATAATTCAGAAATAGAAAAACTATTCAAAAGGTCGGCTAAAAAGCTACAGCCGACGGCCACCGAAACTACAGACAAGGCCAAGAGAATGATAGGCTCGATATAAATAAAATAATGTACTTTTTCATTCTTACTAAAGGAGGTTGTTATGCCTAATTTTGCTTGCCCCGGATGTACCCATTGCAACCTCCAAAATTGCTTAAGGTGCTTCGACAAAAAGATCGAAGATGCCAAAAGCGCAAGCGGAAAAAGGAGCTTGATAGAATGGCAAGCTCAGTTGATCACCATCTTTGGACCGGATAATTTCGCCTCGACGATAATGTCGCTCGGCTTGATAGAGCAAGTTAGCGATAAGCTCGTTGATTTCGTTCATCTCCGGCGTCAACTCCTCTCCCTGCAGGAGATCTACAAACTGGGTCTTCCCGAGCCATCGGATCGGAAAGTTATAGAGCCGGCTAGTTTTCGGCTGATACGCTTTCCAACAGTCGATGAGCTGCAAGAGCGTTTCTGGGTGGTAGAAGGATCTAAATTCTTCCGCGAAGAAGAATTGCCGGTTATTTGGGAAGAGGTGGACAGTGAAGAAAATGTCTACTACACCAGGATGGATTTCCATGTCTTTTCCGGACAGTTGAGAGATGATCTTCGCTACTGGCACTATCGCAATGTCGGTGCTCTCACGGACCTGACTCTTCGTCCCCACAGCAATGGAGGACAAACTCTCGAAGAGCATGCCTTGAGAAGATTTAGCCCTGTGAGCCTTTGATACTTGGAGCCACAGGGCTCCTTTTTTTTATGACTATTTATTATAACAAAAACCCGCCTTTAAGACGGGTTTTATTATCCTTTTTCAATTCCAGCAGGCGTCAACTCTTTCCTCTCCGGTTTTTACAAACCGGTGAGGAATCGACGATCGTTCATCTTCTCGTAAGAAGTGAACTAAATCTCCCTAGAAAGGAGGTAATCCATCCACAGCTTCCGCTACGGATGCCTTGTTACGACTTCACCCTTGTCACCAATCCTACCTTCGTCCCATGAACATGGGCCTTCGGGCATTATCGGCTCCCTTGGCGTGACGGGCGGTGAGTACAAGACCCGAGAACGTATTCACCGTGGCATGGCTGATCCACGATTACTAGCGATTCCAGCTTCACGAGGTCGAATTGCAGACCTCGATCCGAACTGAGAGGCGTTTTTAGGATTTGCTCCGCCTTACGGCTTGGCTTCCCTCTGTGCGCCCCATTGTAGCACGTGTGTAGCCCAAGGTGTAAGAACCATGCTGATTTGACGTCATCCCCGCCTTCCTCCCATTTAAAACGGGCAGTTTTCTATGACATATAAAACATAGAATAGGGGTTGCGCTCGTTTTCCGACTTAACGGTACATTTCACAACACGAGCTGACGGCAACCATGCAGCATCTGTATAGCACCCTCGAAGGCGACCCTATTTCTAGGGCTTGCAGCTATATGTCAAACCTTGGTGAGGTTCCTCGCTTATTATCGAATTAAACCACATGCTCCACCGCTTGTGCGGGTCCCCGTCTATTCCTTTGAGTTTTAA
>CAZRQU010000029.1:0-3348 GCA_964602485.1 uncultured Gammaproteobacteria bacterium | reverse complement strand
AATATCAGTTCAGTTTATCTATAGGATAAATAGTACAATGGCGAGACCGCAACCCGAACGAAACCCCGAATATTTGCAAATAATTTTATCAATCATGGCGGGCAAACGCACCCCCAAAATGATTCGGCTGCATATCAAACACCGGTTTTCTGAATGGAACATCAGCAAATCCAATTTTTCCATGAAATTGAAAACCTTACAAGAGCGCGGTTTTTTGCAGAAAGAAGGCCGCGAGTTTTTTGTATTGGCTTCGGGGCTTGCAAAATATATCGAGGCGCGCCTGTTAAACCAAAAAGCGAAGGGATTTAAACACAATAGAGGCGTGCATCGACTTTTGTTCGTATTTCTGAATCGCCTGGCGCAAGATAAGAATCAAGATTACAGTAATATAGCAAAAATCTCGCTCCATGGACTTTTATCTAAATTCGTTTTGGCAATCGGCTTTGAAGAAAGCCGAAAATATCATCAAAGCACTGCGCTTATCGACAATCCCAAAGAATTCATTGCGCACGCCAAAAGCGCGTATATGGAGCCGGAAGGTTCGATAAGTCACGATCTCGAGGGGAATGATTGGATTGATTACCAAATGTTCAAATTTCATTGTCGGAGAACATTTTTAGAGGGGTTCATGGACGAATTGACACGTTCTGCAATCCATGCCTTGCAGTATTCAGAAGATGGAACAATCGATTTCAGACAAATTCATTCCCTTGCTTAGCTTAACCGAAATCATAACATTTTACACACACATTTTTATATAAAATTCTGACAAATATATATTTTATATAAATTTCCGTAAGATTATATAAAAATCAGCCTCTAATGTCTTTGAGCTGCTTTTGGGCGGAATCCAACAAAGAATAGATTTCTGACATCTTGTTTAATTGCTTTTCGAAACTGCCTAGGCGTTGCTTGAGCAGCCTATTCTCTTCTTTAAGCTGATTTGTTTCTTTCCGATAGCTCAATGCCTGGCCTTCCATTAATTGGTCTGAAACCTCTTTCTCTCCCACCCCTTCCCGATCTATGTAAATTTGTGGCATCTTTGAGGCCATAGCCCATCCATAACGTTTACAAAGCTGGTAATGATTCAACTTGTGACAGTAATAAGTCGCGCTGCTATGCCGCAATAGGTGCGGGTATATCTTCTTCTGAAGCACTTTCTCGCCTAATCGCATCAAAATCTTTCTTAAGTTCTCATATCGAAGCGGGATTAATGGGGCGTCAGTACATATCAATTGCTTATTTTCTCTTAACCAGGCGTCCATTACGTCCGTTGAGAAGTCCATATATAGCCCGACTGTGCGTTTCTTGGTTTTGCTGGCATTGCAACGGATCATGTAAAATCCTTTAGCTTTCCGCTCACTATCTAAAACATCGCTGTACTTGATAGACAAAGCTTCGCCTATTCGGAACCCGGCATCGTAAAGTATCGTGAGAATGACCTTATTTCGTAGAATAGTAGCGTTAAGCATGGATTCTATTTCATCTTTTTTTAAGGTTGGAATCTCTGAATCTTCCTCGTAAAGGTTGACATAATCAACCAGCTCGTTTTTTCCTAACCATTGAAAAAATGGCCGAAGGATCTTATACTCAATATCCATCTTGGTCATTGAACTATAAGGCTTGCCGTTTCTCTGCTTGAACTTATCACATTTAAGGCCTGTCCTGAATACATCTACATCCTGTTCTGTGACTGACTCAAACGGCTGATTAAGCCAACCGGATATCTTTGTAAGCCATAACCTTATCTTTCGCTCTGTGCTTTCTGAGATGGGTTTCTTACGCTTGTTAAGTATCGGCTTGCCTAGCTTCCTATGGTCTAGATACTTTTCGATTTGTTCTTTATTTCCCGGAATAGTCTTTTGTTTACCCACAGTTATCACCTCTTATTAGAAAGTAGAATTCATATATAAAGTTACTCTTTTTTGGACAAAAACATCTATTGCCCCTCGCCGGCATCCCTCTTTTTTGTCCGGAAAAGAGTAATTCTATATTAGAAACCATAATCCCGAAGCCCGGTCTGACCTTCAGCAAACAAGTTTAATTCGTTATAAAGGCTGCCTATCGTGCTGTTCAAGATGTCTTTTTCGTTTTTCCATACCTCATAAGGGTTAATGTAACTATTTACGCTCCTGCTGTCCTTATACCTCATAATGTCCCGTAGCTCCATCATATTCTTTCTTTTGTCCCATAAATAAGTCTCAAAGAACCGCCTACAACTATGCCATGTGATACGGAAGCGTGGCTTTTTTCCGTTAGAAGCTATATCCAAAAACTGTCTGTGTCCATCCGCAGCAATCTTGCGCCGAAGTTTTGCGAATAAGTCATCGGCAGTCTTGGGCAGGATATGGGGCGACCTGGAAGAGCTGTAATAGGGAAATAGATAACCTCCCTTAAATAAATGAGCGTTGTTGAGAACATAATCCTTTACCTGGATATTAAAACTATCAATCAACGGCAAGCAGTCATCTATGTATGTTTTTGACATGATAACTCTAATTTTCTTGAACCCATCCCGAAAATCTCGGATATGCATGGCGCAAATCTCACCGATCCTTAAACCTCGGAATAGCGCAAAGCCTATCATAATCTTGGTGCGTGCCGTTTCCTTCTGCGCGTAACGCCAAAGAATTTTTGCTTCCTCTTTAGATAAAAAGTAATTAGGTCTCTTGTGGCCTTCCTTATCGGTCTGAATCACCATTATTTATCCCTCCTCGTTTTTTTAGTCTGTCATCTAGATAAAATCAAATTCTAGATGTCTTATTATTTTATGAGCGGTAAGATTTTTTTTAGTCGCTCAGCATCTTTAGAGTCCATGAGTTTCCGCTTTACATCATCCTCTATCGCTCTCCTAGGTTCGATGCCTACCTTTTCAGCGCTGTACATATAGACGAAAGCGCTTACAAAATCATCGAATGTTGCAGGTATCTTGTTCAGTTTCGTCTTGCTCTCGTTGTAGAGTTTTTGGAAACTACTTCCGAACACCTCATCATCCCCTGCATAGACTGTTGTTAAGTGAAAATTTACTTCTGCCTTATACTCTACCCCTTTGCGCAATTTCAGCTCTCCAGTTCGCTCTATGTGCTTTTTTATGTGCGCAGGAACGTTAAGGGCCAGGGCGTTTCCGTTCATAACAACCTTTCCCTCCCATTTCTGCGGGATCCATGTTTTAGTTTGTTCTACCATTGTAAGATATTTGTAAGACATACTTATATTTATATCTTTCGGAAAATCGCTTAAAATTTATCAGAAAAAAGGGGGGTACTATTTTCGGTACATGAAGCCTACATAAGATTCAAAGACAAAAAAAGGGACGTTTGTTTAGAACCTTCTCCTTAGACTTGATAT
>CAZRQU010000028.1:0-5532 GCA_964602485.1 uncultured Gammaproteobacteria bacterium | reverse complement strand
ACGCCATTCGTGCAGGTCGGAACTTACCCGACAAGGAATTTCGCTACCTTAGGACGATTATAGTTATCGCCGGCGTTCATCCACGCTTGGATTCAAAGCTTCTCCCTCACTACTTTGTAAATAACTTTTTAAAAGATCGGATTATTTTTCCTTGATCAAAAATAATCTAACTTTTAGTTATTCTCAAAGTAGTGAGGGATAACCCCTCCTCTTAACGTTTGGACACTGGCCAGGCGTCACCCCCTATACATCCTCTTACGAGTTAGCAGAGAGCTATGTTTTTGGTAAACAGTCCCTTGAGCTCTTTAGCTGCGGCCCCATCGAAATGGGGCAGGCCTTATCTCGAAATTACAGCCGCTGTTTTGCCGAGTTCCTTAGCGAAGGTTCTCTCGTACACCTGAGGCTTCTCGCCTCGCCTACCTGTGTCGGTTTTAGTACGGTTACTCGTTTCTTAACCCTAGAGGTTTTTCTGGGAAATTCTTCCTCTTAAATCGGCAGAAACCCGAAGGAAACGCCTTTCGCCGATCTCTTGACCTTGCGCAACCGGATTTACCTAGTTGCGGTCTTGAAATAAGCGACGCACATACCATTAATACGCTTAAAATTCAGAACTCCGTCCCCCCATCGGAAAAAACGAGTAGCGCTGGAATATTAACCAGCTCATCCATCGACTACGCCACCACTACAATGGCCTCGTCTTAGGACCGGCTAACCCTGGGTCGATTTGCGTTGCCCAGGAAACCTTAGGCTTTCGGTGGGCAGGGTTTTAACCTGCCTTTTTGCTACTTATGCCAACATTTTCGCTTCTCATCGCTCCACCGGACCTCACGATCCGACTTCAACGCAGATAAGAATGCTCCTCTACCACTCTATACTAAAAGTATAGAATCCGCATCTTCGGTAATATGCTTAGCCCCGATACATTTTCGGCGCGAGACAACTTGACTAGTGAGCTGTTACGCTATCTTTAAAGGATGGCTGCTTCTAAGCCAACCTCCTAGTTGTCGCAGTCGCGACACAACCTTTAACACTTAGCATATATTTAGGGACCTTAGATGGCGGTCTGGGCTGTTTCCCTTTCGACTAGTGAAGCTTAGCCCCCACAGTCTAACTGCTAGATTACACCTACCGGTATTCGGAGTTTGGTTAAGGAGGATACCTTTCGGCTCCAACCTCATTCAGTGCTCTACCCCCGGTAGTCAGCATCTAACGCTAGCCCTAAAGCTATTTCGAGGAGAACCAGCTATTGCCGAGTTCGATTACAATTTCTGCGCTAACCACAGCTCATCCCCTAGTGTTGCACGACTAGTGGGTTCGGTCCTCCCTTCATCTTTCGATGAAGTTCAACCTGGCCATGGTTAGATCACTCGGCTTCGGGTCTTGTGCATGCGACAAACGGGCGTTAACCCTCGCTTTCACTATGCCTGCTCTCCAAAGGAGATTAAGCAAGCCACATACAGCAAACTCGTTGGCTCATTCTTCAATAGGCACGCTGTCATCCCGCCGAGGCGGGACTCCAACTCTTTGTAAGCGTATGGTTTCAGGTACTATTTCAACTCCCTAACCGGGATGCTTTTCACCTTTCCCTCACGGTACTAGTTCACTATCGATCATAAGAAGTATTTAGCCTTGGATCATAGTCGACCCTGATTCCTACGGGATTTCACGAGGCCCGCAGTACTTAAGAACATTAACCGTAGAGCAATAGCCTCCTTTCGCTTACGGGACTTTCACCCTCTTTGGTCCAAACTTTCCAGCTTGATTCAACTTGGAGCTATACTTTTTTCTCTACCCCATCATTTCCAGGTGATGAATGTTAAAGTCTTGCATCCTCCCATAGACATGTGGACCTGGATCCTTCTGTTTGGATCAGCCCGAAGGCTTCTCCAAACGCGGTCTATGAGGTTTAGGCTCTTCCCTTTTCGCTCGCCACTACTAAGGGAATAAATGCTCAGCTTACACACAATCTAAAAAATTAGATTAAGTATAAGCGAAGCACACGATTGTTATCTCTTCCTCCGGCTACTAAGATGTTTCAGTTCGCCGGGTAATCCCGCTCCTATTGCTAGAAGCGCGCCCTGTCTTCAACAGGGCAGGTTTCCCCATTCGGAAATCTTCGGGTCAAAGGTTGCTTGCCACCTTACCGAAGCTTATCGCAGGCTGCTACGTCCTTCGTCGTCTTCTTATGTCTAGGCATCCGCCATACGCTCTTAACGAGATCTTCCCACACTTTTGATTCCAAAAGTATGTATTTTAAGATCGTCGACAAACGATCTTTTGAATTGCATTTTTTTGCTCGTTCTTCTATATATTCAATTGTTAAAGTCCATTCAAGAATAAAGATTTTTCTGAAGATCAATCACTTGGTCTTCAGAATACCACTATCCTTGATCGCTTGTATCGAACACTGCCAACTAAACTTGTTTAAAAAGGTTCAAAAAAACCGCTTTTGCCAAGCGGTTCTAAACGGCAAAAAATCAGGCGTTCTAACTGCTTGGCATTTTATATATTGGTATTCGATTTTTCATATATTTCAAGTGTGTTTTGGATGTTTCTTATTATACATTAATGAAAATAAATGTCAACCCCTTGATAGCAAATTACAAATAGCAAATTACAAATAGCAAAAAAGGTTAAAAATTCCTTCAAAAACAACTTTTCTTATCATGCTTTACCCACAAAAAACGCAAGCTTTGTGGCTTGCATTTTATCCGCGATCCATTATTTGTTGTTTGCGATTTGCAATTTGAATTATAGAGCTTTGATATTGGCTTCAGCCACCTCTTTTTCTATCAATTTATCCTCAAGCAAATTCCTTATGTCGCGCTCAAAGCTTATCATACCTTCTGCCTGAGAGGTCTCTATTATGCTTTTTAGTTGAGCCAACTTGTTCTCTCTTATCAGATTGGATACAGCCGTATTCTTGACCATTATTTCTCTGGCCGCTATTCTTCCTCCTTCTTTTTTAGGCATCAGCTTCTGGGAAACGACCGCTTTTAAAGTAAGGGATAATTGAGCTCTTATTTGATTCTGCTGATGTGGCGGAAAAACATCTATGATACGATCTATTGATTGGGCCGTATTGTGAGTATGTAAAGTAGCCATCACCAGATGTCCGGTTTCGGCTAAGGTGATAGCGGCCGCTATAGTATCCAAGTCTCTCATTTCGCCAACCATTATGACATTAGGGTCTTGGCGCAAGGCGTGTTTCAGTCCGCTGGCAAAAGAAGGAATGTCCGTTCCTAACTGTCTTTGGATTATTATACTCTTGTTAGATTTGAAAACATACTCTATGGGATCCTCCAAAGTTATTACCTTGCGAGCGTGGTTGTTATTTATATAATTAACCATCGCGGCCAAAGTAGTGGATTTACCACAGCCGGTAGGGCCGGTCACTAACACTAACCCGTTTCCATTATCCAATATATCATTTATACTTGGAGGCATTCCAATAGACTCCAAGGTAGGCATAATATCTTTGATCACGCGAGCAGCCAGACCAACATGCCCCTTTTCATGATGAATATTGACCCTAAACCTTATATCCCCGGAAGAATATCCAAGATCAAGATCCTTCTTGCTTAGGAACTTTTCCTTTTGCTCTTCTCTTAATATGGAAGATATTGATTGAAGTAGATCCTTGTTGGCTATCTTGGAAAACTTCTTCAAGGTCACCAAGCTACCATCGATCCTAAGAACAGGCTTAAGACCAACGACCAAATGGACATCTGAAGCATTATTCTTTATTGCTGCTGAGAAGATGTCTTTGATGTTCAATGCCATAATATATAAATTACCATTTTTTCTTTTTTATTCCCTTTTTGGCCGCCTCGACCTGTGCTTCCTGTTTTGAAGACCCTTTGGATTTGGTAATGAACTCATCACCTATATAAAGTCCCATCTCAAAAAGCTTATCGTGATCCGGACCGGTCTCAGAAAGTACTTTATAGTGCGGGGTTATACCAAAGACCTCCTGGGCCTTTTCCTGAAATTTTGATTTAGGATCATGGTAAAGTTCATTTTCCAAGATCTCGTCCAATTTAGACAATATATTATCCAAAATGAATTGCTTAGCTTTAGGGCTTCCTTGATCAAGATAGATCGCGCCTATCAAGGCTTCGACCGCATCAGCTAAAATGAACTGTCTAGCTTTGGAATTTTTATCTTTAGCCTCACCCTTAGAAAGAAAAAGGCAACTCTCAAGATCAAGCTCCTCTGCTACTCGAGAAAGCATTTTGGCGTTCACTAGACTGGCTCGCCAATTGGTCAATTCACCTTCTGGCTCCTCTGGATAGTTCTTAAAAAGAAACTCTGTTACTATTATCTCCAAAACAGCGTCTCCCAAGAACTCCAATCTTTCATTATGCCCCAGGGAAAAATCATGGTGCTCGTTCAAATAAGAGCGATGGACCAAAGATTGTTTCAAGAGGTCTAAATTTTTAAAATCAACCTTGATCCTTTTTTGCAATTTTTTAAGGTCTGCCATTGATCGTCTATTGCTAAACTGTTAAATGGTTAAATTGCGCTCATTCTAAAAGCAATATAACAATATAACAATGTGGCAATTCATTAATTTAATCATAAAAACCCCGCCCTGGATAAGGCTGGGGTTATTCTTTTTTGTTTTCTTTATTTTCTTTTTTATCTTCTTCTTCGTTCAACTCATTCTTGTACATTGCTCCCAACACTCCATTGACGAATTTTCCAGAAGACTGTCCGCCGAATGTTTTAGCTATCTCTATGGCCTCGTTTATAGCTACCTTAGGAGGAATATCATCTTCCATTAATAGCTCATAAGCTCCTATTCTTAGAACATTCCTGTCCACTATGGTTATTTGCTCTAAAGGCCACTCAGTAGCATATTTATTGATAAGAGGATCGATCTTATCCTGATTATCAACAACTCCCTTGACCTTTGCCTCGACAAAACCATTATCATCAAAATCCGGAGCAAAATTAGAAAAATTATTCTTTATTAACTTATCTATATTATCACTTTTGCAACCATTAAAATCCCAAGCAAACAAAGTTTGCATGGCAATTGTTCTGGCTAGGTGTCGATTGGACATAAAGATCAAGGAACATAGAGCATGAAACATTGTTAATATTCCATGTATGTAGATTATTAACTATTATTTGGAAGTTTTAGCCTTGACTGTTTTCTTTTTCTTAACATCACGGCCTTTATAGGTTCCACAACTAGGGCAAGCCTGGTGTGAAGGGATATTCTGTCCGCAGTTAGGGCATTTATTCAATTTAGCGCTCTTCAAAGCGCTGTGAGAATTCCTTTTGCCTATAGATCCTTTGGTTCGTTTCTTTTTTGGTACTGACATAATTTCAAATCTCTGAAATATTAATAAAAATTAAACGGATCATCTATTTCGACAATCTGATTAAATAATAACCTAAAAAAAATAATCAGTCAATATTAGCCAATGTTCAAAGTTTGTTTGATTTTTTTATAACCTTGCCCCCTGGGGCCCTGACACACAAACAAAAAACAGGCCTTTTGGCCTGTCTTTGTTTGTGCGC
>CAZRQU010000027.1:0-5611 GCA_964602485.1 uncultured Gammaproteobacteria bacterium | reverse complement strand
TACCTACACTTGATAAAAATAAGCTTTATCGTCTCGCTTATCCTCATCCCGACTGGTTCTAACCACCTCTTTACCTCTAGTAAATATATTATACCAACGCTTTCTATGCTTCAATTTAAGAACTTTTAAAGGTTCCATATAAGGCAGAACAAAACCATTACTAACTATCAAGGTGTTCGGTTTGGTGTCTATCTTTAAGCGTCTATGTATCTCTCTTATGTCCTCCAAACTGACATAGCAGTAAACTACATCCGCCCGGCTTATATCAGTCCAATAATAATCATCTTTCACTACCTTTATACGGCTTCTTTTTAAAACAACCTGGATCTTGGCTGCTAGATAATGAGACCATTTTTTCTCCACTCCCACCAATTCCAAGTTAGGATAATGTTGCTCCAAAACCATTAAGAACCCGGAAGTACCGCTCCCCAAAGAATATATCACTGATCCGTGTTTTATCCTCATTTCTTTTATTATTTTCTTTACTTCTTCCGGCCTGCCCGGAAGAAAGGGGGTAAAACCATAGAACAATATCAAATAAACAAAAACAGATACTGCAAACAATGAGGCTGTGAGGATAATAGCTTGAATTGATAGATATACTATGGTCATAATAAAACACTTCAAAAATATGTTTATCCCTAGAAAGTCTTAAAATAATTCTTTATCATTTCGCGGGCGTCTATCTTCATTCTATCCAGCTTGCCTCTGAGCTCTTCATTATCCTTGTAAGGATTTTCCGAAGACATCTTGTAAACAAAAGTATAAGTTGTATCGCCCTTCTTGATCCGATCGTCAGGGTCCACTTCCTGCTCGCCTTCATTCAATTCTTCCAATTGTTTCACCGAAACCAGGCGAATATAGAATATCTCAGCTGTTTGCGATGGATCGTCTATATGTAAGAAGGTGGTCTTATCCCCTTTTTCCGCCAAACGGTAACTTCCTTCCCAATAATCAGGTATGGCCAAATTGGCTCTAACCGGCTTTACCAAAAAGAAAGATATCCTTGACTTAGGCGCCTCTTTTATCTTCTCTACCCTTTCTTGCCTTACTTGCTCCATTTTTGCCTTTTCTTCAGCCTCTCTTTTCTCTTCTTGTCTGACAAAATACCCTCTGATGAATATCAAATATATTAAAATAAGCAAGACCACGCTCAATATAGTATAGAATATCCGACGATCACGCTCATCTTGCACCTTAAAAACCTTTTCTAGTCCTGTTTTCAGGTCCAACGACCTCTCCTTGACCTTATTTATCCTTTCTTTCATTTTTCTCTTGTTCATATGTTTTATGGTTATCTTAACTATACCTAATAGCTTCCAATGGATTCAATGAAGAGGCGCGTTTTGACGGAAAAAATCCGGTCAAAATACCCAAAAAAGCGGAAAAAACCACCATGAATACCAAAAAGAATATAGGAAAAGCGAATAAGTCTATGGCTTGACCGCCCATTCTGGAAGCAATAAAACTAAGAGTAAAATTGGCCGCTGTTCCGCCAACCACCCCCATGGCCACTCCTGACAATCCACCAAAAAATCCCATCAATAAAGCTTCTGACAGAAATAATATCATAATGGTCATATTCGAAGCTCCAATAGTACGCATAATACCGATCTCTTTGGTTCTTTCGAGCAAGGTGACCGTCATGGTGTTGAACATGCCGATGGCAGACACTATCAAAGCAATACCACCAAAAACAGCTAAAGCTATCTGCACGCCGGAAAATATCTTATTGGCCTGCTCGACCGTCTTTGAGAGTGAATTGACCAAAAACCCCCT
Source organism: uncultured Gammaproteobacteria bacterium (assembly GCA_964602485.1). Classification (GTDB taxonomy): domain Bacteria; phylum Patescibacteriota; class Patescibacteriia; order Patescibacteriales; family WJLG01; genus WJLG01. The sequence continues at coordinate 3,832 of CAZRQU010000027.1, read as the reverse complement.
GTTCAAGAATTCCTCCTCTGTCGGATCCAAATATTCACTGGCCTCCACCTTGACCCTAGTTCTTTCATAGTAAGGAATAACGAATTGGGAAGAAAGATCATCAAGAGGAATAAAAGCATAAAGGGAAGTTTCATCCTCGATCACGCCTTCCACATAATACTCTTTATTAAGTGGAACTTCTCTGGTGGTGCCGTCATTATTGGGAACTATGGCTTTTAGATTTATCCTTTTGCCCAATATCTCATCCGGCTCCATTTCAAAAAGCTTCATTATAGCTGAAGAGAGGACGACTTTATTTCTTTCTTCCTCTTCAAAAAAATCACCTTTCCATATTCTAATACCGGCATATCCGAAATATGACGGCCTAACCCCTCTTAGCATAACACTGCCGGTAAGATCTCCATAGGTCAAAGATGAATTAAAGGTAGCCAGAGGTGAAACATCATCTACATGAGGCACCTGCTTGAACTCTTCCAGTTTTTCATCATCTATAACTAAAACTTGCGAAGGAGGAGTGACCACATCCAAAGAAAGCATAGCTTCACCGAAAACGATCTTTTCTATAAGTATCTTCTGTAATCCATAGCCCAAGCCGACCAAAAGGACCACGGCTCCAATGCCGACACCAATACCTAAAATAGTAAGCCAAGTCCTAGCCGGCCTGGTTCGAAACATTCTAGTGGCTAATTTGATTGTATCTCCAAACGCGATCATTTTTTCTTATATTTAATATTAGGTATGCAATATGCGGGTCGTCCTAAATACCCTTTATACTGAATATTATCGTTCGTGTATATTAACCCCCTGGGTCAAAAGTTTCTCTAGATATCTTATAGCGTTCTCTTTTTCTTCTTTGGTCAAGCCTACACCACCTTCTTCCTTTGAAATGCCCAATATCTCATTGAACTCTTTTCTTCGGATAATACCGGCCACTCTATGCTTAACCGCTTCTTTGAGCCTCATTTTTTGTATCCTGCCCAAACTAACACCGCTTTCTCCTATTATATAATTAAGTATATCAGTAACCAATTTCTCTTCGCGATTATAGAATGTTCCTTGGTTTTGGCGACGCCTATATCTTCTTATGTCCTCACTTTGCTTAAGTATCTGCCCCACTTTGTCAGCGATAGTTCTGGCCCTTTCTTCGCTTAAGGCCACCCCTCCTCTTTCTGTTGACATTATCAATTTCTTGAACAATATCTCCTTGTCTATCTTTCTTTCCAATATCTTCCTGATGTTGTTCTCCAGATTGTTTATTTGCATAAAAGTAAGATCCTGAGTCAAATAATTCACCACACTTTTGACCTTTAGGTCTTCGGGCGGAGCGTAAGGGAACATTTTGGCCAAAAGTTCCATCTCTGTAACCAATATCTTCTGTTTATCGAACTTGGCTATCTGCTTCCTGTCCGGATTCGGAACCACGCGCATTAGTTTTCCATCCTTTATATAGATAACTCTATGCACCCAATGTAGCTGAGAAGCATTATGCGTGATCATAATGATCGTTTTTTTCTCTATACGGCTAATATCATCCAAAGAGTGCATAACCTGATCCGATGATTTGGAATCCAAATTACCGGTCGGCTCGTCTGCCAAGATCACATCCGGGTTATTGACCAAGGAGCGAGATACGGAAACTCTCTGCATTTGTCCACCGGAAAGCAGAGTTGGAAAACTATCAGCCTTATCAGCCAAACCAAAACGCGACAAAAGCTCAAGCCCGCGCCTCCTCCTCTTGCTGGGAGGTATACTCATGAATATCTGGGGCAGAACCACATTATCTATAACGGATAATGAGTCTATAAGATAGAAAGCCTGATAAATTATACCTATTATCTTGGACTGATAATAAACCATTTCCTCCGGCGAGAAAGTATAAGGATTCTCACCTTTGGTCAGCACCTCGCCGGCAGATGGCTTTAATATACCCAATATGGAATAGAACAAAGTAGACTTACCGCAACCCGAAGGTCCGAAAAAAGCCACAAACTCACCAGGATAGATGTCCATACTGAAATCATCTATGGCCTTGAATTCGTTCTTCTTGCCCAGATTATAGGTAACATCCGTATTTTTTAACTGCACTACTGGATCCATATATTATCCGCCTCCGCCAATGTTTTTGACCCATCCGAAGGTGCTTTCAAAATTCTTTAATATTATATCGATTATACTCTCTTCCCTGGTCGGGGTAAGCATTGAAAAATCTCTTGACCTTGCTTCGTTCTTCACATCATCCCAACATTTTATCCAATATTTATAAACAGTCGAAGGCAACAGATTAGTGGTCACTTGGACATGTTTCTTTATATAATCCTCTTCTATTTCAAGTTCATTTATGTCTTCTCCGGTCGCCAATCCCTGATGATAGAAAAGCTGACAAACAGCCAACTCGTCGGTCTCCCAACTGATGATCGTCTGCACCTTGGTGTCCCCGCCCGGATATAAAGTTGATTCGGTCCTAACTTTAGAGATCATAGGCTCAGTTTCATCTTTAATGGTCAAAAAGGTAAAAGGCGAACTTTGAGCCTTTTCTCCATACTCATTCTCCACTTCGACCAAAGCTGAATAGTAAGTATCGTAATTCAAGTTGGTCAAACGCACCGAGTGAGCCACACCATAATCCGAGCTTCCTTCCATTTTCGTGTCGGCTGTATCCAGATTGGTATATTCTACCAAAGAAGAACAAGGAACATTAGTATTAAAAGTAATAGTGGCCGCATCCTCTTCTATCTTATACACGCTCAAATTGTATATCTCAGGCAGTATGGATTTAGTTACGAAAACCAGATCCTCGCTCTCGGCGCTAACCCCTAAAGAAGTTTCTGAACTGACTTTGAAATGATAAGTGGTAGCCGGATCAAGCCCGGTAACTTCTACTCGATGTTCTTTTGTTTGGACCTGAAAATTACCTTCTTCCCAAAAGTAAGGATCAGCGGCATTGGGATCGAAATCCCTTTCTTCCACTAAAGATATGATGGAATTAGCCTCTTGACTGGTTCGCCACCTGACCACCGCATAATCGGTTCCGGTCTCAACATCCACTTGGTCGAATATTATCTCGAATTCCGAAACTTGCTCAGCTTGATATTCCACGGTCTTCTTGATAGCTTCCAAAGCCTCTTCCGCGGTCACCTCCTGCATCTTTTCCAATATTTCAGTCACTCTTTCTTCTTCAGCTTCCTCCAGCTCCTCCATATAGGGGTACTCATAAAGCCCTTCTTCATCAAAACCCTTTTCGAACATTCCTTCTTCTTCAAATTTTTGCTCAAACTCCCCTTCTTCATCAAAACGTCCGGGCGAAAGACCCTCTTCTATCTCCTTTTCTATGTATTCCTGGATAGGCAAGGTCGTAAAAGTGTAATCACTGGATATTGTCTGATTGCCTGAATCGTCAGCTGAAGTGATACGGAAATAATAAACAGTGTCCGGTAAAAGATCATCTACCAATATACTGTGCTCGGTTTTATCATAAAAAGGATCGCGGACCATGCCATATCTTTTATTCAGTCCGAAATTCACCAAAGAATCAGCCTCCTCGTCAGTAGTCCAGGTTATCATGGCCGAAGAAGCGGTCACATCCGAAACTCCCGGATTATATATTACCGGCGGTTCCTTATCCAAACTAGCTGCCTTGGCCTGGCCTATGTCGAACTCGAATATCAAAAACAAGCCAACAGCAACAGAAAATGCCATAGCCAATAAAAGGATTATGGAATTTATTATCAGATACTTCTTCATTTATATATTTATATCAATTATAGCAAATATTTTGATATTTGTAATTGGTAATTTGGAATATAGTATTCAGTATGCAGTATAGGGTATTTTA
>CAZRQU010000026.1:3157-5931 GCA_964602485.1 uncultured Gammaproteobacteria bacterium | reverse complement strand
ATATTAGAAACACTTATAGCCTGAGAAACATAGGTGCCGGTGGCTGAGTAACCGGAATATTGATCGGCACCGATATCCCAGGACTCGTATCTAAGATGACCATCTATATCATCGGAGAACAAACCAGAAGCAGGATCAGCTTGCCCATAACCAAGAGCGCCAGTATCATCATATTTCAAATGAAAATCATTATTATCAAGATCAACAAAAGAGAACTCCTGATCATATCTATTATTAGTTCCAATCCCTAATAATGAATCATCGTTGGAAGCACAATTACTAACAGTATTAAAAACACCTTGAAAAGTTGGGTAGGACGAACCCTCGCTATAACCTAAACAATTATACAAGTTTACTATGGCTGTATCCCCATTATGAAAAGCTGCTATACCACCGCCATCTTTTGTTATTGAAGTGCAATTATACAAATTGGCCGTTAAGTTTGTACCATCATAAAAATTAAATCCACCTCGATCATTATAATCATTGTGTTGGATGGCTATTGAATTATAAATATTTATCACCACATCATGTCCAAGATTCCAAAAAGCATAAGAAAGATTGTTCACAACTCCGGTAGGGGTTACATCCGCATAGCAATCAGATATGAATATTTCTCCTGAGCCGGTAAAAGAAGTTCCAGAAAATGGAGAGTTGGCCCAAGAGGTAGAAGTAACTCGGGCGGCGATCCCCTCTATACGAATGTTAGGGTTTCTGGTAGATATACCGCTGGTCCTTCTATATCCATTGCCCCAGGTTCCATTATGTCGCTGACTTACCCCAACTTCGCTTAAAAGATATGGTGTAAATATCCTTAAATAGGTCGAGGTAGATGTTACCCAGCCACCAATATCGGTTTGTGTGCTGTCCTCATCGTCCGCATAGCAAGCGATGTTCCAAACTTCTCCGGCCGAAGCTATGTCCCGACCGCCGGACCAGCTATCAAAAACAATGGGGATGCTCGGATTGGTCGTTCCTGATTCAGCATTGGCCAAAGAAGTGTAAGCACGATAGATGGCCCAAGTATCATTTCCTGATGTAGTGCTAGCAATAGTAGAAGATCCTGATCCTGTTCTTAACGTATAAGTAATATTATTTGTACGACCATGGATAAATAAAATAGCGTCGTCAGCGTCTATGTCATCATCGTTGTCAACGTCATAAACTATCACATCACCAACACCAACATTATCAGGAATAGTTCCACCAGTGAAAGTAGTGGTTCCTGATGAGTTTATTGATACTAAAAATGAAGCTGTGCCAGAAGCTAACTCATTGGTATTGCCCGGACCGTTGGAGCGGTAGATGACCGTAGACGAGGCCAGAAATTCATATTCGGAAGTATCAGCCACGCCACCTATGTAATCCAATTGAATATCACCTCCGGAAACCTCGGTATTGGTAGCAGTGCCGGAAAAGTCGGAATTAGCAGTATGTGTGGTAGATGTAGAGGTAGCGGTCAAAAACAGATTGTTATCGTCGTATTTCTCTGCCTTGTAATTGGAGAGTATTTCAGTATCTGATAATGCTCTATTATATATCTTTACCTCGTCGATCTCCCCTCTAAAATTCTGCTCTCCAGAAGAATTATAGCCAACGTAAGAAGAGCCATAGGAATTGCCCAACAAGATATTCAGATCATTAACTTCTGGAGAAACAAGAGAAGAGGTTGTAGCATTTAACTCTCCATTTATATATAAAGACATTTGGCTTCCATTATAAGAGATGGATAAATGAGAATTCTCATTGCCAATATTTTTAGAAGAAAAAACACCAGCCCCTGCCCCAAAGCCGTAAACATGGCTATCATCATAAGTCCCAATATGCAAAAGACCGTCATAATTCAAAAAAGACATCGTGACCAAAGAACTACCCACCTGTCCCAGGTCTGTCCAGGTGGTACCACCCTCATACCTAAATAAATGACCGCTACCAACCTCACCACCCGCATACAAACGTCCGTTATATTCTGCTGCTGCCCAAACTTTTGAATTGCTTGCTCCTAGGTCACCAATTTCAGTCCAGCTAGATCCTCCGTTATACCTGAATATCTTTCCATTTGTAGTCGCCAATAAATGGTTTTGAAAAACCGACAAACTAAAAACATTATTCTCTCCTGAGAAATTACCAACCTCGGTCCAAGTAGTTCCGCCATCATATCGATAAACCCTGGCCGAATCATATATACCCACATACAACTTATTATCAAAAACGGTTATAGGGGAAGTATCGCTGGATGATCCAGGCTGTCCGACATTGGACCAAGTGTTATCAGGATCAAGACGATAAACATTGCCAGTACCATTAGTTGTTACATAAAGCCTTCCGTTATAATTTGTCATTGATCTTGTTCCCGTATTAGAAGGAAAATATCCTTTTTCACTCCAGTCTAGATCACTCTCATATTGGAAAACCTTTGGATTGTACCTAACAGTTGAAAGTAGCCTATCATTAAAAATATGTAGCGCATAAGCAGAATTTGTCCCAGACCCGGGCAATTCTCCAACTTTTGTCCAGGTCGTACCGCTATCGTAGCGATAAATCTCTGCTGGATCATAGCCAGAACCATAAAGATCTCCATGATAAGGGATCATTGAAAAAACCTGTTTAGAGCTACCGCTGTTCAAATATCCCCTATACTCAAAATTCAAGGTAGAACTAGCTATTTGAAAATATAACCTGTCATCATCCCCTATACTTAATTTTATACTTCCTTTATCAAATAAAGTTTGATACCTTCCGCTTTCATTCTTTTTTACCCACATTGAGATAGT
>CAZRQU010000026.1:0-3057 GCA_964602485.1 uncultured Gammaproteobacteria bacterium | reverse complement strand
GCATCATTGGTATGATCAGCAGTTGTACTAGTAGCTCCACCAGACCAGGAATTCTGGATCCAATTCCTGGAAGCAGCCGAAGTTGTTAAAATAAAAATAACGAGTGCAAAAAAACACCCGCCAATACCAAAAATTGCCTTGAAAATATCTTTTTTCTCAAGTCTTTTGCTCTTATACATTCTATCTTTATTATAGCACTTTTTTTCTAACAATAAAAAAAAGACAGCTTAGAAAAAGCTGTCGTCCCAGGCGTGTCTTCTGCATGCGGGGCAGATCGCCATATGATATTTTGTTGGCCGGCAAAGAGCGTCTCGGCTGGTCATTTTTCTGCAATCAAGGTTTATGCATAAATGCCAGGAATAAGTGTGATGTTTTGGATCAGCTCCTCTGATTATTTGTTCCATTAAACAGATCCTTCTAGCTCCGCAGGAACATGTCTGATCCAAGAATTCGATATCAAACCTCCATCCTGGGCATTCTAAAGGGCCTATTTTATTAATAACAGCCTCACGAGCAAGCTCAAGATCACTACCCATCTCCCCTCTCTTTCTTATAAGGTTTCAAAACATAATAACGAACATACAGAAATTGTCAAGGATTGACCTATGCCTATATAAATGATAGTTTGAATTGACCCCTAAAGGTTCTTTTTAATAAGGAGGTCTTTGATGAAAAGACTTGAAGATCATTCCAAAAAGCCGAGACTTGAATACCTGGATATACTAGGGTGTTCTGTGAGGGCGGAATTCGGCAAATACGGGAATGCGCGCCTGACTTTGCCAATGGCCACCGATCTCTTCGACCATCAAGTAGTGATAGTTTCAGAGGCCAAGAACGAAAAGGATATGGAGGAGCTTGAAATAATACTAACGACCGACAAAGGTGATCTGATCCTGGAAGCTTACACCTACTACGAAGGGAAAGAAGAAGGCTTTGGCTGTGAATTGAAGAAGAAATACTAGAAGACCGAACTTTAAAAAGAGAGGTATTATGAAAGAAAAGGCAAATGATCGGCGGCTTGAATCAGTCGACATTCGGGGCTACCGGGTGTTTTTTGATTTCGGCGTTTACGGAAAAACCGAGGTTCAGCTGTCCTCAAGAGTAAAACTGTCAGACAGTCAAGTGGAAGTCCTTGGCCGAGCTCAAAATAAGGATGATCTGGAAACCCTGATGGTATATCTGGAAACCGACAAAGGCCGGCTGTGCTTCAAAGCCGAAACCAGAGGCCAAACTGAAGACTCTCGCTACAATCTGGTCATCACTTATTTTATGCTGTGATCGGATAAAGTCACAAAAATCAACTACTTTAAGGTCTAGATCCTTAGATCCAACATCCTGAAACTCTTTAGAGCTTCAGGGCACATCGGTCTCCGATCTAACATCGGAACTTTCGATGTAAACAAAAGACCATAGATCATAAGATCGATGGTCTCTTTTTTATTTTGAAGAATATTTATATATTCAGGTCTTTCAAGGCCTCCTTTTGCTTCTTGGAAAGTCCTTTGGGGGTTTTGATATCCAATTCTACCAGATGATCACCCGAACCCCGGCCATTTAGAACCGGAACGCCCTTGCCCTTCAGCTTGAAAATAGTTCCGCTCTGAGTACCCTCCGGAACCTTTAAGGAAACATCACCATGAACCGTCTTTATGTCTATTTTATCTCCCAGGGCCGCCTGGGTGAAGCTTATCTCTCTTTTGCTTTTTATATCATAACCGTCCCGCTCGAATTGCCTGGAAGGGCTTACCTTCATTCTGATATACAGGTCGCCCGGAGTGGCGCCTTTCTCGCCGGCCTCGCCTTCGCCGGACAATCTAATGGCTTCGCCGTCATCTATCCCGGCTGGAACCTTAACTTTTATATTGGCTGTTTCAACGGCTATGCCTGCCCCGCCGCACTTTGTGCAGGACTTGGAAAAGGTTTTGCCTTCTCCTCCACAATGCGAACAAGCCGTTTCCACTTGAATAGAACCTAAGATGGTCCTTTGGATCTTTCTTACCTTTCCAGACCCGTTACAGACCTTGCAAGTCTCCACCTTGGCTCCCGGTTCCGCGCCTTGCCCCTTACACCTGTCGCAAACCGCCCGTTTCTTGAAGCTAATATCCTTTTCAGTCCCGAAAACCGCCTCTTCAAAAGACAAGCTCATCACCATTTCTATATCAGCCCCTCTCCTGGGTCCGCGCCTTCTGGAAGAACCGCCCCCGAAGCCGAACATGTCGCCAAAACCACCGAACATATCATTAAGGTCGTCCATATTTATATTGCCCTGAAAACCGCCAAAACCTTGGCCACCGCCAAAACCGCCTTGACCCATGTTCTCAAAACCGGAACCGAACTGATCGTACTGCTTCCTTTTCTGCTCATTACCAAGAACCTGATAAGCTTCGTTTATTTCTTTGAACTTAGCTTCATCGCCAGTTTGTTTGTCCGGATGATATTGATGCGCTTGTTTGCGAAAAGCTTTTTTGATCTCATCTTGAGAAGCACCCTTATCAACGCCGAGTATTTTGTAATAATCTTTTCCCATAACTCATAACACATAACACATAACGCTTCTTCAAAAAAGTTGTGCGTTATGCGTTATGCGATCTATCCTTTAAACCCTATTTCCTTATTCCCCGGTCCTTCGGCTTCTTTTATCTCACCGAATTTCTCTTCATAGGCCTTTAACACTCCGTTCATAGCATTGACCATTCTTTTGAAATGACCTGGGGAAACAATGATCTTGCCGACCACGCGTCCGGCGCCTTCGGCCAAATTCATGAATTTCAAAAGTATCTCTTCTCTGGAGGTTCCGAACTGCGCGATGTTGGAATACTCCGCTCCTGGAATATTATCAGCGATCTTTATTTCTTTCTTTTGTCCCTGAGCCGGGTTCGGCTGGTTGTTTGTCATATAAATTTTTTAATTATAAATCTTCAAACTTCAACTATTTTAATTTTAGATTCTTCGTCCCGAATTCTCAGGACTCAGAATGACAAAATGGAAAACTGCTCCGCTTTAGAATGATAGAAATTATATGTCATTCTGAAGGAGTGATAACGACTGAAGAATCTA
>CAZRQU010000025.1:0-8088 GCA_964602485.1 uncultured Gammaproteobacteria bacterium | reverse complement strand
TCTCCGAGCATTGAATGAAAAAGTACTTACTTAAGTAAGTACTTTTTATTTATTTTAGCTAAAGTGTTATAATATATAGTAGATGATATATGAATAAAAAGAAAAAAAAGGCTTTGAAGAAGCACAGAAGAAAAAGCGGAAAGACGATAAAAAGCCTTTGCAATTAAATACTTAGTGTATGTTTTCCCATTTTCTAGCCGGGGAGCTGGTTTTCCTGGTTGGAGCTTATTTGTTCAATTTTGATATAACAGCCAAATTCCTTCTCCTTGGTGCCTTTTGCGGGTTTTTCCCGGATGTTTTGAGTTTTATTTTGAGCGGGAAGGTAATAAAACGAGATAAATGGTATCATAAGCATCGGGATAATTTTTCCCATTCTCTATTCATGCCGGTAGTCGTTTTTTTGTCCACCTTTTTCTGGATAGATATAAGATTAGCATTATTGATGTCGTTGGCGGTAGCTACCCACCCTTTGTTCGATATTTGGGGTATAGGCTGGGGAGTTAAATTATTCCTTCCTTTTTCCGGAAAAGTATATAAGTTGTTCCATGCTGGGAAAGGGATATATGCTTTTAAAGATGAGAAAGAAAGAGAAAGACATGTTAAAAGATATGGGCAAGATGACTGGTTCGAGGCAGCTTATCTTTTTTCTCGACCGTCAAAGTGGCTCAAGTGGTGGGGGGTGTTCGAATGGATAAGCTTGGCTTTGGCTATTTTTTTAATATTGCTATATATCAGAGCTTGATTTTAAAAAAGCCAATATTGTGGTATAATAAGTATATAATATCAAACAAGGAGTATGGTCAAGAAAAAAAGAAATGATAGCATAAAACAGAAAAAACCTTTAAAAGAGGTTTCCACGAATAGTAAAAACTTTAAAAATTATCATTATTTGCTGTTGATATTCGGAGTTGTATGTTTTTCCATAATAGCTATTTCTTATATGACCCGCCTTTATCTTGATAATTCCGTAGCCAAGAACATAGTTGAGCCTGACAAGGAAGCACGCAGTCAAAGGATGCGAGAAGCGGAGTAGGAGGTAGTATTGGCCATTAATAGTTTTAAATAAATGAAAAGAAAAAAGAAAAGAATGTTCAAATTCAAGAAGCGCAAGAAAAGCGCGCTTGCAAAGAGTTTTTATTTGGGCAAGACCTCTGTTTGCGTTATTTGCGTGTCTGTTTTCTTTTCCGCAGTGGTTATAGGGACTTGTTTGATGTCTCGATCGACCTTAGAGACATACGCCAAGGTCAATGTGGCTGAAGCCAGGTCTTTGCTTAATGAGAATTCTAGAGCATCCAGGGGAGAGGATAGGAAGTTGGCACAAGAGATAGTGATAGGTAGAGGAGTTTCGCTTTCCGAGTCTTGCCAAGTAAAAAAGACATCGATAATCTGCGAGTGAATGATCGATCATATATAACGGATATCAGGCAGTCGGCGTTTTGACGTTGGCTGTTTTATTTTGCTTTTGATATAATTATATTATTATGAAGAGATTCAATATAAAAAATAGAAAAGGACAAGAATTGCCAGTAAGATTGGATGGTGTTGGAAATGGGGAGGGATTGGTATTCTTGATGCCCGGGTTGGGGGCTAGCCAGAACGATATTCATATTTCGTTTTTCAGGGATATGTTCATAAAAAAAGGTTTAGCGGTTGTTAGTCTTGATGTTGAGCATACTTTTGGCGTTCTCGGTAAAGGTATTTTCAAAGCAACAGCCACTAATTATCTTGAGGATCTAGAGGATGTCCTAAGCTGGTCCTCGGGGCAGGATTGGTACGATGAGCCTTTTTATCTCCTGGGCCACAGCTTAGGGGCTCTTTGCGCCGGTTATTATGCGGTCCAAGATCCTAAAAAGGTAAAAGCATTATTTTTGGCTTCAGCGGTCGTGTCCTATGACGTATTCGTTGGTTCAATGACCCAGCAAGAGATAGACGAATGGGCAAGAGGAGGCATTCTTTTAGGCCCGAGCACGGTAGATATAAGCGAAGGTGCCAATCGAGAATTAGCGCCTGACCTTAAAAGATATGATCTTTTGTCAGAAGCTGATCGTTTGAAAATGCCGGTTATTTTGATGGTCGGGGACAGGGACGAGATAACTAAAAAGGAACAACTTGAGGAATTGTTCAAGAAGCTACCAGGGGAAAAACAGCTACATATAATAAAGGGGGCCGATCATGTGTTTGATAAAGAAAATGAATTTTCTCAGATAAGTTCGATAATACATAATTTTTTGAAAAAGATAAATGAATGATTTTTCGTACAAACTAAGAAGGTCGAAAAGGGCTAAGAATATCAGCCTTTCCGTATACTCTGATTCCAGAGTGATCTTGACCATTCCTTGGTGGGTGCCGGTATTTGTTGGCAAAAAATTCTTGGAGAGTAAACGACAGTGGGTTATTGATAAATTAAGGGTCAAGGGCGAAGAATTAAAAACCAGAAAAAGATCTACCAGAAAGGATTATTTAAAAAACAAGGAGAAGGCTAGGAAATTTATAAAGAGCAGAATTGAATATTTGAATCAGTGTTATGGCTTTGAATATAAAAGAATATCTATTCGCGATACCAGGACCAGGTGGGGAAGTTGTTCAGCTAAAGGTAATCTTAATTTTTCCTATAAATTATTGTTCTTACCCAAGGAGCTGGCCGACTATGTGATAGTTCATGAGCTTTGTCATCTTAAGGAAATGAATCATTCAAAAAAATTTTGGGACCTGGTCGAAAGAATGGCTCCTGATCACAAGCAAATAAGAAAGAAGATAAGAAGTTTTATTTAAAATGGAATTCAACAAAGAACAACTGGATATAATAAACAGCCTTAAAGGGGCCTATTTAGTGTCAGCTCCGGTTGGTACCGGTAAAACCACCATTTTGACCGAGAGGGTCATAAAAGCTTTGAAAAAAGGGTTCAAACCGGAAGAGGTTCTTTGCTTGACCTTTACCAATCGGGCAGCTGAAGAAATGACAAGCAGGATAAGGTCAAGGTTGGAAGACAAGAAGATATTTGACAGTTTGACCATAAAGACTTTTCATGGATTTTGCGCTTATTTCATAAAGGAAGAAGCTAAGGAATTGGGTATAAGTCCTGATTTCGTTATTTTTGATAATCTTGAACAGGTGGAGGCCATGAAGGAGATCTTGGAGAAGTATTCATATTATATCCAGGATGAACAGAATATGAAAAAGGAATGCAACGACATCCTGGAAAAAATATATAAGTATCGTTTAAGGAATCTAGAGAATGATATTGGCTGCACTTTGCCTGAAATGAAGGTCGATGAAACCCTTGAGAGGATCGCGGATGATTATAAGGACTTTTTATATGAACAGCATGCCCTGGATTTCAATGAGTTGGTTCTAATAGTTATAAGAGCTCTTTATACCAATAAAAAACTCAGAGATAAATGGTCGTCTAAATATAAATTTATCCAGTTGGATGAATTTCAGGACACTCATATATCGGAATATTTGGTGGTTAAGGAACTGGCTAAAAAGCATGGCAATGTATCCTTTATTGGCGATCTTGATCAAACTATATATGGTTGGCGCGGGAGTGAGCCATATTTCATAAAGGGTCTTATTAAGAAACATTTTCCCGATCACAAGCAATTGGGTCTAAAGACGAATTATAGATTCGATCCGAATATCCTTTCGGCTGTAAAATCTTTTTTATCTAGTTTTGCCAAGGCTGACACCAAGGATCTGGAATCATCGTCAGGCTCCGGGTCGAATGAGAAATGCATAGATGTTTTTTCGGCTTATAACTTTGATCAAGAGATAGATTGGGTGGTGGAAAATATCAAAGATATAAGAGCCGCCAATGATAAAGCCAGGATAGCCGTGCTGTCTAGGGCTAATTATCTTATAACTAAGGCGGCCGAAGTTTTTTCTAAAAAAGGTGTTTCCCATATAACAGTGGATAAGTATGAATTTTTCAGAAAGCAGGAAGTTAAGGATATTTATGCTTACCTGAAGATAATTTTTAATCGTTTCGACCTGGAATCGGCTTACCGCCTTATTAAAAGACCTCCGCGCAATATCGGTCCGGCCACTATAAATGACATAAGAGAGAAAGGGGAGAGTATAGGTCTTAAAGTTTCCGATCTTTTGAACTTTCGGAATTTTAATTATCCTGAGCCTTATTACGATATAATAAATCGTTGGGACAAGGGGCGGATAGTGGTCTTGGATACGGAAACGACCGGGACCAACCCGGTTGATGACGAGGTTATACAGATCTTCGCCATCGAAATAGTCAAAGGCAAGCCGGGCAAGGAATTCTATCATTTTTTGAAGAACAAGAAGCCGGTGGGGTTGTCAGAGAATGTTCACGGTATCTCCGATGAACATTTGGCAGACAAAGGCAGGGACCCCAAACAGGTCCTTAAGGAGCTTAAAGACTTTATCGGTCAGGATGTTACTGTTGGCCATAATGTGGTTTTTGATCTGTCTATGCTTTCCGAATACGGGAAACGCATGGGAGTGCAATTCGATTTCAAGCAATATTACGATACTTTGGATATGTCCAGAAGATCAGTGGACGCTCCCAACTATAAACTTGGGACTTTGTCCGAAATGTTCTCTTTGGAAACCGCTACTCATGATGCCAAAGATGACGTATTGGCCACGGTTGGCCTTTTGGAAGTATTAGTAGGAAAACTTAGGAAGAATAGCCGAGCCAGATCCGATCTTTTCAAGCGTTATTCAGGAAAGTTCGTTACTTTGGCCGGCCTGATAAATTCTTGGCAGACTATGGTTTGTCAAAAAAGGCCGGGTAAGGCGTTAAAGGAGATCTGGGAGAATTCAGGTTTGAAAGAGTATTATGAACAGGATAAAGATAAAGAAACAAGATCCAAGTCCATTGAAGAGTTGATATCGATATTCAAAGAAAAGGATGATCCGGACAAGAGGCCGGAAACGGTCATGCGTGAGCTTATTCATTTTGCTTCTTTGGTAAAGGATATAAATTTTCTGGGATTGGAAAAGGGCAAGGTTCCGATAGTAACCGCCCATCAAGTGAAGGGTTTAGAGTTCGACCACGTGTTCATAGTCGGGCTGAATGAATTTTCTTTCCCTAACTCCAGAAGCGACCTGGAAGAAGAAAAGCGTCTTTTTTATGTGGCCATGACCCGAGCGCGCAAGCATATATATCTGAGTTATAGTAAATTCAGTGCTTATGACCGCCCTTTGCAAAAGAGCCGTTTTATAGATCTTATAGACGAGAGTCATATTAACTTTATCAATTAGAGGAAATGTTGTATAATGTTAACAGAAATATTTTATAAATATGGCTAGGAAAAAAAGAAAAAAAGGTTTTTTTCATGACATTTATCATAAGGACAAGACAGGCAAAAAGATAGCTGTGTTTGCTTTGAAGTTGACTTTGGCTGTGTTTGCTTTATTTTTGACGACAGCCACTTTGGCTTTTGCCCTGATATCCCAAGATGGTGATAAGGCTTATTATGATTATAGTTATTTTGGAAGTGGTCAAGGTATATCAGCCACTAGTACCAGCTTGGCTCTATCAGGCAGGTCGATAACCAAAAATGAGCAGACAGCTTATGGTGTCTTTGGATATTCTTTTTCAGGCGCTTATTCCAATATTGATGACAAGTCCATAGTGGGCGATGCAGTCGGTGTTTATGGACAGGCAATAGCTGATAATGGTTACCCTGCTTCAGGAGGGAATGTTTATGGTCTTTGGGGTGATGCTAGTGTGAAGTCGATCAGTGGGGCCAATGCCACTGGAGTTTATGGAAAAGTGAATGATGAAAAAGGTTCGGCCAAAAATGCTTTTGGTATTCGAGGTGAAGTATATGATGTTAAAGATGCGGCTCAGGGTAATTATTACGGACTTTACGGACTTTACTCCGGAGAAGGCAAAGGCTTCGGTGTTTATGGGGAAGTTTCCGGAAAAGGACTAGGGTCAGCCGCTATTTATGGAAAAGGAGAGAAGGATAATTATGCCGGATATTTTCAAGGGAGAGTAAAAGTAAAAGGGGATTTGGTATTAGAGTCTCTGGAAGAGAAAAAAGGAACGATCTGTTCCCGAGAAGGATCCATATATTACAATACGGACATAAGTGAGCTTTGTTTCTGCAATGGGGCTAATTGGATGAAAGTGGCTGCCACCTCAACACTTTGTTATTAAAAATAATATAAATATATCAAATAACACCCGTAGGGTTTTTTTATTTTTAAAACATTAAATATGAGCAAACTACAAGAAATATTCGATCGCATCCAAAAGACCAAGAACGAACAAAAAGAGATCAAAGCTATGTACAGAGATGCTTTAAAGAGTTCCAGCCGGTATCAGGAGACCTTGGACGAATTAGATGCTCTAAAAGCCAAGAAAAAAGAGATAGAAGCCGGTATCAAAGAGGATTTTGCCAAAGAATTCGACAAACTTGAGGTTTTGAAAAACGACCTGGTCAACGATAATCAATTATTGTCCGACGCTGCCATGACCAAAGTGGCCAAAGGGGAGAAGGTGGAGATAACTGATGCCAACAATACCCAGTATGAGCCGATATTCTCGGTAAAATTCAAAAAGATGTCTTGATGTGTATAACTCATAACGCATAACTCATAACGCATAACTCGTAACGTGAATTAATTTTGTAATTTTATAATTTTATAATTCTTGAAATAATTTCTAATTTTTAATTCTAACATTCTAAACGCATAACTCATAACGCATAACAAACTGCAAATCACAAATTGCAAATATCAAATAACCAATTACCAATTATAGATCCTTCGTCACTATCCGCTCCTTAAGGATGATATTCCATATCCCAAATGACCAATTACAAATTACTAATTCCATTAACCCCTCCTAGCCTCCCCTTAGCAAGGGGAGGAATTGATGAAATACCAAATTACTAATTACCAATTACCAATTACCTAATATAGATCCTTCGTCTCCCGCCTTCGCGGGATCCTCAGGATGACACTCCGTACCCCAAATTACAAATTACTAATTACATTAACCCCTCCTAGCCTCCCCTTGGTAAGGGGAGGAACTAAGAGAAACCCAAATTACTAATTACTAATTACAAATTACCAAATATAGATCCTTCGTCTCCCGCTGAGGCGGGATACTCAGGATGACAAATAGCACCTTAATTCTATATTCCAAATCACCAATCACCAATCACCCATTTATGTGGGTATTTTTTTATATATTAGCTGTTTTTCAGGGGTTTTACATTGACATATAATATAAAATATGCTATAATAATAGTAAGAAATAGAAAACAATGGACCAATGGTCCAAGTGTACCTTAGAATTGAAACAAAGGAGAAATTATGAAGGTTATTATCGGTTTTGCAGTATTGTTGACTTTGGCTTTTTTGCTAGCTTTTCATGGCAGTAAAGTAGAAGCCAAGGCTACGGCTACGGCTGAAAAAGTAGAAAAATTTGTAAAAGACCCAGACCTGGTGGCTAAAAGAAAGGAGTTTTTGGCCAAGCTCGGGCAAAGGCGGGTTGAAGTCTTGCGAAAGATCAAAGAGAAATTCGCAGAGATCGACATCTCCGTCAGGCGTCCGTTCGACGCTGATAGTTGGGTCAAAGACAAAGGTAAAGATCTTTGCCTGGCCAACACCATGGATGTCCATGGTCGGATGGTAGCTGACACGGCTCTCAAATACGGGATCCCGTATGAGATAGCCGTGGCCTTGCCGGCAGTGGAATCTTGCGGCCGGGACAAGGCCAAGAACCATGACGGTTCTTGTCATGGCCTCTATATGGTTTGCGCCGGCACGGCCGAGCTTTACGGCTATGAGCATCACGAGATGCTTGTGCCGGAAAAGGCAGCCTCAGCTGGTCTTCAATACTTGTCTGATCTCTATGAGCAATTCGATGGAGATTGGATCAAGGCGCTTGAGGCCTACAACAATGGCCCCGGCGCCCTGGGGAGCTCCAAGTGGGTGTTTCACCAAAAGGTGAACGCCCTGGCCAAGTTGGCTAAGGAGATCTTCTAAAGCTTACCCCTCTGTTCGTTTTTTAAACGGGCAGAGGGGATTTTTATTTGTCAACATTGAAAATATCGGGGAATTGTTATATTGTTAGATTAATGATAATTATT
>CAZRQU010000024.1:3777-8929 GCA_964602485.1 uncultured Gammaproteobacteria bacterium | reverse complement strand
TCTCGGTCATGGCTTGCCTCCCCAGCTGTTGGGGAAAAATTATTAAAAAGCTATTATTATATTAAGCATATTTTTAAAATAAGTCAACCCCCACTGCCAAAAATCCCAGCGTAAGCCAGGTCAGGCCTCTTTAAGGCAAGGCCTTCTTTGGCAAATTCCTTCCCCCAGACCCCCTTCCTTTGCCAAAGAAGGCCTTGCCCTGGGGCGGGAGCGTTAGCGGGGCAGGTATGTATAATCGCCGATAGGCGCTAACCGTTTTCTTTAAAATAAGTTCGGACTTTATCCAATAATCGGAGCAAAGAAAAAACGCTGGATAAATTCCAGTGTTTTTTCTTTTTGTTTTCGGGATCGATCGATTTGAACCGATCCCCGCTAACCCATCGGGCGTACCTTCGAATCCCTGCCTGCCGGTAGGCAGGCGATCCCTGGGGGCATAAAATAAAAAAAGGAAATATTCAAATACAAGACCTGCCCCTCTAAAATTACGGAGGTTGACATAAAAATATTTTTTTACTATAATAAAATATCTTTTGGTTTTCTTTGTGTGGATTTTAAAAGATCATAATCTTCATTAAGAAGACCAAAAACCGGCCTTCCTCTTTGCCAATGTTGGCGAGGAGTGAGTCCTTTAAACAAAAGGACAGGGAGGATAATAAGATGTTAAAAGAATTAGCTCATTTACAAGAACAACTCGGCGACGAGAGATTTGAAGCTTTGATCGACCCGGACAACGACATTAAGGTTAAAGAGTTCTGCGACGGTCTTGTCAAAGACTCTCTGCCCACCGAAATGACCGTCGGTGGTCGTACCTACGATATTCTCCGCTTTCTGTGGGAAGATAAGAGATCGGAGGTTAGCCATCTGGTCAACAGGATCAAAGAAATGAACGCCAATCTCGGAAAAGAGGACGGGGAATATATTCTGAAGCATCAGAACGAAATTCCCGTCAGCTTACGAGAGAAAGCGAATTTCGTCTTCTCCGACTGGCGTGACCCTGACCCTGATGGTTTCGAGAGCACCTGTTGTGTTGTCTGGGGCTACGGTGAGTGGGTTCAGAACACGTGCTCTCTCTCACCCGATTGCTGGCTTAACGGCTTCAATCGGGTTCTCCGTCGCAAGTAGGCTCTTGTCGTCTTGTATTCTTGCCTACCTGTCGGCAGACAGGGAGCTGGAACTTTGTTCCTTGGACACTTGGCGACTTGTCGCCGACAAAACAAAACCTCGCACGTTTTATGCTTTTAAAGCAGACAACGCGCGGGGTTCTTTTTTTGTGATGCAAAGCTGGGAGCAGGTTTTTACATTTAGCATTTTGAAATTATAGTTTTCATATGCTCCAGCTTAGCAGAAAAGTGCAATGTGTATGCGCATATTACATCTATTGTTGACAAAATAAAGTATTTATATTATTATCAACTAGCACGTTTATTGTTGATATTAAAGGAATATTAAGATAAATAGCCAACCCAAAAAGGGTTGGTATTGTATTAAAATAATAATTTGTACTCATATTAAGAAGTAGCCATTTTGAATGAAATCTTTGGGAATTTGTTTATGTATGGCCAAGAACTCCGACGGGGGAGTTTAGAGATTCTTTTACTGAGCAAATGAACAAAAATGAAAACATTCAAAGACTTGGGGCTTTCTCCCAAGACATTAAGTGGTCTTAGCGACCTTGGTTTCACAGAACCATCCTCAATACAAGCAGAAACGATCCCTTTTCTGTTAGGATCAAAAAGGGATCTTATAGCTTTAGCACAAACCGGAACAGGAAAGACGGCGGCTTTTAGTTTGCCGATAATTGATCAGTTGGATGTGGAAAAAAGAGGCGTTCAAGCTATGGTCCTTTGTCCAACCAGAGAGTTGTGTATGCAGATATCAGGAGATATTGAAAAACTATCAGCTTATCACAAGAATATAAGAACAGCCGCCGTTTATGGCGGTGCAAGGGCCGACCTACAGATCAGAGCTCTGAGATCCGGTGCCAATATCGTTATTGGAACTCCGGGGCGTGTATGTGACCTTATCAAAAGAAAAGCGTTAAAACTTCAGGATATAAGATGGTTAGTATTGGATGAAGCTGATGAAATGTTGGATATGGGGTTCAAGCAGGATCTTGATACCGTTCTTGAACAAGCTTCTAACGAGAGGCAAACACTTCTTTTTTCAGCTACAATGTCAAAGGTGGTGAGATCTATCGCGCAGAAGTATATGAAGGATCCGCGGGAAATAAGCGTTGGGAATAAGAATTCCGGAGCTGAGAATGTCTCTCATGAATTTTTTGTCGTAAATGTCAGAGAGCGTTTTGAAGCGCTTAGAAGGATATTGGATAGTTTGCCTGATGTATATGGAATACTTTTTTGCAGAACAAAAAGGGAAACTCAAGATGTGGCCGACCGACTAAAGCAAGCTGATTATGATACTGATTGCATCCATGGTGATATATCTCAGGATATGAGAAGTAAAATAATGGACAGATTCAAAAAGAAACAGGTCAAGCTTCTTGTGGCAACCGATGTAGCAGCTAGAGGAATAGATGTGAATGACCTTACTCATGTTATAAATTACAGCTTGCCGGATCAATCAAAAGCATATACTCATAGAAGTGGTCGAACCGGCAGGGCTCAAAAAAGCGGTGTTTCCATATCTTTGATAGGGCCAAGAGATAGGCGGAAGATAAATAATATGGAAAGGACCATAGGAAAGACTTTTATTGAAAAAGAAGTACCGACCAAAGAGAAGATAATCAACGGTCAGATAGATTCTTTTGTAAACACTTTAGAGAATAAGGGATTTGAACAAAGAAAAGATGAATGTTTATCTGGTATTGTTGGGAGATTGAAAAAGCTTGAGAAGGATCAGCTTGTGAATGCTTTGATCGATCTTAAATTCGGCAAGTTGGTAGATGATTATAGGTACGCTAAAGATCTGAAAATAAAAGAAAAAGACAAAAAGAAACCTTTTACCGATAGTGACAAAACTACTCTAGAGCTTTCAGTAGGGAAAAAGGATGGTTTTAACATTAAGGAACTTTTTGGGATCATAAATTCCAACAATGGATTAAAAGGAGTTGATGTGGGTAGGATAGATATGGGGCCAAAAACAACATTATTCTCAGTTGATAATGCTTTTGCTAATGATGCTTTAAGGGTCTTCGGTAAGACAACATTCAAAGGCAAGAAGATGAAGATCTTTAAGAGTGATGTTGGCATAACCCCAAATACCGGAAAACCAAAAAGAAAAAGTAAAAGAGGAAAATTCGTTGGTGGCAGGAAAGTAGGCAGAAGAGGTAAGGGCAGAAAGATGTACTAGTAGGACCATTAACTCTGCTTTTATTATATTGGATAATATGTTAATCTAATATTTATTAAGAATATAAATTGCGAATATGGCAAAAAGAAATACCGGCGTGGGCAAGAAAAAGAGGTCAAAATCCCACAAGACCGCAAAAAGACTCGAGATCAAAAGGCAAATGCTTGAGGCTAAAGCTAACAAGAAGAAGAATAAAGCTAGCACAAAAAAGTAACATTTATTTTTGATAGCAAAACAAAACAGACCCTTAAGGGGTCTGTTTTGTTTATGTAAAAAAGTTATTTACGCTTTTTTAACATTGACTGCAGATTTTCCTTTCGGAGTATCTTCGACATCAAAAGCAACAGCGTCGCCTTCGCTCAGCTCGTCAAAGCTGATACCGTCCAAGTTGTTGGCGTGAAAGAATAGATCATTCTCACCATCCTGGGCGATAAAACCAAAGTTTTTGTCAGTCAATTTTTTGATTGTACCTTCCATGAAAATGTAAAGATAAAGTAATTAGTTTGAATACTAATAGGTAGAAACTCGACTTCATCTCTACTAAAATAATATTCACCACTCTTTTAAAATAAGAGAGGATAGTTTTTGAACTATCAAGTTAAGGTTAGCATAAAAAATAGTTTCTGTCAATAATGATCTTTACAGCGAAAGTCTTTCTACGGCCGCACCATTTTTAGGATAGTGAGGTGTCGAGCTTTAAGGACTTTCAACCTCGGGGCAGTTGACTTTTGTTTATAATTGTCTTTTTGAATTTTCAGTGGGGTTTCTTGTTAAATGTTCGGTTGAAATGGTACAATAGTAGATATGATAACAGCTTTGAAATATATTATCGGTGGAGTATTGTCCAAGGCTTTGGCCAGTTTTGATGATGCTGTCACCAGGATACCGATAATCGCTCAATTGACCAGGACCAAGCAAGGCAGGATAGCTTTTTCCATAGGCAATCTTTTGGCTGTGACCGCGGCCGTGGCTATGGCCTGGTGTTTTTCTTCATTGCTTGAAAAATTTTCTTATACTCATGTGATCACTAGTATATTGATCTTGGTTTTGGCCTTTTTTGTTTATCTGGACTTGTTCGGCAAGAAGAAGGAAGAGAAAATAGAGAAAGAAAAACACAAAATAAGAAAGAAGATAACCCGTTCTCGATTCTTTCATCTCATATGGTTAGGCTTCTTTGTTTCCATAATAACCTTGCTTGATGATTTTGTTGTTTTAACTCCTCTGTTCCTAGGAGATCTAAAAAGTCAGATATTTGCTTTGATAGGCATATATTTGGCTACTTTCATACAACTAGCGGTTATGGTTTATTTAGCCAAGGGCTTATCTAAATTGAAGCATGTCAAAGAGATAGCGGTTATTGGTCTGTTGATCCTGTCTGCTTTGGTGTATTTTAAGGTATTTTAATTAATTTCAATAATATGGGGAAATTCGATCGAAAAATGCATCAAGTGGTTTGCGCCGATTGTGGGCGCGATTGCGAGATCCCTTTTGAGCCTCGGCCGGGTAAGCCGGTTTATTGCAATGATTGTTTCAGGAAAAGGAAAGATAATAAAAGGCACGACCATGGCGACAAGGGTTCAAGCGGTCTATCGAACAAACAGTTCGATGCCTTGAACGCAAAATTGGACAGATTGGTTTCGCTTTTGAGTTCTTTTATGGCCTCAGAGAACCAAGTAGACAAAAAAGAAGCCAAAGAAACGTCGGCCAAAAAGACGGAGGCAAAACCGAAGAAAGAGTCGGTTGCTAAGAAACCTTCCACTAAGAAGACCGCTACCAAGAAGGCTCCGCCCAAAAAAACTACCGCCAAGAAGGCTCCAGCTAAGAAAACAACTGCCAAAAAGAC
>CAZRQU010000024.1:0-3677 GCA_964602485.1 uncultured Gammaproteobacteria bacterium | reverse complement strand
AAAAAGACCACTGCCAAGAAGAAGTAGTTTTTGAACGAGGTTCGCTTTAAGGTCCGCCTTGAAGCGAACCTTTTGATTTGACTAATTCGTTTTTTAAAGGCAAAATAAGAATACGACAACCTATCCTTTTTAAGAGGATTTTTTGTTTAGCAATATGCATAAGATAATAAAAATATCATTTATAATATTGATAGCGATCGTGGCTTCAGGGTTTTTTTATTTTAAGAACGAAGACCATTCGAGCGCTAAGGTCGAAATGACCAAAGATGTGGAGCCGGCTCAAGCTGAAGAGGTAGAACCGGTCGACAAACAGGATTCAATAAAGATAGGTGATAAGGACACTTACGGAGAATTAATGGAAGAAGCGGTCGGTGTGAACTTGTCCCATATCATATACCAAACAGCTAGCTCCACTTACGACTTGGCCAGGATAAGGGCCGGTAAGGAAATAGAACTTACCTATGAAAAAGATACAGACATCTTAAAGCAAGTAATCTATAAGGTGGATTCTGAGGATGAGTTAGTAGTGCGCAACAATGAATATTATGAGAATTCCACCAGTAGTAAGGAGTGGGTGGCTTTCAGAAGGCCGATACCTTACGAGACCAAGACAGTGGTAAAAGGGGGGCGAGTAGACAATTCCATGTATCAAGCAGCTTTGGATAATGATATAGATGAAAGGGCGATAATAACTCTGGCCAATGCTTTTCAATGGACGATAGATTTTGCCATGGACCCACGCAAAGGTGATGAATTCAAGTTCATATATGAAGAAAGATATCTTGATGGAGAATATGTGATGCCGGGAAGAATAAAGGCCGGATATTATGTGAACGATGGCACTAAATATGAGATATATTATTTCGAGGAGAACGAGGAGAATAAAGGGTTCTTTGACCAGAACGGCAATTCAGTGCAAAAGATGTTCTTAAAGGCTCCGGTGGCTTTCAAATATATATCTTCCGGCTATACTACCGGGAATAGGGTGGTTATGGAGATAGGTTTGAGCGGTCCTCATCGGGCGATAGACTATGCCGCGCCAGTCGGAACTCCGATACGTTCAGTGGGCGACGGTACGATAGTGTTCGCCGGTTGGAAAAGAGGCTATGGCTATTTTACCTCTGTTCGCCATAACGGAACTTACACCACCAATTATGCCCATCAGAGCCGAATAGGCGTCCGTTATGGACAGAAGGTCAAGCAGGGAGAAACAATAGGCTATGTCGGGAATACCGGCTGGTCAACCGGGCCTCATTTGCATTATGAAATGGTCAAAAATGGCTACAAGATAAATCCTTTGAACGAGATCCTGCCTCCGGGTAAGCCTATAAAAGAAGAGAATCGGGAAAGATTCTTTTTGGAGATCGAAAAATGGCAAGAAATGTTAGGGACCGGAAGCTAAAAAAGGAAGCAAAGGAAGATCGATCCTTTGCTTTTTTATTTGACCAAAAATAGTAATCGTGATAGATATATAGGACATATTGTGGTTCATTGATAGATAGATAAAACTTTATCTTCAAAAAGAAAGGAGGCCCTTATGGTCTCAAAGGAAGTTATTCGCTCCAATCTGGACAACTGTCTCGTGGAAACCGATTTTCTCGGTTTGCAGAATGGCAAGCGCGGCAAGGTTCGTGACATCTATGATCTGGGTGATCACCTGATCCTTGTAACTACTGACAGGCAGTCGGCTTTTGATCGCATTTTGGCAGCCGTACCTTTCAAAGGGCAGGTGCTCAATCAGACCAGCGCTTTTTGGTTTTCGGCCACTGAGGATATCGTTCAGAACCATGTCCTGGAAGTGCCTGACCCGAACGTCACTATTGCCAAGAAATGCCAGCCTATCGCCTTGGAGATGGTGGTTCGCGGATTCTTGACCGGTTCGACTTCGACCTCGGCTTGGACGCGATACAAGAACGGGGAAAGGGATATCAATGGCAACATTTTGCCGGAAGGCATGGTCAAGAATCAGCAATTCGATAGTCCGATCCTTACTCCCACCACCAAATCGGAGGAGCATGACAAGAATATGTCCCCAAGCGAGATCATCAGTAAGGGGATAGTCAGTCGGGATATGTGGGAGCATTTATCCCAGTTGACCTTATCTTTGTTCGTTCGTGGACAGGAGATAGCGAGTAAGCACGGACTTATCCTGGTGGATACCAAGTACGAATTCGGCATTGACGAGAAGGGCAGGATAACTCTGATCGATGAGATCCATACGCCTGATTCTTCCAGGTATTGGCTGGCTGATTCCTATGGACAACGTTTCGTTGCCGGCCAGGAGCCTGAGAATATCGATAAGGAGTTTCTGCGACTCTGGTTTCGCGAACATTGCGACCCTTACAAAGATCAGACGTTGCCCGCAGCTCCGGAAGATCTGGTGGTGGAACTTTCCAGACGGTATATCAAACTCTACGAGATGATAACCGGCGAAGAATTCGCACTGTCGGAAGGGGAGACGATCCAGGAAAGGATCATGTTAGACCTGGCCGATCGTGTGCGATAGGCCTTGAATATGATCTTTTTCCAAAACCCGAGGTATGCCAACTTGGCAATCTCGGGTCTTTTTATTATAATTAAAAGGAAGAGTAGTGTTCATCTATAATAATCCTAAAAATATGAAAAAAACATCTTTGAGTTTGGTTTTGGCTTTTGTTGCGGTCTTTGCCTTGGTGGCAACCGCTAAAGCAGAGACCATAAACGTTGACACCACTTGGAGCGGAGAGGTGGTGGTTAGTGAGGATGTAGTCATCACTAACGGTGCCAGATTGACCATTGGTCCGGAAACCACGGTCAAGATGGATGCCAGCACCAATTTTTTGCTTACTGGCGGGCACTTGGATATCGTTGGCGAGGCCGGTAAGCAAGCGGTCATCACTTCAGCGGCAGCCAGCCCTTCACCAAGCGATTGGGGGCATATCCTGCTATCGTCTCCCAGTTCGACTTTAAGCATGGATCATGCCAAAGTAGAATACGCCGGCGGAGGCGGACTTTCCATTCCGGCTTACATAATGGTCCAATCAGCCGGTGATATCTCCATAGATAATTCAGACATTCTTAATAACAATGGATCAATACTGGTCTATGCTGTTGGTCAATTCTCTATCCATAATTCCAATATCCATAATCCTGACTTCTGTCAGGACACAGGGGGCGATCCTTTTTGTGGTTCCAGTATTTTCAATATGTCATCTGCTACTATTGATGCCACCAGTAACTACTGGGGGTCCAACGAAGGGCCGACACTTGATCCAGCCGGTGATCTGAAAGGCACCATACTTCAAGGGAATATAGATCATATACCGTTTTTGACCATTCCTTACGAGCCAGAGATACCGGATGATGATGAAGAAGAAGAAGATAATGACTGTTGTTGCCGGAAGCATTGGTGGTTGAGACACAAACACCACAAACATAAACATTGTAGATTATTAAGAGGACCATGGGGCTTGATAAAGCAGGGTAGAGTGGAAGTTCCTGATTGCATTAGGGAAAAGTATTCTGGTTTTTACGAGAGAATGGAAGAGAAAAGAGATAAGGTAAAGCGTGCTGTTAGAAGAAATTTTAGAAAAAGAGGCGGAAGAAGATAAAAGGATCATATAAAACAAAAAGACCGTCATGGTGAACTGGGACCCAAAAAGTAGACACGAAAGTGTCTACTTTTAAGTTTGGGAAAT
>CAZRQU010000023.1:0-9571 GCA_964602485.1 uncultured Gammaproteobacteria bacterium | reverse complement strand
TTAGCAAACATTAATCTAACCCAAGTTCTGCCAGATTTTGGGAAAGATGCAAAAGTGCCCTTAGAAAATTTTCTATAATAATTTTTGTTTAATTTACTAAGAGTTTTTGATATTACAAATTTTTTTATTTTATGAAGCATTAACATAGATAATTTTTTTATAGGTATCAATTATAGATTATTTTAATTATAATAGTATCTGGTGTTAAATATTTTATCCCATAAATTTTATAATTCTAAATATGTTCTATTTTGTCTAATTGTGTTTGTCGTTAATGTTTTTTATAACTAATTAGTTGCTTGTTTAAATAAAATAAACAATATTAAAAAAGTAAATAATTGTGCAAATATCAACGTAAATATAGCGCCCCATATCCCGTATAATGGTAGCAATATAGCGAAGGACAATATTTTAAAACAGGGAATAATTACATTAAAAATATAAAGTTGCTTTTTTTGAGCATGAGCTACAAATGTTTGGCTAATCAGAGAGGCGGGGAATAGTAAAAATGTTAATGAGTATATTTGAGAATACAAGATGGCTTCTGTGTATTTAGAAAAAAGAAAATTAAATAAGATTGGAGCTAATAATATATAAATTAAAATAATTGGTAGTAATATTATTGTAAATTTAAATATTTTTATTGGAATAGTTTTTTTTAATTCATTAAAATTTCTTTGGCTTAATCGAGGGATAGCTAATTGCCCTAAACTCTTTAAAGGTTTTTTAAATTCTTGCACTGGTTTTAAAGCAAGAGTGTATATTATTAATTGTATTGGACCTAAAAAATGAAAGAGTAAAATTTTATCTATTTGATTGGAGATAGGTCCTAGCATACTCATTAAACTTAAGTGTTTCCCAAAATTGATAGATGAGGAATCTTTTTTTGAATTGGGAGGATATTTTTTCAAAGTTATTAGAAGAAAAATCAATCTGAGAATTACATGAGAGGCAAAGTGAACAAATAACAGTGTGAATAGATTTTTAGTAAAAAAGATAGTTATTATAACGGCTAAAATATGTAATATTTGAACACTTGTTTCATATTGCGCTGAATGTTTGAAATCTTTTTTTCCGTTTAAATATTGGATCCAAATATTCAAAGAGCTCAAAAATGGTATAAAAAGGGATGCAATCAGAAAGGCTAAAAATAAAGTGTGATTACCATTGTACAAATAATATCCAGAAATTCCGATAGCGCCCAAAGTTCCCCAGATTCCCCATTTTATTTTTGTTTTTAAGGTTAGGTAAAAATTTCCTTCATTACCTTGGGAAATTGATCTAAGTAAGGCGGTGTTTAGTCCGTTCAATGTGGGAATGGACAGTAATGGCAATAAAGCCATAGTAAATTTGAAGGAACCATAGGTTTCAGAAGATAAAAGATTAGCAAAAGCTACGGTTAACCCTAATGCTGATATAGCATTAATAGTTTTTCCTGCGTTTAACCAAAAGCTACCTTTAGCTAAATAGAGCATGTCTGTTTTGGTCCACTTTTGAGTCCAGAGTAAGAATTTTACTATTTTTCTTTTTATTTTTTTCATTTTACCAATCTTTTATCTTGTTCTTCATGTTCTTTTTCATTTTTTGGTAGGAAGAAACCGCCCCTTTTTTAATTTCAGGGGATATTATCCTTAATATTTCTTTGCCCAGTATTCTATATTGCCCGCCAACCTTATTGGCGCGCAAAATACCTTTCTTAAGAAGGCGTTTGATAGTGCTGGGACTGATCTTTAATATTTTTTGTGTTTCCGCGGTGGTGTAGACCGCGTTTTTTTTTATTTCTTCAGGCATATAAATAATTTTAACAAAAGTATCAAAAGGTGTCAAAAGGTGTCAGGTAAAAAATAAAAAAAATAGGACTGATTTTGTCCTTATTTTTTTATGCTATCTATGTTTTCCAGAAACCAGCGGTAATAATCTTTTAGTCCTTGTTCAAGTTCTATTTGGTGACGCCATCCTAGCGAGCGAAGTTTATCTACGTCGAGTAATTTTCTAGGCGTTCCATCTGGCTTAGATGTGTCCCATTTAATATTTCCTTTGAATCCAACTATGTTTCCTATTAATTCGGCTACTTGTTTTATGCTTAAGTCTTGTCCGGTTCCGATGTTAACCATTTCGTTGTCATAATGATTTTTCATCAGAAAAACTAAAGCGTCTGCCAAGTCATCAACATGTAAGAACTCTCGGCTGGCAGAACCGGTCCCCCAGACGCTAACCGAGTCCTGACTATTTATTTTAGCTTCATGAAATTTTCTTAAAAGAGCTGGAAGGACATGTGATGTTTCTAGGTCAAAATTATCGTTAGGCCCGTAAAGGTTAGTTGGCATTACCGGAATAAACCTTGTTCCATGTTGTCGGTTGTATGATTCGCAGGCAATTATTCCAGCTATTTTTGCAATAGCATACGGCTTATTGGTTTCTTCAAGCGATCCAGTTAAAAGATATTCTTCTTTGATCGGTTGTTGGCTCATTTTGGGGTAGATACATGAGCTTCCGAGAAAGATTAATTTTTTTACATTATTAATGTGAGCGTTATGAAGAATGTTGTTTTGTATTTCAAGATTTTGATAAATAAAATCAGCTGGGTATTTACTGTTTCCTAAAATTCCTCCGACTTTGGCAGCAGCTAAAAATATATATTCGGGTGTTTCTTTTTTGAAGAATTGAGAAACTTTTTCTTTATTAAGTAGATCAAGCTCGTCTCGACTTTTGGTTATTATATTCTCGTAGCCTTCA
Source organism: uncultured Gammaproteobacteria bacterium (assembly GCA_964602485.1). Classification (GTDB taxonomy): domain Bacteria; phylum Patescibacteriota; class Patescibacteriia; order Patescibacteriales; family WJLG01; genus WJLG01. The sequence goes on along the minus strand of CAZRQU010000023.1, from coordinate 6,835 downwards.
TCAATAAGCCTCCTGACAATAGCAGATCCAACAAGTCCTTTATGTCCAGCAATATATATTTTTGAGTTCTTATTCATATTTATTTAGAATTTTTTCATTTTCCAAATCTGCCTGTATCATTTCTTTTACTAATTTTTTGAAACTTATTTTAGGTGACCAGCCGAGATTTTCTTTAGCCTTTTTAAAATTACCAATAAGCAGGTCGACTTCAGCTGGGCGGAAGTATTTTTTGTCTATTTCGATAATAGTTTCTCCTGTTTTCTGGTCTAATCCTTTTTCATCTAGTCCTTGGCCTTGCCACTCTAAATTGATACCAAGCTCCTGGCAGGCAAGTTCAAGAAACTCACGAACACTATGAGTTTCATTAGTGGCTAAAAGATAATCATCTGGTTTTTCTTGCTGAAGCATTAGCCACATACCTTCAACATAGTCTCTGGCATGGCCCCAGTCCCTTTTTGCGTCTAGGTTGCCCAGGTATAGTTTTTTGTCAAGCCCGAGTTTTATTCGGGAAAGTCCTCTGGTTATTTTTCTGGTAACAAATGTTTTTCCACGTCTTGGTGATTCATGATTAAATAAAATCCCATTAGAGGCATGTATATTATATGATTCTCTGTAGTTTTTGGTTGTCCAATACGAAAATACCTTAGCACAACCATAAGGAGATCTTGGATAAAAAGGAGTTTCTTCTGTCTGCGGCACTTCGGCTACTTTGCCAAACATCTCAGAAGAAGAGGCTTGGTAAAATTTGGTTTCAAGTCCATTTTCTTTTATAGCATCGAGTATTCGAAGTGTTCCTAGTCCAGTGACATCAGCTGTGTATTCTGGGATATCGAAGCTGACACGGACATGACTTTGAGCACCTAGATTATATATTTCGTCCGGCTTTATTTTTTCTAAAAGACGATTTATGTTGCTAGAGTCAGACAAGTCACCATAATGCAAAAAAAGTCTCACCCCGTTTACGTGAGGGTCTTGATATAAATGATCTATCCTTTTAGTATTAAAAGTACTAGCCCTTCTTACCAGACCGTGGACTTCATATTTTTTTTCTAGTAGTAGTTCAGCTAAATATGAGCCGTCCTGGCCGGTTATCCCTGTAATTAGAGCCTTTTTCATATATTGTTTGTATACTTATTTTTAAAAGGCATTTTAGCTAAAATTATGTCTTTATGGTATCATAATAATAAAAAAAAGTCATTATTATGAACAACCTAATCCAAGAGGTAACAAGAATCGCCAAAAAGGCCGGTGAGAAGGTCTTGTTTTATTATGATAAGGATTATGAAGTAGTTGATAAGGGTGGTGATAGCCCTTTAACTCAAGCAGACCTGGCATCTAATGAATATATTTTGTCTGAATTGGAAAAATACGGCTATGGCATCTTATCTGAAGAAAAAGCCGATGATGCAAAACGGCTTTCTAAAGACAGTGTTTGGATAGTGGACCCAATGGATGGTACTAAGGATTTTATAAACAAGACCGGAGAATTCACTATTATGATCGGCTTAGTTGAAAAAAGAGGGGATGTTTTTAGGCCGATACTGGGGGTTGTTTATGTGCCGTCCCAAAGGGTTATCTATTATGCTTCGGAAAATGCCGGGGCGTTTATGCAAAAGGAAGATCAGGAGGCAAAAAAAATAAAAGTAGTTAATAAAAAAGAGATCTCTGAAATGATAATGATCGGTAGCCGTTTTCACGAGTCTGAGCTGGAAACCGAGATAATGAAAGAGCGAGGTATGAAAGAAAGGGTGGTTTGTGGCAGTGCCGGTTTAAAGCTCTGCAAAATAGCTGAAGGAGTGGCTGATCTTAATATAAACCCAAGTGACAAGACCTGGGAGTGGGATGTCTGCGCGGCGGATATAATTCTTAAAGAAGCCGGAGGCGTGCTTACAGATACGAAGGGGCAGGGATTTGTTTATAATAAGAAGGATCCGAGGAATTTGAACGGCTACGTTGCCGGTTCAAGTGAAATTAGTATTTAATTTTTAGTATTCAGATCATTAAAAGAAGAAAAGACCTTGTTGATACGGTTTTTTTATAAAAATATCCTAATATTTAGCATTTTTTTGTTTTTATATTGACTTATTCACCAAAATAGTATATAATTATAATAGTTAATTCACTAAAATAATACTATTATGATTAATAGAGATATTAAACCCTTGGTTGAAGATAGGATGTATAAGGGGAAGATAATTATAATTTATGGAGCCAGACAGGTTGGCAAAACAACTTTGGCTAAGGAAATATTAAAAGAAAGCAAGGAGGGTTCTGTTTATCTGAATTGTGATGAACCGGACATTAGAGAGGCGTTGGAAAATAAAACTTCCACTGAAATAAAATCCTTTTTGGGCGATAATAAACTGGTTGTCATAGACGAGGCTCAAAGAATTAAGAATATCGGTCTTACTTTAAAATTGGTGGTTGATAATTTTCCCGATATTCAAATTATTGCTACCGGTTCTTCTTCTTTTGATCTTGCTAATGAAATATCAGAGCCTTTGACCGGCAGAAAATATGAATTTCATCTTTACTCTTTTTCTCTGAAAGAGTTAAAACAGATATATTCTGATATTGAGATCGATAGGCTGATTGAAACAAGGATGATATTTGGTATGTATCCAGAAGTTGTTTTGAATAGCTCAGAGGCCAAGGAAAGGGTGGAAAATATAGCCAGAAGTTATTTATATAAAGATATTTTGGCTTTTCAAAAGATCAAGTATCCGGATGTTTTGGATAAATTACTTCAAGCTCTTGCTTTGCAGATCGGTAATGAGGTTTCTTATAATGAGCTTGCTGAAATTGTCGGAGTGGATAAAAATACGATTGCCGGCTATATACAAATACTAGAAAAAGCTTTTGTTATATTCAGATTGAATCCATATTCAAAAAACATCAGAAATGAGCTCAAAAAGATGAGAAAGATATACTTTTATGACACAGGCGTTAGGAACGCTATTATTAGAAATTTCAACCCCTTGAATTTAAGACAGGATACTGGAGCTTTGTGGGAAAATTTTCTTATTAGTGAACGGATGAAGTTATTAAGTAATAGTAGAAAAGATATAAGGTCATATTTTTGGAGAACTACTGATGGCAAGGAGATAGATTATATTGAAGAAGACGAACAGCGCTTGTCGGCCTTTGAGATGAAATGGAGAAAAAGCAAGTTTAGAAAAAACAAAACTTTTTTAGGGGCTTACGAGGGAAGCTCCATAACTTTGATCAATAAAGATAATTATTCAGACTTTGTGTTAGAATAGATCCTTCGCCTTCCGCCCCTCCGGCGGAATCCTTAAGAATGACAAAAATTGATGGTTTGGCGTTCTTCTGGACAAATATAAACTTTTTCGCTAATATGAACCATTAAGTAAATTACTTATGGATAACTATCGAACAAGCTATTTGCGGCAATTGGAGGCGGAAAGCATCCATGTGATCCGTGAAACAGCGGCCGAGTTCAAGAACCCGGTGCTTTTGTATTCCATAGGCAAGGATTCTTCTGTTCTTCTGCATTTGGCTTTGAAGGCCTTTTATCCGGCCAAGTTGCCTTTTCCGATAATGCATATCAATACCGGCTACAAATTCCGGGAAATGATAGAATTTAGGAACAAGATAGTGGAAAGATACGGCTTGCGTTTGATAGAAGTGAGAAATACCGAGCCAACCGCCCAAGCTATGAATCCGGAGCAAGCACATACTGATGAATATATATATTACAAGAAGACCAAGCCCCTGCTACAGGGGATAGCTGATAACGATTTTGACGCGGCTTTTGGCGGAGCCCGCCGGGACGAGGAGAAATCAAGAGCCAAAGAAAGATTTTTCTCTATTCGCGATGAGAATAATACTTGGGATCCGAAAAGACAGAGGCCGGAAGTTTGGAATCTTTACAATACCCGCTTGCGGGAAGGTGAGAGAGCCAGAGTGTTTCCGCTTTCCAATTGGACCGAAAAGGATATTTGGATGTATATCAAAAAAGAGAATATAGAAGTGGTGCCTTTGTATTTCGCCCAAAAAAGAAAGGTATTGAAAAGGAATGGTGTTTATCTGCGCTTGGATGAATTCGTTCAGCCGAATGAGGGTGAAGAAGTGAAAGAAATGAGCTGTCGCTATCGGACTTTGGGTTGTTCTCCATCTACCGGGGCCGTGCCTTCTGAGGCCGGAACCATTGATGAGATAGTAGCCGAGGTTTTTGGAGCCAAATTCTCGGAAAGGGAGACCAGGGCCATAGACCAGGGAAGCTCGGATAGTATGGAAAGGAAAAAGAAAGACGGATACTTTTAATCAATTACGAATTAAGAATTACGAATTAAGAATTACGAATTAAGAATTACGAATTAAGAATTACGAATTACGAATATGAGAATTACGAATATGAGAATTAAGAATTACGAATAATTGTGTGGCATGGCCACGATCTATATAAGAAGATGGAAAAAAAGTTATTCAACATAAATAAAGAGATGTTGGTGCTGGCTACGGCCGGTAGTGTTGACGATGGTAAATCAACTTTGATCGGCCGGCTTTTTTATGACCTTGACCTGATATATCAGGATCATTTGGAGCAGATGAAGCAAGCCTCGGAAAAGAAGGGTTTGTCTGAGTTGGATCTGTCTTTGATGACTGACGGCTTGGCAGCGGAAAGGGAGCAGGGAATAACCATAGATGTAGCTTATAGATATTTTGATACCAAGAAGAAAAGGATAATCATTGCCGATGTGCCGGGCCACGAACAGTACACCCGCAATATGGTTACCGGTGCTTCCAATGCCGATGTGGCCTTAGTACTGGTGGACGCCAAGAACGGCATGACCACCCAGTCCAGAAGGCATTTGTTCATCTCTTCGCTTTTGGGTATCTCTCATATAGTGGTAGCCGTGAACAAGATGGACGCGGTTGATTATGACCAAAAAAGATTCGAGGAGATAAAAGCCGACTTTTTGAAGTATTCGGCCAAGATGGATATAGGCGATCTGCAGTTCATCCCGGTGTCTGCCTTAAAAGGGGATATGGTGGTGGACCGAGGAGATAATATGCCTTGGTACGGAGGCGACACCTTGCTTTATTACTTGGAGAATATTGCCAGCGGTATCAAAAATTTGCAGGATTTTCGTTTGCCTGTCCAGTATGTGATCCGCCCTGATCAAAGTTTTCGCGGGTTTGCCGGCAAGATAGAATCGGGCATCATTAGAAAGGGCGAGAAGATAAAGGTTTTACCAACCGGCTCCACAGCTGAAATAGATTCCATATTAATGGCCGGAGAAGAAAGGGATGAAGCTCATGCTCCGCAATCGGTAGTAGTGACCTTGAATAAAGAGGTGGATGTGAGTCGGGGTGATATGATAGTCAGGGAGAACAATCTGCCGCATGTGGCTAAAGAATTCGAAGCCATGACTTGCTGGTTTGATGATGATAATTTTGATAAGAGCAGATCGTATCTTATAAAACAAGGAACCAAAATTTGCCGTTGCCGGATCACAGACCTTAAATATCGACTTGATATAGATTCGTTGCATCGTGATCAGGCCGATGAATTGGAGTTGAATGACATCGGCCGAATATCGGTAGCGGCCAATGAGTATTTGATGTTCGATCCTTATACTTCCAATAGGCGGACCGGCAATTTTATTTTGATAGATGAATTGAGCAAGAAGACCGTGGCCGCCGGCATGATATTGGACAAGGGCACCAAACAGACAGAACAGCCGGTTGAAGATAAGGAAGAGAGTAAAAAAGAAGGACCGGTAAAATTGAAAAAGGCGCCGGTGATCTGGTTTACCGGATTGTCCGGATCGGGCAAGAGTACCATCGCTCAGAAGATGATAGATAATCTAAAGAAGCGTAATGTGGATTGCGAGCATTTTGACGGCGATGTCTTGCGCGAGATATTCGGAAACGATCTGGGGTTCTCCAAGGAGGATAGGATGAAGAATATAGAAAGGGTTGGCTACTTGGCTAAGCTTTTGAAATCCCACAATGTGGCCGTGTTGGCCACTTTCATCACTCCTTATCGGGAGATGAGGCAGTTGTTGCGCGATCATTTGGACGATTTCATAGAAGTGTATGTGAAAGCTCCGTTGGAAGTTTGCGAGCAAAGGGATGTGAAAGGCCTTTACAAGAAAGCCCGCGCCGGAGAGATAAAGGAATTCACCGGAATAAGCGACCCGTATGAGGAGCCGCAAGATCCGGAGATCACCTTGCATACCGACAAGTACACCGTGGATAATTGCATAGACCAGGTGATGGATTATCTGAAGAAGAACGGATATATGGAGTTTTAAAATTAGTATACAGTATTCGGTATTCAGGTTTGTCATCCTTAAGGAGCGGATAGTGACGAAGGATCTGTATTGGGTAATTTGTAATTTGGAATATAGTATTCAGTATGCAGTATAGAGTATTCAGGCTTGTCATCCTTGAGGAGTGGATAGTGACGAAGGATCTATATTTGATATTTGCAATTTGCTATTAGTAATTTGTAATTTGCACTTTGCAATTTGATATTTGCAGTTTGTTACAAGTTATGCGTTTAGAATTAAAAATTATTTCAAAAATTATAAAATTTATAAAATTCAAAAATTAGATCCCCTCTTTCAGAGGGGTGGCGCGATAGCGCCGGGGTGTGTTATCGGTATATCTTCGAAAGCGGCCTTACATCCCCCCAACCCCCTTCAAAGGGGGAATAAAAAGATAGAAAGTAATTTGTAATTTGGAATATAGGATAAAAAGAAAAATAAAGACTTTACTAATGTTTGATCTTTCTTGCTATCAGCGCTGATATAAAAATATAATTAACTAATATATCAATAAAATAATATGTTAGGGATCGATA
>CAZRQU010000022.1:0-9732 GCA_964602485.1 uncultured Gammaproteobacteria bacterium | reverse complement strand
AAATAAAAACAGAATATTAAAAATTAACTTTGTAAAACAGAGTTGATTTTTTTACGCATAAAGGTTTCTGATTATGCCTATGGTATAATTAAGGAAGATATAAATAATTTGATAAATAATATATAATTTTATGAAAGAAATAAAAAAAGGCAATGGCTTAATAATATCATCTGTTGTTTATTTTTTCTTGTTCTTTTTGATTCCTTTGGTATTGTCCTGGGTTGATATTTTTACTAAGGATTTCATGTGGCAACCATGGTATATGTTAGCGGTATTTGCTCCTTTATCGGTTATTTTTATAGTAGTTACTTTAAGAATTTTTGGTTTTAGTAAAAAAAGACTTTTTTCACTTATAGGTTTGATTCTATTTTCATATTTAATTTCAGTTATTTACATATTTATTAGAGTCGGCGAGGCTGTATCTAGTCCGAAATTCATGAACTGGTAGTAGAATTTTTATAAATAATTTTATCTTTCAAATATATTTTGCTATTCAAACATTCTAGTAAACCTCTCTTTTCTTGCTTAGTACCCTCTAGTAATATATATTTAGCGTAGTTTTTAATATTCACCTCAGGTAGTTTGCCTGAGGTGTTTTTGTCTGTATTGCCAAGTATGTAGTTGAATTTTTGAAATCTGGAAGGTACCCCAAAATTTTGACAATAAGCTGTCTGTGGTAAAATAAAATTATAAAAATTAAAGGAGGGGATAATGACTAGGCCAATAAAGATACAATATCCTGGTGCTTTTTATCATATAATGAGTTTGTTTAACTGCAGTCTCCGATAGGGACTGCGGTTTTGTTTTAGTTTAAAATTAAAATGCTATTTGCTCCGCATTGAGTACCTTCCATTTTTTGTTTTACGTTATTATAATGCGAACTAGACCCCTTCCGCCTTGGCGGAAATGATGGAGAGAAGATCGAAGTTTGAAGATCTATAATTAGTACATGGGTTTATCGGCCGGCGCGGGAAAAGATCGTGTTTATAGTTTTTAGAATTATCGATAATTCTAACAGAATAGAGCGATTCTTTATATAGAAGAGATCGTATTGCAATTTTTTGATAGTATCTTCCAAACTGGGTGAATGATATTCACCGCAGATTTGATCCCAGCCGGTCACTCCCGGCTTGACCAGCATTCTTTCGCGATAGAAAGGAACCTTTTGTTCCAGATTCTCTATCAGCTCCGGCCTTTCCGGTCTGGGGCCGATGAAGCTCATATCTCCCAAAAGGATATTTATGACCTGAGGTACTTCGTCTAAGCGGGTCTTTCTTAAGAATCCGCCGAATTTGGTTATGCGGTTGTCTTTTTCGGTCGTAGGCGCGTGGTCGTTGCCTTCTTCTTTCATGGTTCTGAATTTTATCATCTTGAATCTTTTACCCCTTTGTCCTGACCTTATTTGAGTGAAGAATATCGGACCTTTACTTTCCAGTTTTATAATAAGACCAATTATGATCCATACGGGCAATGTCAATGTAAGGATCAATAAAGCCAACAAGAAGTCAAAGACGCGTTTGCTTATATCGAAAAGTTTCTTGTTGCCTTCGCTTAGATTTTCCAAGAACCACATTTGATTTATAACATCTATCGGCACCCGGCCGGTTGCGTTCTCGTAGAAATTGGTTACCTTGGTAAAACCGATCCGCAAAGGCAAGCACTCGAACAAGATGCTTCTTATGTCCGATTTTTCCGGGTCGGCGGCCAGGATTATATTGGTTACCCCTTTCTTTTTTATTAATTTCTTAAGGTCGGAAGTATTGGAGAATAAAGGCACGCCGTTTATTTCCTTTTGATCCTTTTCTCCCGGGTCCAAAACAAAGGCGATCTTAGTGCCTAAATGAGGGCGATTTTTGAATACATCTACTATTTCCCTAACCAGTTGGTTCTGGCCTATGATTGCCGCTCTGTTCTTAGGCAGGTATGAGGATAATGCCCAGTTGAAAAGTTGGCGCCAGATAGAGAATACTGCCACGAATATCAATATGAAAATGGCTAGATTAGTTTTCGGGGTGATTATGGTTGGCATCAAATAGAAAAAAGCCACAGCCACAGCTGAGCCGATTACCAAGCTTTGGGCCAATTTTTTGAAGAAGTGTATATTGGAGACAGCTATATTTAGATCATAAAGCTCCATTATATAGAATATCACCAACCAAAAAAGGAATATCACGGAAAAAGGACCTAAATGGCTTTCCCACATCTCGGTCGAAGGGTTTGTTCGGTAGCGAAGCAAAAGGGCCAAATACAAAGACAGATATAGTATGAATATATCCCCGGCAATCAGAAAGATCTTTTTTAATTTATTACTTGTCATTGGCTAAAATTTACCACAATTTTAGCTAAAAATCAAGATTTTAGTGATCAGTGGTCATAAGTTGGCAATTAGGGGGGCGATATGGTAAAATAAAAAACTAAAATGTTATCATATCATTATGAAGAATGATAAAAAGATCGGTTTTATCGGCCAGGGGTGGATCGGTAAGAATTATGCTGATAATTTCGAAAAAAGGGGGTTTGAAGTGGTTCGTTATGCCTTGGAAGAACCATATGTGAACAATAAGGATAAGGTATCTGAGTGTGATATAGTCTTTATTGCCGTGCCAACTCCATCAACTCCCGAAGGCTTTGACTCCAGTATATTAAGGGAAGCGATAAAGAATGTTGGTAAAGGCAAGGTGGCAGTGATAAAATCCACCATATTGCCGGGCACCACCGAATCTATTCAAGCCGAGCATAAAGATATATTCGTGTTTCATTCCCCGGAATTCTTGCAAGAATCAACCGCTTCTTACGATGCCGCTAATCCTAATCGTAATATAGTCGGCATACCTTCAGAAACTGAAGAATATAAGCAAAAGGCCAAAGAAGTTCTAGAAGTCCTTCCTTATGCTCCTTATAAGGCAATATGCCAAGCTAAGGAAGCGGAATTGATAAAATACGCCGGTAATGTATTTTTGTTCTTCAAAGTGATCTTTGCTAACCTTTTTCATGATGTAGCTGAAAAACACGGTTGTCGCTGGGAGACCATTCGCGATGCGGTGGCGGCTGACCCCAGGATAGGGCGAAGCCATTTGGATCCTGTCCATCAAAGCGGTCGTGGCGCCGGCGGTCATTGCTTTATCAAGGATTTTGCCGCTTTTAAGGAAGAATATGAAAAAGTAGTAGGCGATCAGGCCGGACTGAAGGCTCTTTCCGGACTGGAGAAGAAGAATATTGATCTGCTCCTTAAAAGCAATAAAGATTTGGATCTTTTAAAAGGGGTTTATGGTGATAATGTAGCCAGTGATCAGTCTTGATTGCTCTATATCTTTAGTGTTAAACTTTAAGTATGGAAGGTAAGAATAAAAAAGGTTCAAATAAGTGGCCGTTGGTAGGAAACGGCCATATTTCTAATTTTTTGGAAAGGAGTATTGCTGGCGGTAAAGTGGCCGGGGCTTATATATTTTTGGGACCGGAAGGTCTAGGAAAAGCCACTACGGCTGAATTTTTTGCTAAAAACCTTGTTTGTTCCCAAAGAAAGCCGGGCGTTTTTACTTTTCCTTGCGGGCAGTGTTCGCCCTGCAGGCAGTTTGGTAGCGGCCAGGGGGTTCATTTGGATTATTCTTTGATAAAAAGGGAAGAAGAGAAAAAGAATATATCCATTAGTCAGGTAAGAGAGTTTATTAGAGGGCTTGAAATGAGCTCTTTTTCCGGGTCTTATAAGGTTGGAGTAGTGAAAGATGCTCAATATTTAAGCTTGGAGGCAGCCAATGCCTTGCTTAAAACCTTGGAAGAGCCGAAAAGAGATACAGTGATAATATTGATAGCCACCGATCTGGAAAACATACCATCAACCATAAGGTCTCGCAGCCAGGTGGTAAATTTTCAACCGGTAAAAAGTGATATTATATATGGATATCTGGTAAACGATCTGAATGTTTCGAGGAGCCAGGCTAAGAATATATCAAGACTATGCTTGGGTCGTCCGGCTCTGGCCTTGAAATTTTTAGAGGATAGTGAATTTTATAATGATCGTTTAAAAAAGGCAGAAGCTTTTTTGGATATTTTTGCCTCAGATATGAATGGCAGAAAAGATAAAGTGGCCGAGCTTTTGGAAGACGCAGATAAGGGGCAAGCCATGGCTTTGATCAGTTTGTCGATAATTAATACCTGGCGAGCAGTGGCCAGAGATCTGCTATTGGCAGCTAGTGGCAATGTAGAGTTGGTCCAACATGAACCTTTAAGAAGTAAAATAGAAAAAAGGATGTCAGTAATAAAAAGAGACGGATTAATGAATATGGACAAAAGATTAACAGCTGGTGAGGAGCAGATAAATGCTAATGTTAACCCGCGAGTAGTGCTTGAGAATTTGGTGTATAATATATAGTAATTGGTAATTAGTGATTTGAAATTGGTAATTGGTAATTTGATACTGGATACTGGATATTTGATATTGGTAATTTGCACTTTGATATTTGCAGTTTGTTACGCATTACCCGTTATGCGTTATGAGAAAGCAGCTGGATTCCCGCCTTCGCGGGAATGACGGAGGAGATATTGGGAATGACGGAGGAGATAGCGGGATCTTATTAGTTCCTCCCCTTACCAAGGGGAGGCTAGGAGGGGTTAATGAAGTTTGTAATTTGGTATTGGTAATTGGTATACAGTATTCAGTATGGGGTATTCAGGCTTGTCATCTTTAAAGTAATTTGTAATTTGCAGTTTGTTATGCGTTATGCGTTATGAGTTATGCGTTTAGTATTATATTTTAAATAAAAAATATGAAGAACAATTTTAAAATTATAATTGTCTTTTTGATGATGTTGGCGGTTTCCGGATGTAGCGTGAGATTTAGCTCGAGTGATGGCAAGAAAGGAACCGATCCCAACACAGACGGCGGAGTTTTCATTTCGGTCAATAAGGGTGATGAGTGGAAACAAGCGGCTTTGATACCAACGGTCAAGGGTCAGCCCGGATCCATTCGTTCTTTGAGCGCCAATGTTCTGGCTATGGATCCCAATGACTCTAAAGCTGTTTATTTAGGAACGATCTCAAATGGACTTTATTACACTTATGATATCACTGAAGGTTGGTGGCACGCTGAAACCTTGCCCTTGTCAGATGTTAAGGCAATAGCGGTTGATCCTAAGGATAAATGTACTATTTATGCGACCGGAGGCAATAAGGTTTTTCGCTCAGAGGATTGTTCTCGGTCTTGGTCGCAAATATATTATGACAACGACCCTAAAGTCGCCATAAATGCCATTGCCATAGACCATCACAATACTGATAATATATATATAGGAACAGAAAGAGGCGATGTGCTTAAGAGTTCTGATAAAGGATCTTCTTGGCAGCCTGTTTTTAGAAGCAAGGATGATGTGGTCAAGATAACCATCAGTCCTTTTGACAGCCGGACGATCTTCGTTTCTACTGAAAGGAGAGGGACTGCTCGTTCAATGGATGCCGGAATGACCTGGACTGACTTGGAAGAGAATTTGGAAGATTTTAAGAATAGCAAGCGTTTCAGGGACCTGGTGATCGCCAGTGATGAAGAGGGGAAGATGTTAATGGCTACTACTTATGGATTGTTGCGTACTTATAATAACGGCGAGACTTGGGAAAGAGTGGAATTGTTGACCCCGGAAAAGGATTCCACTATAAACGCCTTGGCTATCGGCCCTGACTCTCGTGAGATATGTTATGTTACCGACACTACCTTCTATCGATCTGTTGATAATGGGGATAGTTGGACCACTGTGAATTTACCTTCTTCCAGGTCGGGCCGCGACCTATTGGTTAGTCCGGATAATTCTGATATAGTCTATCTTACAGTTAAAGGAAGTAAATGAGAAGATAAAAGTAAGAAGAATTGTTATTAATAGCTATTAAATAAAACAAGCCATATGAATCAATTTATACAAGAAAAAAAGGAGGAATTCGATAAAGCTTTGGATTTTTTCAAAAAGGATATTTCCAATTTGCGTACCGGCAGAGCCAACCCGGCTTTATTGGAATCCGTCCAGGTGCCGGCTTACGGAGTTATGAATCCGGTAAATGCGGTTGGCAACATTACCGTGTCTGATGCTAAAAGTTTGATAGTAGCTCCTTGGGATAAGAATATAATCAAGGATCTGGAAAAGGCCATAGTTGAGGCCGACTTGGGAGTTGGAGTTGTTAATGAAGGAGATAAAATAAGGTTGAATGTTCCGCAAATGACCGAGGAGAACAGGAAAGAGCTGGTAAAGAAGCTTAATGAAAAGATGGAGCAGGCCAGAATAACTATCCGCCAGGTAAGAGATGAAGTTAAAGAGGAGATAGAAAAAGCGGAAAAGGAAAAGGAAATAGCCGAGGATGACAAATATAAATATTTGGAAGAACTGGATGAAGAGGTGAAGAAAATGAACGATCAACTGAAAGAGATCAGAGATAAAAAAGAAGAGGATATTATGACCGTTTAATAATTTAAAATTTTTAATTTGAAATTTGAAAACAATTTAAAATTATAAAATTAAAAATTGTTTAAAAATTAATAATTTCAAATTTAAAATTACTCAATAATGTTCATAACAATAGTATCATTCATAATAGTCTTATCCCTTTTAGTGTTCGTTCATGAGTTCGGGCATTTTTCAACTGCGCGTCTTTTTGGGGTCAAGGCTCATGAGTTCGGCTTTGGTCTTCCGCCCAGAGCTTTTGGTTTTTATAAAAGTAAGGATGGTAAGTGGAAAAAGGTCAAAGGGAATAAAGAGGTAACGGATGCAGCGGATACTATCTATTCGATAAATTGGCTGCCCATAGGCGGGTTCGTTAATATAGAAGGGCAAGACGGAGAGGATACCGGTGCCAATGACAATGTGAACAGCAAGCCGATCTGGCAAAGAGCCATTATCATGTCGGCCGGAGTTATAATGAATGTGGTTTTGGCAGCTGTTTTGTTCTCTGTCGGTTTTATGTTCGGTTTGCCCCAGAGTATAGATGATGTGGACCAGCGAGCCATAGTCAGGGAAGAGAAGGTTCAGGTAGCCGAGGTTTTAAAAGGCAGTCCGGCCGAGAAAGCAGAGCTTAAGGTGGCAGATGTGATCTTGAGCGTCAATGATGTTAAGATCGATTCTGATACTGAACTTCAGGAATTGACCGCTCCTAATGCCGGGACAACTTTGCGTTATGAGATAAGGAGAGGGAGCGAAGTAATGGAGAAAGAGATAGTTCCGCAGGCCGATGAGGAGGGAAAAGGTAAGATAGGAATTGCGATAGTTAATACCGGATTAGTTCGCTATCCGTGGTATTTGTCGGTTTGGAAAGGCTTTAAAACAGCTATAATCATGGTTTGGATGATAATTGTTGCCTTTTACGATCTGATAAAAGGACTGTTCGTCGGTCAAGGCGTACCTGCCGGGGTTTCCGGACCGGTTGGTATAGCTGTGATGGCCGGAAGGTTTGCGGAAATGGGATTTGTTTATCTTTTGCAGTTCACTGCGCTTCTTTCGGTTAATTTAGCTGTAATAAACTTCTTGCCTCTACCGGCACTTGATGGTGGGCGAGTGATCTTTCTTTTAATAGAGAAGATAAAAGGCTCTCCCGTAAAAAGAGAAGTGGAAGGAATGATACATAATACCGGATTCTTGTTGCTTTTGCTTTTAATATTGGTAGTAACGATAAAAGACGTTTCCAAATATACCGGGAAGCTGGTTGAATTATGGGAAAAGATATTTTAAATATAAAATAAATAAAAAATATTCAACATAGAATATGTTATATTTTTATATTCTATATTGAATGAAAGATAAAAGATGAGGAAAAAGACCATTAGTTTAATATTAACTATTTTATTCTTATCTGCTTGTTCCGGACCATTGGCCAAAAATGAGATGACCGAATATAGGGATGTGGTCCCAGGGCAGGAGGAAGAAGAGAAGAGTATGGATAAAAAAGAAGAAACTCCTTTTGCTAAAAGATATTTGGAAAAAGCCGGCCATGAGGATCTGGCAGCTGAGTACAAATACGCTGTCATCAAAACCAGCTTAGGGGACATAAAAGTAGAATTTTTTGAAGAAGAATCTCCGATAACCGTAAATAATTTTATGAATTTGGCCAAGAAAGGGTTTTATGCCGGTACCAAATTCCATAGGGTCATAGAGGATTTTATGATCCAGGGTGGAGACCCTCTTTCTAAGGATGATGACAGGAGTAATGATGGACGCGGAGGACCCGGTTATCAATTTGCCGATGAATTCAATGACATTCCTCTTACCAAAGGAAATTTAGCAATGGCTAACAGCGGTCCGAACACTAATGGATCCCAATTTTTCATTGTTACTGCCGAAGCCACTTCCTGGCTTGACGGCAAGCATACGAATTTTGGAAAAGTGGTAGAGGGCATGGATACGGTGGAGAAGATAGAAGGCTTGGAAGTCGACAGTCGGGACAATCCTCTGCAAGAAGTTTCCATAGAAGAGGTAGAATTGATAAAATGATCAAAATATAAGAGCCCTTCAAAAGGGCTCTTTTGAGAATATGAATATAGATAAGATAAAAGACGCAATGGCTTCTTGCCCGGCTTTTAGAATGAGACAGGTCTATAAGGCAATATTTCATGATCTGGCCGGCAGTTGGGAAGAGGTAAGTGTTTTGCCTAAAAATTTGCGAGAGAGTCTTGGCAAAGAGGCGCCTTTGACGATAGATGCCGATATCAGCGAGGCCAAGGATGGAAATAGTGCCAAAGCTCTTGTTGATCTTGGTGATACCAAGGTGGAAACGGTCCTTATGCGCCATAAAGATGGCCGGAATACTGTTTGCGTTTCCACTCAAGCCGGTTGTAAAATGGGTTGTGATTTTTGTTTGACCGGGAAAATGGGATTTTCAAGAGGTCTTAGTTATCAGGAGATAGTGGAGCAGGTTTTGGTCTTTGCCAGATATTTGAAAAGCAAGAAAACAGGCGTGACCAACGTTGTTCTTATGGGCATGGGTGAACCCTTTGATAATTATGATGAATCAATGAAGGCTGTTCGTTTTTTGAATGATAAAGAAACAATGAACATAGGCGCTCGTCGTATGTCCATTTCAACTGTTGGGCTAGTGGAAGGGATCAATAAATTAGCCTCTGATCCATTGCAGGTAAATTTAGCTGTTTCATTCCATGCTTCCAATGATCATTTAAGGAATAAGTTGATGCCGATAAGCCGAGTTTATCCTTTAAAGACGCTTATGCGTTCCGTCGCTTCTTATTTGCAGAAGACAAACCGCAAGGTGTTGATAGAGTATATAATGCTGAAAAAGGTCAATGATAAGAATGAACAAGCCCATGAGTTGGCTCATCTTTTGAAGAATGGTCTTTCAGGTCCTTTTGCCGTCAACTTGATCTCTTATAACCAAACCGGTAAATATCAACCTTCTGATGCTTCTAGAATAAAGAAATTCAAAGATATATTGGAAGGACACGGCTTGGAAGTAGTTCAGCGATATAAGTTCGGTCGGGATATAAAAGCGGCTTGTGGACAATTGGCTGGTTCGCATAACGCGAATTAATTTTTGAATTTTTGAATTTTTAAAATAAGTCCTAATTTTTAATTCTAAGCACTAAATAACCAATTACAGGTTACTTTAAAGATGACAAACCTGAATACCCCATACTGAATACTGAATACTATATTCCAAATTACCAATCATTAATTACCAATCACTAATCACCAATTACCCAATACAGATCCTTCGTCTCCCGCTTCCGCGGGCTCCTCAGGATGACAACCC
>CAZRQU010000021.1:1493-12505 GCA_964602485.1 uncultured Gammaproteobacteria bacterium | reverse complement strand
AGGCACACCGTCGCCATTGTCGCAGTCTTCGTAGCCGTCGTTGCCGGGACCATTCTTTCCTTCCATATTTGGACTTTGCTTCTCGCCATCCCCGCAATAGGTGTTGACCGACAGCTCAAAACTAGCCGAATCACTATCTAAACCATACTGATCCTGGGCCGTGAAGGATACGGTATGAATACCGGCAGTCGTAACATCGCCATAAATACGTCCTTGGCCGTTTTCTTCAGGCGCTATCTCTATTCCTGGCGGTCTTTGAGTCAAATTCCATTCAGTTATGTTATGGCCATTAGGATCGGTAGCGCTTACCAAACAATCTGAATATCCCTGCCCCACCCTCATATTAGTATCACAGCTTAGAGGTTCGGTGATAACCGGTGGTTCGTTGTATATATTGAGCCTAAAACTTTGTTCAGTGGAATCATCTCCGCTGCCATTCTCTGCGGAAACGGTCACATTAAGGTCGACCGGTTCACCTATCGTCCCTTTGACCTCGCATTTGACCCGACCATCTAAAAGCTCATCCATTGTGTAGCAACCCAGCGGATAGGAACTATTGCTCACATTAAAATCAAAATCTATGCCGGCATAATCCTTTTTGGAATGATTGGCATAGACAGTAAACCCGAATTCGCGGCCGACCAAATTGTCTTGATCTGGTATCGGATAGACTATGAATTCCTCATCCTCTATCATTATCTTACATTGTCGACTGTCTTCGGCGCCGTAGGTATCCTCGGCCGTGACCGTGAAGTTGTATTCCCCCTTACTGGGACCGGTATTATAGATCCTAACCCGACCCTTGGAAGGCTCATCCTCGGTGTTAAAGCCGGAGCTTAGGCCGCTAATAGTAATATCCACTGGATCATTATTAGGATCAGAGGCGCTCACATAGCCCTCGAATGGCTCACCCACGAAACCAAGCAAGGTGCCGCAATCAATCTTCGGAGCATCATTGCCCCTGGTGCTTTCCGTACAACTGCCGAATTCTCCACCCAGCTGGGCGACCAATCCGGATTCCATATATCCGCACATATTGTAGCTTTGCCCCTCGTCCTTAACCTCATATACCAAAGCGTTGGAACCGGGAGGCAGGTCCAGATCATTATTGCTAGTATCAGGATCAGCAAATTCATTATTTTCGTCATCCCAACAGGTTTCCGGATCATAGTCGTCGTCCTCCGGATCGCAGACACCCAATTTGTTAACGGGATCGGTTGGAACATCTATCCCTAGTTCGGAAGAGAATTCCTTTTGCCAAGAAGGCCAAGTGGAAATAGTTCTTCCGGGCAGATAGGTGCCGGACTGCAGTTCCGGGAACTTGCCTTTGCGGCTCTTGTAGCTATTGATAGCTTCCCTTAGATAGACGATATCCCCTAGTCTCCTGGTGTCTCGGGCCAGCTTGGCCTTTTCGCTGTCGCAATAGCCGCCACCGGAACAATCATCGTCGGACAAGCATCTTTCCTCTTCATTGTCCTGACCGAAACAGGTCCCAACCTCTGTCATATTAGTGTTGAAGCGCCAGTGGTCCAGCATCTGATCGAATATCTGAGTGGTCTCTGAGGTCCCCTCTTGAGTGTAGGAGATCAGGTAAATGTTGGTGTAGAGATTACCTCCGCTACTATTGGCCACATTCACATAAACAGTTCGTCCGTCCCGGACAGCCGGGTAGCCATCAACCGTAGTTGGGCTGGGACTGCCTGAATACCCTTGTTTCTGATACCACTGCATTGGCGAATAATGTTCCGGGTTCGGTATCACACGCACAGCAATGGCGTCGGTCTGATCAGGCGTCTGGGCCGTTGCCTTTATTATGATCATTCCACTTAAGGCCATAAAACAAAAAAGTAAGATAGAAAATTTGGCAACTCGTTTTATTTTTACCATATATTTTTATATAAATTATATATTCATCATTTTTATCTGACCCGACCGTCACTGGACATGCTGGCTATGTCATCGTCTTCCAGTTTAGTGGTTTTAGGTATGGTCTCTTCCTCTATCCTGGCTCCGGTATCCACATCTTTGGCACTAACAACGGAGCCATCGGTCAATACGATAACCTTGTTCTTATCACCTTCTTCAGGGCTTATACTGATGCTAAACTCGGCATCGGCCCGATAAACCGTTATAGGCAGGCGCCCTATCTGCCAAACAACCTTATGATCTGCCTTATTATAAGCGACACTACCTACAGAAGTGCGATTCTTCTCGTCCCACTCTACATAATCAGGCAGTTCCATTTCCACTTGCAGATCATTGAGCTCGTGCAAGTTATTGTTAAGGGTCCAGTACACTTTAAAAGTAGTTTCCTCTCCTACTTGCGGAGGCAAAGGCCCGGTGCCGACCGGCATATTATCCTCATTGAAATACCTGACTTCCTCATCTAAACTAAGATCGCTATTTATCTCATTGATTATCGTATTGCTCTTGTCGTCCTCTATCTCCTCGGTGGAGGTCGAAATATCTCCCGGCCTTTCCAGAGAGCCGATATCATACTGGGCAAAACTTTTTATCTCAAAAGCACCCCCCAGATCACTTTCCCTAAAGGATGCGACGTCAATAGAAAAATCTATGGCACCCTCGTCGCCTATTTCTATCTTCTCAAGTGATGGTATTTCATCTTTGGTCCAAGTTATAGTATTACCTCTTTCTCGGCCTTTGTCCGGATTCTCAAGAGTTGTCCAATCAAGAAAATCACTCTCTAGAACCGCCATTATAACGACGTCGCCCATAGCTGCCTCGCCCCGATTGGAATAAACAATGGAATAATTCAAAGTTTGGCCAAAATCAACCGGTTCATTCTTTTGTGAACCATTGACTATCAAAGTAAGATTAAGGTCGCTCTTCATGGCTTCGAACTCCAAGCTCTTTTCAAAGAAAATTATCTTTTCACCATCCTCGCCAGTATAACTGAACTTAAAATTCATATTCTCATTGTCGGTCTTCTTCTCTACTACCTTATATTTCAAAGTCAATTCTTCCTCTTGGCCGAAATTGGATATTATCCAAGAAGCGTCAGGAGTTTCTTCTAAAGATATTTCAGAACCATCCTCTTTCTCCAACCCTAATATTCTTACATTAGGGTCTTTCTCGAATTCCATTTCGAACCTATCAAAGAAATTATCCTCATGTGAATCCAAAGTTATAAGTATCTCATTTTCCTCTCCAACCAAAACACTGGTAGGATAGTTGAAATCAGCTGAAAACCCCACACCTTTTATAGAAGTACTGAAAGAGGCCTCTTTTTTGAATTCCGAGGAAAAATTCTCGGGCGTATAGTCCATTTCAGCGAACAACATACCTGAAGACCTTTGTTTACCTATCATCTTACCCTTGATATTTATCTCTCCCCAATCTCTGGGAGATATTCTGCCTAAATTCCAAACATTTTTATCTTCGGTCGGTGCCGGATCAGCTTCTTGGAATACAAAATCCTCAGGATAATTAACGTTTACTCTAACATTGGTCAAAGCCACACTGGAAAGATTTCTGTATTTAAGTTTATAAACGAACTCCTCGTTGGCATTCACTTTCTCTTTTGACTCTATAATAAGATCGACAGCGGTAGAATCTGTTCCGCTATTGTATATATAGTAATAAGCTCCTAGTGATAAAACTATCAATATCAAGCCTACGAACAAGAAATTCAAGAACCAAAATATCACTCCCCGCTTTTTCTTGATGTTCAAATGATCAACATCTATCATCTCCCCTTTTTCATTTCGGTATATCTCTGACAAACTTTCTTCTATATTCTCATCTCTTTCCTCGCCTTCTTCTCGCAAGCGTTGATATTTTTCCTTGTCTAGAATTATGTCTTTTTCGAAATCATCTGAATTTTTGTTTTGTTTTTTCTTTTTAGACATATTTTTATGATTCTATTTTTGGGGTCCTTTCCATTATCAAGGCCCAATATTTATCATCATTCAACTCATCCCTTACCTGCCAACCGCTATCATCCATATCTATGGTTTGGGGATAATTCCAAACAGCTGAGAATTCGTCTGATATCTTCAAATTGGAATCAATGGTAGTGTTTCGGTCCCCCGGCTGTTTTTGGATCATTATAGAATAAGGGTAAAGCGCTTTTTTCTCCACTTTCATTATCTTGTTAAGCACTTCTTTTATTCGACTCTTCTCCTCGATATCTTTTTCTTTCTCCTTGAATTTGAAAGGCAACTCGTATCTGATATACATCTCTCGGTTTTCTCCCGGGTCTATCATGGACCAATTAGCAAAAACCGTCTTTCCACTTTCTTCATACACGTAAGTATTCTGACTTTCTTTATCTATATACATTCCGGTCTCCTCGGCCAAAACATCCGGGTCTTGATCCCAATCTTCTTCCGGTTCTTCAAAATATATGGGATCCGGACCTCGGAAACCGGCTGCTTCCAAAAGTTTGGACCCTTTAGGCACGTATATCCTCATCCAATTGACATTGCGAACGCCATAATACGGCTCGTCCTTTTTGCCGGTATGATCCCTTTTTATTATAAGGGTATTAACTATACTGCCGTCAGGTTTTATTTCCGCAGTATGCTCTATTTCCTGGCGCATACGTCGATCGCTCTTGCCTCCGGCTATGTTAGTGTTAACCACCATTAAATAATCCTTACTGGTTTCCTTGATCTTTCCGCCCCAACCTCTTTTTTCTACCTCTTCTTGAAGCTCCTGGTCTTTGAAATAGAAAAGTATATGTTTCTCCTCAAGACTTCTCTCCATAACACCTAAAAAGGAGATTATGGATTCTTTATTCAAATGTTTAGGCAACTCTTCCATTAATCTTTCAAAAAAGGCTCCTACTACTTTCTTTGGTTTATTTTCGGCTACTTCGCTCGGGACTTTTTGATCTTCAAGTTTCTCTTTCTCTATTATATCGCGAATGTTGATCCAAAAATTATCAGCATTCATTATCAATCCATACTCCTGGCTCATATCTATTGGGCCGGTTATTCTCAATATCCTTTCCAAGACCGTAGGGGTTAGAGCAATGGCTCCGTCTACGGTCGGGCCTCCGCTTTTTTCATAGAACCAAGCGAGCTTTTTGGCGCTCTTTTCCCAATCAGGCCACCAATTAGCATCCCAAAAATGCCACATCGGGTCCACTAGATGCAAGGGTTTTGGAGAGGCTATCTGGGTTAAAAGTCCGCCTTCAGTGTCATAACTACCCCCGCCCGGAATTTTTATGTCCTCTATCTTGCCTTTAGAGAAATTAGCTTGGGCAAAACTACCGATAAAACCGCCTGTGGCTCTCATTTCATTATTGTTTTGGAAAAGGATCAGGTATCTCTTGTCTTTCTCAAATCCTAAAAAAGATCTAACCTGTTCAGTTAACTCCGATATCTCGGTTAGTACCAATTCCAGATCACTTGATTTCTCTTTCAAGATAATGAACATTTCCTTGTATTGCTTAGGCAAAACATCCATATCTATCTCGGAGATGATCTCATTTATACGAACGGAGTTGTCTAGAGCTTTTCTTTCATACTTCAAGAACCTATCCACGACGTCTGTTAGGTCCGCGTCTTCTTCTTTGTCCACAAAACCGTCAAAAGCCATGCTTAGATTGGTGCCAAGGTCGGAAGCTAGCTCCCCTAATTCCAGCACCTCTTTGCTTATGGCGGCTAATCTATCCTTTTTATTTGGTGAAAATTTAGCTAATTTAAGAACAATATCATCAATAGCTTCCACTTGTTGCCTGGCTTGCCTGAAATTATCACCGGCTCGTGAAAAACTTAAAGAAGCAGATGACATCTTTTTGTCAGACAAGGAAGACCCGGCAGTCTTTAGCTCATTGACCGCTTCATCGGCCGCTCCCATCACTTTGCCCTTAAGGTTATCGACCTTAATGGCCTGATAATAACTAAAAGCCTTGAAAGGTAATATTAAAACCAAAACCAGGCAAGCAAAAGACAGGGCTTGCTTAGCCGGAGAGATCTCTTTTTTTACCGCTTGCTTAAAAAGCATCCTTTCCTGGAACATCTCCTCATCTGCTCCTGAACCCAAAATATCACCAAGGCCTCTGATGAGCGCTTTGGGAAAATTGAACAAGCGAGCAAAGAATCTAGCTTGATCGTAATTGTCGACTTTCCCGAACTTAGGCCTGGTCAGCTCACGCAACTCCCTGCTTAATAAAGAAGCTATTCTGGCAAAGAAGAACCAAACGAATCTAACAAAAAAGACAACCAGCCATACCGTCCTATAAGGCAAAGAAAAAATATCCTTGAACCCGAAACTCGCTTTGCTTTTTCTCTTTCTCTTTTTCTTATCATCTATTTCAAAGGCTTTGGCCAAACTTTCAGCTGATTCCGGATCGAATTCCTCACTGGCATAAGCTATCTCTTCTTCTTGTTCGTCATACAGACTCTCTTCATCCAAAAAATTTATCCCTTTCTCCTTTTTGTTTTTAGAAGTAAAAAAAGCCTCCATTCTTGTCAGAAAGGACACTTTTTCCTTTTTTGGTTCGGCTTCGATCTTGATCGCGCCTTCTCTTGCTTTTTCTTGGGACAATCTTTTCAGATCGATCACCAAGTGGGAATATTTTTCTTTGTCTTCAGCCATTTTTTAAGACTTTTTTATATATATCCAATGTTTTTTGGGCGGTTTTTTGCCAATCGTATATCTTTATTTGACTAGATCCCCTGGCTACTAATTCTTTTCTCAATTCTTCATCTTCTATGAACTCTTGCAACTTGGACAGCATGTCTGTCTTATCGTTTGGGTCGAAATAATAAGCTGCCTTGCCCAAAATTTCCGGCATACTGGATACTTTGGAACTTATCACCGGACAACCCTTGGTCATTGCTTCCAAAGGCGGTAATCCAAACCCCTCGTAAAGACTGGGGAAAACATAGCCTTTAGCCTTCTTGTAAAGCACCTCCAGCTTACTGTCCGGTACATAGCCGGTAAATATCACCGGGCTGGATCTATCCTCGGGATCCCATAGACCTTTTTCTTTGGCAAAGCCCTTTATGTGTTTATAAAAATAATCTTCTTTGCCCACCAAAACTAAACGAAAATCAGGTTTATCCTTTAATAGTTCGGAAAAAACCTTTATCAAGGATTCCAAATTCTTATGCGGGTAAGCGTTGCCCACATAAAGTAAGAAGTCTCCCTCTATATTATACCCTAAAAGTGTTTCCTTGTCATCCAGTTTAGATACAAACCTTTGATCCCTGCCCTTGGCTAGGTCAGCCACCCCTTCCAAGGTCACCACCACTTTCTCAGGGTTTATGCCAAACTGCTCTATTACATCCTTTTTAGTGAACTCCGAGACCGCGATCACTTTGCGAGCCCTAAAAACAGCCACCCTTATAACCAACTTATAAAAAAAGTTCTTTATATGATACAGCCAAGGAGATAAGGTCGAAGCACGGACAGTTGGAAATTTTGTTAGGATCAGATCATGGATGGTGACCACGAACTTGACCGGGGTGAAAACCGGTACATTAAAATGAGGAAAATGTATCAGGTCCAATTTTTGTTTGGCTATGATAAAAGGAAAGAATATCTGCTCTACCAAAGTATACCAACGCAAGTCAACCTTAACTTTCTTGATCCTGGGGTCCTTAGTTTCGAACTCATCGTAATTATCTTTATTCAAAAATATCACATATTCATTTTCTTGATCCAGATCAACAACATTATCAACTACTTCTTGAATATAACGGCCCAAGCCTTTGCCTAAAGGTCCATAAAAACGGGCATCTATACCGATGCGTTTAGGTTTGAATTTCTTATTTTTTTTCTTTATCCCCATGCTCTTATTATAGCAAATATAAGGCTGATGATAAATAAAAAAAATAGGGCCTCTCCGTTTGCACATATTGGCAAACGAAAAGACCCTTTGATGACCGCCTCCGAACCCGCTTCGCTTGTCGCGTTGTTCGTCCGACCGTTCTCGGTTTCGTTCATTTCACTCAAACAAAAGGAGGTGTGAAAGCACCAAGAGAAGAAGAAAGCCACAAAATACTCTCAGTGCCTCCGGAAAAGACCGTTAACTAGTCAAACTGGAGGCGGACTTTGTGATCTAAATCTATAAAAAATATCAACTTTTGTCAATAGTCAACTGCTTCATGAGTCGAAATCCTTAAAAAGAGGGCGGGATACATCGGCATCCAACCAAAGCATTGAAGCTTTCTATGTAAATAATTATCTAATATTAAAATAAAAAGACCCGCAAAAAATTAACGGGTCCAGGGCGGTGAAAAAGTATCCCTATTCCTTGGTAAAAGGATCAAGCCTTTCTCTCAACTCCTTGAGCGAAAGCAGTCGCAAGGATCCGTCAAAAGATATCAGAACCTCTTCCTTGTCGTCTGCGACCACTATTGCTTCATGGTCGCGAGCGTAAGCAAAGACCTCTTCGGCAGTAACTGCTTCATCTGGGTCAAGCTCGACATACTTCCTGGCAACATCATTGACCTGATATGATTCCATTGGCTTCCTCCTTGATAAAATTTAAGGTTAAGGTGCTTGGTTTTCTGTTCTTAATAACACGAAATATATTTTTTGTCAACAAAAGTCCCTCTATGATAAAATGGATATATGCATCATATATCCATAAACATAAAAGGGGTGGTCCAAGGAGTGTTTTTTCGAGTTTCCACCAAAAAAAAAGCTTTAAAGCTGGGACTGTCCGGTTGGGTAAAGAATGAGCCGGATGGCTCTGTTAGTGTTGAAGCTCAAGGAGATGAAGAAAAGTTAAGAGAATTATTGTCTTGGTGTCGCCAAGGACCGCCATCAGCTTCAGTGGAAAAAGTCGACCACTCTTTTGAACAAACAACCAAGACCTATGAGGATTTTGAAATAATACAATAAAGGTGTTTTTAGTCTATATCAAGCGAGATGGAAAAAGCGGCCAAACACAAGAGCGACAAAAAAAGCAAACCGGAAACTACTCCGAACATCGGTATTATCACTATACTGGCAGCTAAAGCCCCGATAGAGGCTCCAAAAAGATCTATACCATAAATGGCTCCCAAGCGGGAGCCTTCTTTTAGATAAAGCTTATTTATTACCGGAAATTTAGTGCCGACAGCCAAAGATATAGCAAAACTGGAAAGTAGATAGACGTGAACTGATCCTAAAAGATATTCAAAACCCCAAACTAAGAACAAGAAAGCGGAAAAACACAAGAATATGAAAAAAGTGGACAGACGCAAAAGTCTAACAGGCTCTATCTTCTGCAAAAGCCGGCAAGACAAAAGACTGCCGGCCGCGATCCCTAAGAGAACTAAAGATATCATTAAGCTAAGCTGGCCGTAAATGTAACCGTGATAGGCTTGGAATATCATGATCAGCATCACTTCGAAGGCGAGTAAAGAGAATTCTACGGCTGCGGAAATGGATAGTAAAAGTATCTTGTCTTTGCCACGTCCGCGGACCAGCCACAAGGCCAGACCAAAAAGAATAACGAAAAAGAAGATCAGCCAGCCGAAAAAATTCCCGGCCTTGGAATCACCTAAGAAGAAAACCAACTGTTGGTAAAAAAGAGTTGGCTTAAAGTAGGAGTTCACTTTGCCTGGATCAGCAGATAGACCCAAGTGGGCCTCTTCAGTACGGTCGCTATAAAAACGCCATTTTATAAGATCTGGGGTTAGGTATTCATTGTTAAGGGCAAGCGTCTTATCCCGATCGTATACAGCCTTCCAATCTATGATCACGTCGTTCTTACGGCTAGCTAAGAAGACGATATTATCCTCAGGCAAGGGCATAACCCAATCAAAGGCTCTTTTAAGAGTTGCGTAGGTAGTGCCCATTATCTCTTCTAAGGTGCTGGCAGAAAGCTTTGGGGCAGTGTTTAATTTCAAGCAAAGAATACCCTCTAAAGAAAGATGTTCAGAGGCCAAAGCGAAGAATTCATCCGTAAAATAGCGATTATCGCTCAATGTTACCGGATCAGAATGATTTACAATGATCAGATCGAAAATTTCATCACTTCCCTGCAAAAGATCATTAAAATCTTCGTTTATAACCTCAACATTGGAAGGAATATCAAAACCTGCTCTTTGCGCCTGGTTTATATATTCTTTATCCATTTCCAGGTAACTTATCTTCTTTGGCGAATATTTTTCAAGTTCATCTATTATGCCTGTAAAAGCATTGCCAATGACCAGAACCTGCTTAAGCTCCTTAATCGCCGCCATTGGCAGGTGAACCATTGATTCATTATGAAAAGTGTTGGGGAATCTATCGGAAAGATTTCCGTTCTGATAGAGATCGATCCCATTCGAAGATCGAACCGTTTGCACAGACCCATATCTCGTATTGGAGGAAATGATCAGATCCGACCCGGGGTAGCGCCAGCTGTCGAGCTTGCGATCTAAAGGCTCAGACTTAACAAAGAGAAATATTGAAACAATAAAGATCGCCAAGAACAAAAATGTCAATTTCAAATTCTTTGATCGAAAGATAGCCAAGGTCAAAAATATTAAAGAAGCTGCCAATAAAACCACTTCCAGGCCGGAAAACCTGAACAAAAAAAGGTCAAAGACCAAAGCTCCAATAAAGAACCCTAAACTTTCGGCTACATAGGCCAGGCTCACGCTTTGCTCTTTCTTGAAAGACAACCCTCCAGCCAAAAAAACGAACAAAGCACCAACCACCACCCCCAAAGGAAAGACGACTGCCAGAGCCCAAAGGGAGGCCAATATCAGATTGGGCATCACTCCCCCGCCACCTAGGACCATTCTGGATAAACGAGCCAACATCAGGCTCAAGAAGAACACAAAAGGCGCCAAGGAATAGAAAAACACCGATCTTCCTTTAAAGCGTTCACTTATTATCTCAGCAAAAAACAGGCTGCCAAAGCCTGTACTGATAAGCCAAAAAGCCAAAACCAAACTTATGAACAGCTCGTTGCCGTAGAAGCTGGTTATGAGCTCTCTGATCAATATTATCTGAAAAACAAGGGAGGTCGCGCCCAGAACCAGAAGCGCCAAAATTTTTTTAAGCTTTTCTGACCTCATACTTGAATTTTACCTTTAAACAGGCAAACAATCAACTTT
>CAZRQU010000021.1:0-1393 GCA_964602485.1 uncultured Gammaproteobacteria bacterium | reverse complement strand
AAATAAGGATCAATGATCTAAAATAATACCTCCTTGTTGAAGGAGGTATTATTACTAGCTTATCTTTTTGAGGAGTGTTTCTATTTTCTTTTTTTCGTTTTCCTCTGAATCTATGGGGAATCTTTTTTTAAGGTCTTTTAATGAATTTCTCAATCCTCTTTCAGTGTCAACATTAAATTGATTGGCCAATCTCAAGGCAAGAAAAAGCAGATCGCCGATATCGTTTTCTATCTTCTGTTTATTCTCTTTGGCTATCTCTTCTTTTTTATCATTATCTTCCCAGGCCAAAGTCTTCCATATCTCCCCTATCTCCTTGTTTATGTTGGCGAAGACTTCCAAGGGATAAAAATTATCCCAATTTCTTATTTTATCGAATTCTTTTATTAGGTCTTGTGCTTCTTTGATAGTGATCATAGATCATTTATTCTTTTGAATTAAAATAAAACTCTCCGAAGAAAGCACTTACATTATACCGATACTATCCTAAAAATCAAGGTTCTTTAATGTTTTTTTACCTAATATATAAGTAAAAGCCCGGTTTTGCCGGGCTTTTAGAAACATAAATAGTGACTCTTTGGGGAACTAATGCCAAGTCGCGCAGGTGCATCTTCCTTGAACGATCTTTGTCTTCCTTCTAAAGCGACTTTGCTTTTTATTTTTGTTTTTTTATTTCTTATTTATATTATAACTTATTTCAAAAAAACTGTAAACGTCAAAGTGAATTAAAAAACCGAACTCGCAAGCAAGCCCGGTCATATCTTTTTGGCCACAATGATCAATGACCTTCTATTATACGCAGTACTTTTTCACCTTCAATGAAATCCTTTAGATGGGCGATCTCGCAATCCAAACCGATACCGGCCCTGGATAAGGCTAAAAGGATCATGTCGTTCTCCTCTTTACCTGAAGTATTGTTTATCCGCAGGTACGGAGCCCTTTTCCCATCCTTGCAAAAACGAGCACTTGAAGGGATCACATCAGTAATAGCCTCTTGGCCTATCTTCCTTACCTGCAGATCGGCCGTATTAGTTAGGGCTTGGCGCACTTTTTTGGCCATTGACAAACCCCGAATGATACCGATCGGTCCTATGCCAAAACCGCGAACTTCTACATTGGGCATACTGGCTCCTTTGAATTATGTTTGAGAATAAAGAACCTAATTTCATATATTGATACCACTAAAATTAAATTATGTCAATCAACTATTGACATAATTATAAATATATGCTATATTTAATTATCTTGGGGGCACCGAACCCCTTAAGATAGTTAACTAATATCTCTTGCTAATATTAGTCAACTTCACATTACAATACAATAACAAAAAGACCGTCCCATTGAACTGGGACCTGTTTAGTAGACACGGGTAAAAAACAACTATGCTGTTTGTAAA
>CAZRQU010000020.1:0-12548 GCA_964602485.1 uncultured Gammaproteobacteria bacterium | reverse complement strand
GCGAAATAAATTTTTATTCTTTATAATATGGAACCAGAATCAATAAAATTTGCTTGGGTCTTGATAACAATTATTTCATCACTCATATCTGGCGCTTTAGGCGTTATTATTTCTATTGCTTACCACCGAAGAGCAGAGAAAAGACAACAAAAATTAAATACTTTAAAACAGTTTGTTGGTTATAGATATGATTTAAAAGGTGAGCATTTTACCAAAGCATTAAATGAAATTTTTGTCGTCTTTCAAGATTCAGAGGAGGTGCTTAATAAATTGAATAAATTTCATGAAATAATTGTCTCTAAACAAACGACACTCGCAAATGATAAATTGATTTCATTGTTTAAGGAAATGTGTAAAGATCTAAGTATAGACCCAAGCAAATATAGCGAATCATTATTTCTAAAAGCTTTTAATGTTAAAGAATAAAAATTTACATCGCCTAACACTGTGTATCTGGTTCGCAAGCTAAATTTTATTATTTTTTATTTTTAAAACTATGAAAACAATCAAAAAGTATTTAGGAGAAATTTTAACAATCATTGGCACCTCGTTAGTGTCTTACAATGTGGTCAATTTTTCCTACAAAACATCTGATGGGCTGTGTTTACCTAAAATTGGATGCGAGTCAATTTCAGGGGTGGCTTATTTCTACACCCAACACACAATCACTCTTATTTCTATTGGATTTACATTGATTGTTATTGGAATCTTGATTATAAAAAATAAAAAATAATAAAATTCTTAACGCTTGCTCACCCAAATTTTTATTTCTCTCTTTTTTATATACAACAAGGAAGAGAAATAAAAACTTCAGATACACAGAAACGTTATGCAAAATTTGTTGCCACCCCGTTCATTCCGCTTCGCTCCATTCAGGGGCACCCAAATTTTGCATAATGTGGCACCCTTACCAGGCTTGTCATACGCCAATTTGTGTCGTTCACTATCGTTCACGCCACAAACTGTCGCATAACAACCCTTATCCAAAATCAAAAGCAAAATTTCACTTCGTTCCATTTTGTTTTGACTTCGGATCAAGGGCGCCACATTATATGAAATGCCGTGCCTTATCGTTAAAATGAATTTATGACCCCATCATTACAAATAATTTTATCTCTTCTAACTGCCGTTGGTTTCGGTAGTATTTTAGGGGCCTATTTCCAATCAAAATTTCAGCACACTAGAGAGCTTAAAAATGAAGAGCATGAATGGAAGCGCACACGCTATGGCGCCATAATTATTCAAATGCTAACAGTATTGAGATTTGAAAAGCATGGCACTAGGTTCGTGCAAAAACATAGGCCAGACCTAAATACTAAAGAGGACTATTTAGAAGAGATAAAATCAGAATTTTTGCACGGAATTGTAATGATGAGCGACGCGGTCATAAATTCATTAGCAGATTTTTTGCGGAAGAAAGACTATAATTCCTACACAAAGGCAGTCGTGGCAATGCGTAAAGACTTGTGGGGCAAAAAATCTAAAGTGGATCAAAAAACTATTAACGATATTATTGATATTGAGTAAGGCACGGCACATCATATAACACGGCATATCTGGTTACGGCTTTTATACAAAAGCCTCCACTCATATTTGCCTTCGCTACGCTACGGTAAACATCAGATATGCCGAAACGTTATGCAAAATTTGTTGCTACCTCCTGCGACTCGCAAGCTCGTCTCGGAGGTACCCAAATTTTGCATAATGTGGCACCCCTACCAGGCTTGTCATACGCCAATTTGTGTCGTTCACTATCGTTCACGCCACAAACTGTCGCATAACAACCCTTATCCAAAATCAAAAGCAAAATTCCACTTTGTTCCATTTTGTTTTGACTTCGGATCAAGGGCGCCACATTAAGTGAAATAATTTTCAGGGGCTAAAAAGTGAAGGGGGGCAAAAGTTTTATATAAGCACGAGATAAACTAATATATATGAAAGTCGCATTAATTCAAATTTCAACAATTGAAGAACAACCAGAAAAAAATCTTAAGAAGATTATTGAGTTCGCGAAAAATGCTGCAGAAAAAGGCGCTAAAATAATAATGTTTCATGAAGGAACGCTCACTGATTATGTTAGCGATGTAGATAAATACGCTCAAGAAGTTCCTACTGGCTCTGCATGTAAGCAAATAGGTAAATTAGCAAATGAATTAAATACTTACATCTCTTTTGGTCTAATTGAAAAAGACGGAATAAACAGATACATTACCCAAGTCTTTCTAGGTCCAAATGATTACATCTATAAATATAGAAAAACTTGGCTCTATTCAACTTCCGATAGAATAAAAGCAATTAGACGTCATAGAGATGAACCGTCTGATTTTGATCCCGGAAATGGACCTGATTTATTTGAAATTGCAGGATTAAAAGCTTCTTGCATAATTTGTGCTGATGCAAACGCTCCAAGATGTTTAAAATTATTAAACCAACTTAATCCCCAGATAGTATTTTTCCCAAACAATAGAGAAATGTGGAGACCAAACTATTTGCAAAATGTTGCAAAACAAATAGACATTCCTATTCTAGTTACAAATAGAGTTGGAACATCTTGGGGAGAAAAATGCGAAGGTGGTTGTTCAGCGTATTCCAAAGATGGAAGTTTAATTGTTGAAGCAAGTAAGGAAAAAGAAGAAATAATTATTTGCGACTTATCAAAATTAGATCTTTAAACTTTTGCCCCTTTATTCTTGTTCTTAATGTATCGCATTCGCTCATTAGATAGAACGCCCCTGAAAATTACTCAAGCCACGCTGCGCTCTCACTTCACTTCGTTACGTTCGGGTCACTTAACAGGGCTTATGAGGAAATTTGCTCGGCTCGCAAATTTCCCAAATTTCTTCCGCTTCGCTCCAGAAACTTCTCATAATCCCGATGTTATGCAAAATTTGTTGCCACCCCGTTCATTTCGCTTCGCTCCATTCAGGGGCACCCAAATTTTGCATAATGTGGCACCCTTACCAGGCTTGTCATACGCCAATTTGTCGCCCTCCTTTCAGTCGGAGCAACAAACTGTCGCATAACAACCCTTATCCAAAATCAAAAGCAAAATTCCACTTCGTTCCATTTTGTTTTGACTTCGGATCAAGGGTGCCACATTATGTGAAATAGCCAGAAATTTTTTTATTATTTTTTAAGATTTTTTTGGCAATTTATTTCAACGGTCGGCATAACTTGCGATTTTTTAAAACATTAATTATAAATTTTATGACAAAAAAAGAAGATTGGCATGATTATTATAAAAAACAAAACGAAAAAAATAAAAAAGAGCAAGAAGAAAGAGAAGAGATAAAACTAAAAAAAGAAAAGTCAAAACAAAAATTAGTTGGAATAAAAGGATGGCTCATTGTTCCAGCAATCGGCCTTGTGTTAGCGCCAATTAAAGCCACTATTACATTTTTCATGGGGATTAGTATGATCCAAAGTTTTGCACCCGAGCTAATTAGCGATCCAAAATTATGGTTATCAGGCTCCATAGATATTCTTATGATAATTGCCGGTATAATTGTTGCGTTTTTTTTCTTCAAAAAACGTCGCTCTGCAATAAAATTTACTATTTACTTAATGATAGCTTCAATTTTAGCCAATCTTATTCAAGCTTTTCTTATCGCATCTATGTTTAACGAAATGGATTACGAAACAATAAAGCCCTTTATTCATGCAAGTGTTTACGGAGCGATATGGATTCCATACTTCGTTAAATCAAAACGAGTAAAGAATACATTTACAGAGTAATAAATTGCCAAAAAATTATAATAAGGAAAAGAAATTTCTGACTACATCACATAACAGCGTGTATCTGGCTACGTCTCGCCTTTCATTATTAAATTTAATAAAGAATGGCGGGACTCCGCCCAAATTTTCATCCCTTTATAAGATGAGGATTTGGGTGGGGTACTTAAAAAAGCGTGTATCTAATAATCAGTGTTTATTCAGTTTAATCGGGATAAAAACATCAGATACACGCAAACGTTATGCAAAATTTGTTGCCACCCCGTTCATTTCGCTTCGCTCCATTCAGGGGCACCCAAATTTTGCATAATGTGGCACCCTTACCAGGCTTGTCATACGCCAATTTGTCGCCCTCTCCCGCTTAGGCGGGATCAGGACAACAAACTGATCGCTAAACATAAGCTTATGCAAAAATATTTCTAAAAGCTCCTATTGTCGCTTTTGAAATATATTCGCATCAAGGGCGTCGCATTATATGCAATTCAGTTTAGGTTCGATATAAAAAATTTAACTAATATCCATGATTAAGCTAAGGGCCTTTAAAATTTCTGATACCTTCTCAACTGCAAAATTAGTATATGATACTTTCAAGTTTTTTAATTCAAGAGACGGTGATAAAGAAGCAGTGAAAAGATATTTATATAAATTTGATCCTAAAAAAGACCTTGATAAAATTAAAAAACAATTTTCTAAATCTGAAATATTTTTTGTGGCAACTCAAAATGATAAAATCGTGGGGATGATCAGAGGGAGAAGGGATAGATTCGTAAATCTTTTTGTAAATGCAAAATGCCACAAAAAAAACGTTGGCAGAAAATTAGTTGAAAGGTATGAAAAGGAATGCACCAAAAGAGGATCTCAAGAGATAAAAATCAGTTCTTCGGTTTACGCAATTCCCTTTTATAAAAAATTGGGCTATAAAAAAACAACCGGTATCAGAAACTTTAAAGGCCTAAAAATTCAGCCTATGAAAAAAGTCCTAAAATGAACAACACATAACACCGCGATAAGCGGCTGCATTCCGCTCTCTATTTATAAATGATAATAATGAATGACGGGATTCCGACCCAAATTTCAATCCTTTCTTTTCTTTATTAATTTTAATAATGTAGAAAAAATTGAAACTTCGCTTCATCGGGAAACGTTAAACTCAATTCAGAAAAAGCCCTACATTATAACAAAACTTATA
Organism: uncultured Gammaproteobacteria bacterium; assembly: GCA_964602485.1. GTDB lineage: Bacteria > Patescibacteriota > Patescibacteriia > Patescibacteriales > WJLG01 > WJLG01. Next base: position 7,627 of record CAZRQU010000020.1, on the reverse strand, counting down.
TACATTTAACTTTTAAATAATGTTATGACGAAATTAAAACTCGGAAAATACCAACATTACAAGGGAAAACAATATGAAGTTATTGGTCTTGCAAGACATAGTGAATCACTAGAAGAATTAGTAATTTACAAAGCACTTTATGATTCTGAAGAATTTGGAAATAATGCTTTGTGGGCAAGACCAAAATCAATGTTTCTTAAGAATGTTGATGGAAAAGAAATTCCTCGTTTTAAGTTTATTGAATAGGGTGGGTTTTTCTAAAATCTGCGGGATTTTTTGCTTCGCAAAAATCGGTTGCACCTATCCCTTGGTCACTTCGTGACAAACATAACAGTGATTAAGACTTCGTTTCGTTGCACTCCGCTCCGCTACGCCCTTCGAGGAAATAAATCCTTCGGATTTACTTCTCTTAAGCGCAATGCTATACGCAATTCAAAAAACATTTTTCTTATAATAATGAATATCATATAAATTATGAAAGAAGTAAGAATAAATCTTGGGAAAAGAACTTACAATATTGAGATCTGTATAGGAGATCTGCTAAAAACTGATTTTTCCAGATTTGGAAATAAATATATTGTTATAACAGATTCAAATGTGAGGAGCTTATATGGTGAAGACTTCAATAAAGCATTGAAAGAACAAGGTTTAGAAACAGAGTTATTAGATTTTCCCGCAGGTGAACGATCAAAAACTCCCGAAACCGCAACAGACTTAGGAAGAGAATTGGCAAGAAGAGGAATTGATAGGAATTCTACTCTTTTAGCTCTTGGAGGAGGTGTTGTTGGAGATATTACCGGCTATGTTGCTTCGTTCTATATGAGGGGAATAAATTATATTCAAATTCCTACAACCCTTTTGGCTCAAGTAGATAGTAGTATAGGTGGAAAAACAGCAGTTGATATTCCTGAAGGGAAAAATCTATTTGGCAGTTTCCATCAGCCAAAGGCTGTAATAATTGATGTTGGAACATTAAAACCCCTCCCTGAGCAAGAGATCAGAAATGGTCTTGCAGAAATCATAAAATATGGCATGATAAGGGATGCTGAACTATTTAGATCCTTGGAAGAAAATTGTTCTTCAAGAGATGTAAACTTTTTCAACAAAACTGTTAAAAGAGCATGTGAGATCAAAGGTGAAATCATTGAACAAGATGAAAAAGAAAGTGAGTTAAGAAAAATTTTGAATTATGGGCATACAATAGGACATGCTATTGAAAATGCTGAAGAATATAGAATTCCACATGGCGAAGCTGTTGGGTTGGGGATGGTTTATGAAGGGTTGGTCTCTTTAAAATTAGGATTATTGGATAGAGCCTCTTTAGATAGACAAAATGAACTTATCAAAAAGGCAGGTCTTCCCATAAGATATGAGGGGAATATTGATAAGTTGATCGAGATCATGAAAAAAGATAAAAAATCTAAAGATGGTAAATTGTACTTTATTCTTCCAACATCAATAGGATCTGTAAAAGAAGAAAATGGGCAGGTTGCTTTTTGTGTAGATGAAACTCTTGTAAGAGAATGTTTAAGCGAGCCATTTCCGTTTAGTAAATAAGATCCGTTAAAATCCCTTCGTTTTGTTCCATTTTATTTTAGTACATTATTCTCTCTTCGCTTCGCTCCTTCGGTCTCCGTCCATTTCAGATCAAGAGCGCCACATTATGCAAAATTTGTTACCACCCGCTTAGGCGGGATCGGGGCAACAAACTGATCGCTAAACACAAGTTTATTTGAAATATTGTTTTTTAAAATAAAATATTTTTAGGAAGTTCGTAAAATCTAACAAAGGAGGGATGTGCTATGAAATGGCATGAAAAATTTCGTATAGTCCTTTATGTCTGGTGGTTTGATGTAAGATCGTTTCTAGGCAAGGTCAAACGGCGCATTTGGAACAAGCATATTCTGCTTTGGTGGCATCGTCTTTATATCCGCAAGGATGAATTTCATCATTCGTTGGATATAAACGTTGCGGCAATGTTCGAGATGAAGGAGCAAGAGAGAAAAAAGTACCTTACTGAGCTTCTTCGCAGAAGGGAGGTTGCCCACCAAAGAAATTTGGCCAAAGGCTAATTACTTCCAATATGGGGAGACGTAAGTTTCCCCACTTTCTAAAAGTATTTTATTTTGTTGGATCATCAGCCAGTAGACTAACGCCTAAAGAGCAATTATATATAATTAAAATTTTTTTATGAAACTGAGTCAGTTTCTTGTTAAAGCTAAAGTTGCCACTTATGCCAGTCAGGGTGAGGTGAATGAAAAAGTTTTGGATGATGGCGCTAAAGAACTCACTTTTGAAAGCAGTGATCTTTTTTATCGCGATCGATATTATGGTTCTGGTCCTTTTATGGGAGAGGAGATAGTTTGGCAAGGTGATAAAAGGGTGTGGGGTATGAATTATTTCGGCAGGATCCATTCGGATAACGTGCCAAAAGAGGAAATATATAATTTTCTTAAAAGCGCGATGCGTTTGGTTGAGGAAAGTCGGCCTTTTAGAGGGCCGGTGAATTTCAAAGAAGAAAAATTTGAATATGTAGATAGGTCTGATGGCGATATTCGTTCATTTGTAGGTGTTGAGAGGATCTTTTATGATGGAGAAGAGGTTTACAGGCTTGATTATCACGGAGGATCGATCTAAAAATCTTCTTTCAAAAAAATCGCCCCGCATCATTTTTGGAAAGTTTTTCAAAAATGATGCGGGGCGGTTTTGATATTTGCTATTTGAACTTTGTAATTTGTTTTCAGTGGTGCCCGCGATCCATTACCTTAGCTTCTTTACCTTCTTTCAATTGAATATGCTGGTAAGCGGCTAAAGCAGCGATGGTGCCTTGGCCGGCGGCAATGGTTATTTGTTTGTAAGGTATTTGGGTGATATCACCGGCGGCGTAAAGCCCTGGAGTTTTGGTGGCACATTTTTCGTCCACTTCAACTTCGTTGCTATCGTTGGTTTTTACCATGTCCTTGATAAGGTCCACTTCGGCGATGTGTCCGACCTCTATAAAAATGCCGTCTATCTCTATTTCTTTTTCCTCTTCATTTTTTTTATTAACAACTTTTATCTTATTAACCTTGCCTTCACCCATTATTTCCTTTACCTCTGAGCTTAGAAGGCACTCTATATTATCCTTTTCCATTACTTTACTCTTCAAAGCTTCAAAAGCTTTGAATTCATCGCGTCTATGTATTAGGTATACCTTTTTGGCTATTTTACCCATTACTTCAGCGGCGTCCAGGGCGCTATTGCCTCCGCCAACTACGGCCACCACCTTATCTTTATAGAAAGGACCGTCGCAATTGGCGCAGTAGGTAACGCCTTTACCTTTGAATTCTTCTTCGCCCGGAATGGCCAGTCTTCTTGGGGAAGCGCCTAAGCAGGCGATCACTGTTTTAGCTTCATAGGTTTCATTTTCAGTGTAGACTTTGAATATATCCCCTTCTTTTTCTATACGTTTGACCTTTTCGGTTTTCATTTCAACACCGGAAGCTTCGGTATGCTCCTTCATTTTATTGATCAGCTCGAAATTCTTGATGCTGGCAAATCCGGGATAATTCTCTATTTCCGAGGCCCACATCATTTGTCCGCCAAGCTGGCTTCCTAAAAGAAGGGTTTTCATTTCGCGTCTGGATGCGTAGATCCCGGCAGTCATTCCAGCCGGCCCGGATCCGATTATAATAGTATCGTATGACATAATAGTCTTTATATAGCACAACAATGAAGCAGTTCAATAATGCAACAATGAGGCGATTAATAATATAATCATATTGTATATTTTTTTGTCGGATCTTACAATGTTGACTTTTTTTCTTTATCGTGGTTTTGGCATATTGCTTGCTTTGACGGAGGTGTTCTTATTTGATAATATGAAAGAACTTTGATCACTTAATAAAAACTTAATAAAAATTACAAAATTATGAGAAAATCGATTATTTTGATCCTTTTTTTGGCCTTGATCGTTTCCGGTTGTGGAAAGAGCCAAGAAGAGAATTCTACTTTTAGCTTGGATGACGCCATCGGCCCGGAGGAGGCTAAGGCTAAAGCGGAAAAGTATCTTAATGACACTTATGGCCGAGCCGGAAGTCCGCCTTTGACCATTGGTGAAGTGGAGGACAAAGGAACTGTTTATAGATTGAATGTGAAAGTTCCTAATGGAGTTTTTGAGTCATATATTTCCAAAGATGGCCAATATTTCTTCGTTGAGGGAGATAATATGGAGGGTAACAAGGCGGAAAAGCCGAAGGTTGAATTGTTCGTTATGAGCCATTGTCCTTATGGTACCCAGATAGAGAAAGGCATGTTGCCGGTTTTGGATACCTTGGGTGATAAAATAGATTTCGATCTCAAATTCTGCGGATACGCCATGCACGGAGAAAAGGAGTTAGATGAACAATTGACCCAGTATTGTATCCAAGAAGAAGAGCCAGAGAAGTTGATGACCTACCTGGAATGTTTTTTGGATAAGGGTGTAAGTACCGGTTGCTTGGCTAAAGCCAATGTTGATACTGGTAAAATAGATAAATGTGTCGAGGAGACCGACAAAGAGTATAAGGTCAAAGAGAAGTTCGCTGATAAGAGTACTTGGAAAAGCGGAAGATTTCCGGCTTTTGATGTGGACGGAGAGTCTGTCGAGAAATATGGGGTCAGCGGATCGCCAACTTTGGTCATAAACGGTAAAAAGGTTAAGGCCGGTAAAAGAAGCCCGCAAGGACTTTTGGACACTGTCTGTAATAATTTCACTGAAACCCCGGAAGAATGTAATGAAGAACTTTCTACCGCCACTCCTTCACCGGGATTCGGCTATGGAGAAGCATCTTCTGACGCGGCCGGAAGCTGCAATTAGAACTATTTACAATATCTGTAATCAGTGTTAGGATAGTTTTGAAAGAATAATAATTAAGCAAAAAAGAGCTTGTTTTAGGAGAGATTTGGAATTTTTGAGCAATATTGGCCAAAGTTACTGTTAATTTTGTTGATAATGAATCTTGATATATTAAAATACGAAATACTTCAAAATTAGTCCAATCAATAGTTTGGCTGTTTTCTGATTTGCGTTAAAAAATAACTCCTAAAGCAAGACCATAAAAATATGGAATATATTATTTATGTGGTTGTAGCTGCGGGAGTTTTTTTCTTGGGATATCTTTTGCGTTGGAAAATGGTTTCTTCTCAGGTGGACAGTGCTGAAAAAAGAGCGGAAAAGATAGTTAGTGAGGCTAAAGCCAAGGAAAAGGACATCCTTCTGAAAGCTCAGGATAAATCTTTAAAAACCATTGAGGACGCCAAGAACGAGGAAAAAAGAAGAAGGAACGAGATAAATAATTTGCAGAATAAATTAGAGCAAAAAGAAACAGCTTTTTCCAAAAGACTTCTAGAGCTTCAAGAGAAGCAACAAGATCTATATGATCGAGTAAACAAAGTTGAAGAGGCTAAAGAGAAGATAAAACAAATAAAAGATCAGCAAGTAGCCAAGTTGCAAAAGATCTCGGGCATGAGCAAAGAAGAAGCCAGAGAGGCTGTTTTTAAGAAAATAGAAACCGATGCCAGTGATGATCTTGTGGCTAGAATGAGAAAATTGGAATCAAAAGCTGATGAAGAGGTAGAGGAAAAAGCTAGAGAGTTGATATCCAGCTCCATGCAAAGAATAGTTTCTTCCTACACCCCGGAAATTTGTACTACCAATGTTGACCTGCCTTCAGACGAGATGAAAGGACGAGTTATTGGTAGGGAAGGGAGGAATATAAAAGTAATAGAACAATTGGCCGGAGTCGAGATAATAGTGGATGATACTCCAAATGTGATCACTATATCCGCCTTTTCGGCTATTAGAAGGCATGTAGCCAAGAGGGCTTTGGATGCTTTGATAAAAGATGGTCGCATCCATCCGACCAAGATAGAGGAAGCCATAGAGAAAGCTAAGAAAGAGTTGGCTTTAGATATTAAAAAGGCTGGAGAAGAGGCTATCTATGAAGTGGGTGTTACCGGTTTTGATAATAAACTGGTTCAGATATTAGGACGTTTGAAATATAGGACCAGTTATGGACAGAATGCTTTAAGGCATTCTGTGGAAGTCGCTATTCTGTCCGGACTGTTGGCCGAAGAGCTTGGAGCCTCTGTTCCTTTAGCTAAAAGAGCCGGTTTGCTTCATGATATCGGAAAAGCCGTCGACCATGAGATACAGGGAACACATCCGGAGATCGGACGGGATATAGCCAAGAAGTTCGGTTTGTCCCAGGAAATTATAAACCCGATAGAAACTCATCATGATGATCATCCTAGAGATCTAGTGTCAGTGATAGTGAAGGTAGCTGATGCCATATCTGCTGCCAGACCCGGAGTTAGGAACGACACTTATGAAAGATATTTGCAAAGATTGGAAGAGTTGGAGAATTTAGCCAATTCTTTTGAGGGAGTTGATAAATCATATGCTTTGCAGGCGGGCAGAGAAGTGAGGATCTTTGTTAGATCAGAAGAGATAGACGATATGGCTGCTCATAAATTGGCTTCTAGTGTTGCTAAGAAGATAGAGGATGAATTGAAATATCCTGGCGAGATCAAAGTTAACATAATTAGGGAGACCAGGGTCACTGAATATGCCCGCTAAGGGGTTAAATTGCTCAAATATTGCAAAAGATTTCATTTTGTTATATTATTGAAGTAAAGAAAATTAAATTGGAATAATATGAACAAAGCAAGCCTAGTAGAAAAAATCGCCCAGGAAACAGGTGTTAGCAAAAAACAATCTGAAGATATGGTGAATTCAATGGTGGATATCATCATCGATCAGTTGAAAAAAGGCGATGAGGTGAGCATTACCGGTTTTGGAACTTTTGAAACCATGGTCAGGTATGCTCGAGGCGGTGTTAATCCTCAGAATCCTAGCGAGAGGATAAAGATACCGGAAGTGAGAGTGGCTAAGTTCAGAACCGGAAAAAGATTGAAGGATTCTTTAAAAGAAGATTCAGTTGATTCCGGGAGCGAAACCCCTTCAGAAGAGCATGGATCAGAAGCGGAGGAGGGACAGGATAACAGCGAAGTGTAATACACGATCATATTCAGATAGAAAAGAGGGAGGCGGAGATCCCGTCCTCTCTTTTGGTTCATAGCGGATATTTTAAAAGGTTGAAAAAGGGGAAAAAGTGTGTTATCTTTTTTCAAAGTAAGCATCCATAGTCCCGACGCAAGGTCGGGATGCCGACTTTACGTCGGCACTCAACTGTTCTAAGGTAGATAGTTGGAAACGATGTATAATAGAAAGTAAGGATTTTTAAAAAAGCATCCGTAGCTCAACTGGATAGAGCACTTGGCTTCGGACCAAGGGGTTGTGGGTTCGAATCCTGCCGGATGCGCGAATTCAATTATCAATCTTCAGTCTTCAAACTTCAATTGAAGATCGAAGATTGATAAATTGTTGATCAAAAATATGGCTGGGTAGCTCAGTTGGTTAGAGCGCAACACTCATAACGTTGAGGTCGAGAGTTCAAGCCTCTCCCCAGCCACTAGGCGCTCATAGCTCAGTTGGTAGAGCAGTTGCCTCTTAAGCAAACGGTCGGGGGTTCGAATCCCTCTGGGCGCACAAACAAAGACAGGCCAAAAGGCCTGTTTTTTGTTTGTGTGTCAGGGCCCCAGGGGG
>CAZRQU010000019.1:4742-13335 GCA_964602485.1 uncultured Gammaproteobacteria bacterium | reverse complement strand
CATAATTCATTCCGACGTGCCTACCGTCATCACAGTGAAGGTGGAGATCCATGTCGGGTTTAATAGTAGCTAAAGAGAACAAACCAATACTTCTTCTATATTCTTCAATTTGTTGTTCTTTATTTTTTACATCATCTATTCTTTCTTTTAAATCATTAATGGTAAAAATAATTAAACAAAGAAAGGCTATCCCAAAAACTGAGATTAATAAAAATAAGAATCTTATAACTATATTTTTAGGTATTTTTTTGATAAAAAGAACAAAAAAGATTAAAATTAACAAAATAGTACTCACTAAATATAATATTTTTTTGTTAAGCTCTTTCTTTAAAAAATCTGAAACTCCACTATAATCAGCAATAAAATTATCATCGGGTGTTTCCGTTCTCCAGCTACCATCATCTAAAAAGGCATCGGATAAATTATAATGACTTTCTTCATTCTCCATATACGGTTGCCAAGCAGAAGAAAATTTAAAAACCAAACCCCAATAACTCTTAACAAAGAAATTGCTGTTCATCTCTTCTATGTCGGCTTTTATCATATATCTGTTATTGGTTGTTGTTGATTCGCGAGCTGAAATCTTAACCATATTATCCAAATCTCTAAATGATTCATTTAAATCAGGGACAAGAATACCATTATTTACATATGATGTTCTATTTGAAATCCCGGGAATAGTAACAATTCTATCTTCATTTTTAATACTACCTTTTTCATCATAGCCATATTCTAACGCTCCCCTTTCATCAACATAATACAAAACCAAAGCTTCATCTTCAGGAATTGATGAATCCCAATTTCCTAAAGACCTTTTTCTTGTTTCCAATATATAATATTTGCTCGCCTCTTCATTCAAAGCATAACGAAAAATAGAATCTCCTAAGCTGGCAGAAGCCAAATCTTTTACCCAATATTCTCCATAACTATTCTCGGGAATTATTTGATAATCAAACCATTTTAAAAATTCCTTGGAATAAGAAGACATTAGGGGGGGGTTATCATATTTCTCTTTAACAAGTATTCCCATCAATGCCCATCCTGTACTGCTACCCATTTTATATAAATCTGGTGTAATTGTTTTTTCTTCTCCCTCTAAAAATATTTGCCCTAATTTGTGAGCTAACTCATGAGACCACGGCGCAACATTGTCTTTCTCCGACATAACTGCCCCATAAGGAACTGATAATTCGGCAAAAGAAACGGACATCATTTTGTTTTTATTATTACTGTCTTGTTCTGAAACTCCAGAATGCACAGCAAATACTACATCATATTCTTTGTCGTTTTCCGGATCAGTTTCTAATAACTTTTTAACCGCATCTGAACCAAAAATAATTTCATTATCATTATATTCAATCTCATTCTTGTCTAATTTATACCAGTCCCCAGCATTATCATAAATATCAAACTCCAAATCAACCAAGCCACCCTCACACTCGTTTTGTTCATTTATATGTCCAAAAGAATTCTCACAATGATAATCACGAACACAATAAAGCAGATCATCATAATATTCCTTATCATGACCGTTGGCATAAGTCTTTTCTGAAATTAATTTACAAGGTTGAGCTACGATGGAAGATGATATATGTTCTACATCATTAGTTTCTGCTAATATCACAGCTACCTTTATTTTATTATCCTTAAAAATAATTTCTTCATTTAAAAATGGTTCGTAGCTAAAACTGCCTTGTAAAAATGTGCCTTTAATTTCTGATGGGTCAAATGTTGGTCCATCTGTGTGCCCCCAATAATTATTTATAGCTTGAACTTCAGTTGCTCCAGTATTCATTATGCTTGTACCACAAAATGTTTGACCGCTCATGTCTTGGCAGAAATCAGGATTATGGATATTCGAGTTTTCTATATTTACACTATTTACATTACCAATTCTGGCTACACCAAAATTATTTTTTATATTAGAATGATTAATATTTACTGTATCAGCTTCCATTACTCCTAGATACATATTAAATCCAGCCGAAAGACCGCCAGAGTATTCAATGGTAGTGTAGTCAATATTTATATTAGAATTAGAGTTTGATACTACTATAGCTCCCCAATCTCCAGGATTTGGAGTACTTGAAGCACCATCACCATTAGTATCACCTCCTATTTTATCATTTTTTAGAGACGTAATAATTACTGGATTTTCGGCCGTACCGTTAATATCTAAATTCCCTGAAATTGCAAAAATATTATCTTCAGCTAATTTAATTATTACTCCATCTTCTACAGTAAGAGTAACGTCAGGAGATATTACTAATCCTTCACTTCCATCTACTACTATTAAACTATTCTGTGTCCAAGTTGTATCCTCTGTTATTGTTATATCCTCTGCCTTAGCAGAGTTAATAGACACAAAAAAACCGACCAAAAGTGTCGGAACTAAAATAGCAAAAAAGAATATTCTTGCTTTAAAATTATTTAAGTTAATGTTCATTCCTAACATATTGTTGATATATTAGCTAGTTAGTTGTTAATTATACCTTTATTGGGGGGCAGGTCTTGAATCTTGAATTTTAGAACTTTCTTCTCTTCTTGTTTATTATCTTACTAATTGAAAAATAATGCAAATATTGGGATCTGTTGGGGTTAGGTCTTTATTTTTAGCGTTTTTTTATCACTTAATATAATATTATACCAAAATAACACGAAACACCAGTTCTTAGCTGGTGTTTATTAAAAATTCTCCCCATAGCTCGGGGACAGGGCGCTAAAGCTATTCGAACTCGTTCCCTTCGGTCACTCTCTAGGGGGTTTCCACCCCCTAGTATCCCCCCCCCGGAACAAGGGGGAATTATTCCTCCTTCGACCCCCTTAGTTCGAATCTCCTGCTTCCCGGGTAATAAAAAAGGAACACCCAAATGGGTGTTCCTTTTTTATGCTCGGGGACAGGGATTCGAAGGTACGCCCGATGGGTTAACGGGGAGCGGTCCGAATCAATCTGTTCTCGAAACAAAACAAAAAACTGGCAAAAGCCAGTTTTTTGTTTTGTGCTCGCATACTCGGACAGCTTCCGAACTTTTTTAGCTAATAACAGTTATTCTTTTTCTGAATATTGAAAATCTATTAACTAACTTCTTCGAGACCAATCTGTTTTCTAAATTTATATGTATTCCCATGACTCAAAAGTCCGCGATAGGAAACCATAGTTTCTCTCTTTGGATAACCCTTTAATTTCCTAACAATTCTATGTTTTGTTATTGTTCTTAATTGTCTATGATATGGGAAATGTACCCAGCCAAGAAAATCCACGCCCGAAGCGTAAGTTCTAATACTCACCTTATGTTTATGTAAAGTTAATTTAAGTTCTTTGTGTAAAAATTTATTAATTTTTACCAACAAGCTATTGAGATATTTCTCATTATCAGATAGAATAATAAAATCATCAGCATATCGGATATAATATTTAGTACGAAGCTCTTGTTTTATATACATATCAAGCTCATGCATATAAATATTTACCAAAAGTTGGGATGTCAAATTTCCGAGAGGAAGACCTACGCCTGGACGGACCGTATAGAAACTAGAAATTACCTTGTTTATAAGCGAAATAATATCAGAGTCTTTTATTTGTCTTTTTAAAATTTTTATTAGAATTTCATGATCAATACTTGCAAAAAATTTCTTTATATCACATTTTAATACGTAACAAGTACGAGAATGATTCTTGGATACTTTGCCGGCAAAATACTTAAACCTATCAAACGCTCGATGAACACCTTTGTTTTCCCTGCACGAATATGAATCAAAAATAAATTTTTTTTCAAAATAAGGATAAAGTTCTTTATACATGAGATGATGCAATACTCGATCACGAACACAAGCTTTATGAATATTACGCGGTTTTGGATCAGACACATTAAAAGCTGAATACTGCCCATGTCTATAAGTATAATTAGCAAGCGAATAATGAAGATCTGCCAAATTTAACGCCAATTCAGACTGGAAAAGCATAACATCTTTTTTATGTCGTTTACCCCTTAAAAAACGTTCCCAAACTTCAAGCAAACTATTAATTTTTATAATATCTTTATATCTATGAATAAACATAATATTCTCACCCCCCCCCCAGCCTTTTTCAGCTCAAATACCACTTGTGCTTGTAAAGACTAAGGGGACTTATCAAATCTGGCACAAAAATTTAATTAATCTCAATCGAATAGATCGCTACACGATTGGAGCAAAGATTGATGAAACTTTCTTATCCTTATTAGAACTTATTTTCAGAGCTTCCTTTGCTCATGACAAGTTCGAAAAACTCTCGCTCGTATCGCAGGCTACGGGAAAAAATGATCTTTTGAAATTCTTTCTACAAATAGGCTGGGAACATAAAACCATCAGTCATAATAACTATGGTTCTTTTATTCTATCGCTCGACGAAGTCGGTCGCATGCTTGGTGGTTGGAAAAAGAGTTTGCAAGAAAAAACCCGCTAACAAGCGGGAAAATAAAACTAGTCGCAGAGACACAAAATACAGTTATTGTCATTCCAGTCATTCTCAAAGTTGCCAAGGTTGAAGTTCCAGTCGCCGTCCGAGTTCAGATTCATGTTCGGCACCCTGTGGTTACCGTCGGCAAAGCCAAATAGTATGTACGACGCGCGTTCCTTTTTTCACCAGAATTAACGCCAGTCAATTCTTGTATTTTATTCTGAGTCTTAACGCTCATTAACGCATCGCACCGACTTGTTTATTTTTTTCATAAGGATCGCACCCATTCATAAGATTTTATCCGATGAATTCCTCGCCATATTCCTTACGAGAACTAAATGATATGAAGCCTTAACCGCACATCTATCTATATTCAATATTATTATATAAAAAAATAGGACCTTCGTAAAGTACAAAGGTCCTAAGGGTCTAAGAATCAAGAATCCCAAGTGACTAAGCGTCTAAGCGCTCAAGTCGCAGAGACACAAAAGACAGTCATTGCCATTCCAGTCAGACTCAAAGAAGCCAAGGTTGAAGTGCCAGTCGCCGTCCGAGTGCAGATTCATGCTCGGCACCCTGTGGTTACCGTCGGCATCTTCCCAGAGAGCGTCCTTATCGTCAAAGGAAACCGTCCACTTGCCGACAGGAAATTCATCTTTTTTAAGCTGACGGACTAAGGAAATGCCTTGCGCCCCGACCAAAACAGCTCTTTGCGTAGCGAGAAACGCCAAACAATCATCTGATGTGACCACCTTACCCCATTTGATCCCGAAAATTTTGACCCCATAAGTCTTTCCCGGAATCAGCTTCGCCGTTACACCGGCAAAATTCTTGTCGGTGATTGCATCGTTGTAATAATAAAACTTTTCCTTTTTCGTATACAAAGCAAATCTGGCGAGCTGGGTGGCGTGATCATAGCTCTTAGGAACAGTGATTTCGAACGAACTCGAAAGTTCGAACCTGTTGTCAGCGGTTGAATGCCTCAAAAGCGAGGCGACAATATCCTCTTGGAGCTTACCGCCGTTGGCAAGAAGTCTTTGCATCGACTCCTTGTCGAAAACCACTCTCCCTACGGCATCCTCAATAATTCTGTCCAACTGCTTTTTCTGTCCTTTTGTTGGCGTGATCAACCCTGTTGTCATCGTCTTTCTCCTTTCTTTATTAATGTGCATTCCTGGTTCTGCCAGGTCAGTGGTAAAAAATTTACTTATTAATATAACATAAAAACTTAAATAATGCAATAGTTAAATTTTACCTAAAATAAGCTAAAATATCCTTAAAGTTCGTAACCGAACCACCTCTGTTCAAAAACACAAAAAAAATTACCTAATTCTAGGTAATTTTTTTCTGTTTTCTAGGGCTCGGGGACAGGGATTCGAACCCCGATTAACTGGACCAGAACCAGTCGTCCTACCATTAGACGATCCCCGAATAATGTATGATTCTATTTTTGTTTTAAACTTAGAGGAAACAATGGCTACGCTGTCGTCTCCCGACGCAAGGTCGGGACGCCGACCAAAGCGTCGGCGCTACCATTAGACGATCCCCGAATACAGTATTTAGTATACTGAAATAAATTAAACACCGCCTTGAAAGGTGGTTAGATGTTAATCATATTAAAATAATATGCCACCTATGTCAAATACTGAATACTATATACTGAATACTAACCCTCACCCTACCACTTTCCCGCCAAAAGTATCTAAAAGATCGTTCATCATATTGTTGCTTTTGGGAGTTTCCGCACTTGCCTTTTCCGGATTGCCGGTTTGGGTGCCGCCGTTGTCCTGCTGTTGCGGAGCCGGAGCAGAACCGTTCTTGCTGGGGTCGGTCATATTCTCGTCTAAAACGGCTTCAAAGGTTAGGTTGCGTCCATAAACCTCGGATAAGGCTTTTTGCACTATCTCTCTGATCTTTTCTTCGTTCATTCTATCTTGATGAAATTTATATTTGAAAGCCAGGCAAACCTTATTCCCTTCCACGTCTCGAGGCTCGCAAACCCTTAAAACAAAGGAAAGGGAATGGTTGTACTTCTTCACCTTGGCCAAAAATTCATTCCAGCGAGACAAAAAATCTTGCTTTTCCATACTGCCGGAGACTGAACTCTTAGCAGTGTCTGTCGGAGGGGTTTGTTCTGGAGTGGGGGCAGGAGTTGGAGCTGATGGTTGCTTTACTGAAGACGGAGACTGCGAACGGCTAGCCCTAACAGGCTGATCACCAGCTGGCTGGGATGAGCACATCTCGGCAATAGCTAATTCCAAAGGCAACTGGGTAATAAAGCTGGATCTTACTTTTTGCCTGGTGTCCATAAATTTCTCCAAAGTGATCACTAGCCTACCTAGATCGAAATCGTTCAGAAGATCATTTAATTTTATTTCCACAGCCTCGCCAAAATCATTGCCTAATTTTTCGCCCAAGGCCGGATTGACCTTAGAGAGCAAGAGCTTGCGCAAAACTTCTATCAGATCAGTGGTGAATCTTTCCATATCAACTCCATCATTCAAAAGTCTATTGACCAAAGCAATGCCTGAGCCGGCATCCTTCTTGGCTATCATCTGCAAAAGATCCACAGCCTGAGCAATGTCGCTCCTAGGTATCACTAAATTCGCTTCTTCTTCTGTTATTTCCTTGCCGGAAATAGCCACTATCTGACCAAGCAGACTCTCTGCATCACGCATATGACCTTCGGCCTGGCGGGCGATCGAAGCTAATATCTTATCATCTATCTTGATGCTCTCCTTGTCGGTTATATGCCTTAATTTCTTGACCATATCATCTATACTGATACGCTTAAAATCAAAACGCTGACAACGAGAGATTATGGTAGATGGCACTTTGTGCACTTCCGTAGTACAAAGAATGAACATAACATGCTCCGGAGGCTCTTCTATTACTTTAAGCAAGGCATTAAAGGCGGAAATAGAAAGCATATGCACCTCATCTATAATGAAAACCTTATATCTTCTTTTGGAAGGGGCTACTCGAGCGGAGGCTATCACATTTTCTCGAACATTATCTACACCCGTATGCGAGGCGGCATCTATCTCTATTATATCCATACTCCGCGCCTCGTTTATCTCTTGGCATGACCCACATTTATTGCAAGGCTCGAATTCCTTTTCCTTGCGATCCAAACAATTGACCGCCTTGGCCAATATCCTGGCAAAAGTGGTCTTGCCCACCGCGCGCGGTCCGCAAAAAAGATAAGCATGAGCAACTTTGTTGCTCACTATCTCGTTTTCCAAAGTTACTTTGACATGATTCTGTCCTACAACCTCGCTAAAATTCGCCGGTCTGTATTTTCTATATAGAGTAGACATAAATAAAAAATATCAATTAATCCGGCTCAAAGGTCCGGAACTTGAAATCCCGCCACCCTAAAAGGGCGCGGGATACATCGGTCTCCGATCTAACGTCGGAGCTTTCGATGTAAAATGAAAATTTCAAAATGCAAAATGTCCTCCTGTGATCCGCCTATTTACACTTTGATCATTACATCTTACATTTGCTATTCAAAATACGGTTATTTGTTCTTGATTATATTCTCAACAGCGGCCCATTTACTGTCGCTGGCTCTCGGAACCAGAATGACCACTTCGTCGCCGGACTCACCTTTAAAATAGGTAACACTGGCCACCAATACTCTCCATCTTTTACCCTCGGAAAAAACAGTATAAGTGCCATCACCGGCTTTTTCCAAGTAGCCTATCACCCTATCCCTTTCTATCGGTTTTATCTGCTTGTAAACAAAAGTGCCCCTTTTGGTGATGGTCAATTTAAGCAGATCGCCTTCTACCAATTTTGACTTGGAAGCATAATTGGAAGGGACATTGTATTGTTTGCCATCAGGACCGATCATATTCTCTCCATCAAATACTCCTTCCACTATCTTGCTCACCTCTTGACCTTCCCTATCATCCAAAAGCCCTTCGGTACTTTCCGAAATGCTTATGCTAGCCTCATCTTCCTTGCTTATATATCCGCTAAGTATCTGATCAAGTCTTTCAGAATTTTCGTTTATATTGTTCAAAAGTTTCTTTATTAAAAGGACTTTTGATTTTGATATCACTACATTATCACTATCATCTTCTCCGTCTTCGTCTTCTCCGTCTTCGTCTTCTCCGTCTTCGTCTTCTCCGTCTTCGTCTTCTCCGT
>CAZRQU010000019.1:0-4642 GCA_964602485.1 uncultured Gammaproteobacteria bacterium | reverse complement strand
CTTCGTCTTCTCCTTCTTCCTCTTCCTCATCATCTTCGCTCTCATCTTCCTCGTCGTCATAAAAACTTGGCTGCTCATCTTCTTCACTATCTTCGCCTTCTTCCTCATCTTTATCTTCTTCCTCATCACTTTCTGCCCAGTCACCACCGATAACCGGATTATCATCCTTTTCTTCGAATTCATCTATATTAACCTCCTGGTCCTCGGTCAATGATTCGTGCCCTAAACTCTCCTCGTCATTATTATCTTCCTCGTTACCGGAACCGGTCATCCACCCTGGAACAGTTCTATTTTGGTCATTATTTTTATCATTATCTTCAGATATTAGATCCAAATCTTGATTTTGATTTTTATTTTCGTCTTCCATATTTTTGGTAATTATTGTAAATTTAGCAAAAAAACCATCAATTATGCATATTTTTCACCTTTATACACTAATATACTATTAGCTAATTTTAGTTTATATTAAAAAATCCTTTTTATCAAGCCCTAGACAAACTCTTAAAAACTTAAAATAAAGCCGCTTGAAAGAAACGGCTTAAGTGCTTATCATTCTTTATAGCCCCTCATTCTCTTCATTATCTCGGCTTCTATTATATTCTTGTCTTGTCCGTACTTCAAGCGCGACAAGGATCTGATCTTTTCGGGCAACCCCTCTCTTTCTTGTCCAGGCAAAGGCCAAAGATTGTTCATAGAGAATGGTTTGGAGGATGTGCCGTCTATCAACAACTTAACATATGAAGTGTGAGCCGGAATATTTATCAGATCATATTGATTGAAGGTTGGCGAGAATTCTTTTTCCAAAACTTCGGCATCCTCAGAACCGATCTTTAAAAGTGTCCAAGAGCCAACGTTGCCGAATACCGCATCTTTAATACTTGAATCTTGACCATTGGCGCCCAGCTGCCCCAGATACTGATGAGCAATGATCAAATTGAGTCCATACTTACGAGCCTCTGACAATATGGTGGAAATAGAATCAGTGGTAAAATTTTGAAACTCATCTATATAAAGATAAAAATCCTTTCTATCTTCCTGCTTCATGTCAGTTCTGGACAAGGAGGCCATTAATATTTTACCCACTATTATCAAACCTAGAAGAAAAGCATTCATCTCCCCTATCTTACCTTTGGAAAGATCCACCAAAAGTATCTTCTGCTTATCCATAATGTCGCGGAAATTGAAAGCGCTCTTTTGCTGGCCGATGATCGGACGCATCGTGTCATTGGAAACGAATTGGGTCAACTTGGAAGTAACATAGGGCACCACATTGGCCAAGGCCGCTTCACCACCGGCCTTCTCGGCTTGCTCTCTCCAAAAATCAACCACGGTTTGGTCCGGACATCTCTCCAATTTCATTTTACGGAAAGCCGGATCAGCCAAAACTTTTGGCACCTCCATCAAAGTAGACCCGGACTCCGGATGAGACATTATCAAAAGCAGGGCATTGCGCATATACTGCTCGAACATAGGTCCGCCGGTGGACTTAAGGTCATAAAGTTTATCAAATATCTTGATAACCTCATTTATCACGAATGTCTTCTGCTCCGGATAACGAGGATCGAATTCTATTAAATTAAGCCCCATGGGCCTTTCCATATCCGAAGGCGAGAATATTATCACATCATCAGCTCTTTCCGGAGGAACCTTTTCCAAAACAGTTTGCACCAAGTCACCATGAGGGTCCATAACGCAAACTCCTTCTCCGTTTATTATATCTTGAATGGCCATATTGGCCATAAATACGGATTTCCCTCCACCTGATTTACCAATGATATACATATGACGGCGACGGTCATCACGCTTGATCCTAATATCCTTTTTGACTCCACGGTAATTATTAGTCCCTAGTAATACTCCCTCTTCCGGAACATTAGAAGGAGCCGGAGCTTTCTTGGCTGTTAGCCAAACTATATTCGGGGTCTCGGCCGTACGCAAAGGCAAGTGGAATATGCTGGCCGCTTCTTCGGTGTTAAGAATAAAACTGTCTTTATCGTCAAAATCACGATAGATGAAATTCCTAACTATCTTGTCACTCTTGCGGCTGATGCGGTATCTTAGGCTATTGCCGTATTCATAATAATTATACTCGCCGAAAGCATTATTTAAATTATCCAGATAAACTTTAGCGTTGCCGGCATTGGCAGAGCTGACAACCGCCCGCAAATTAACTTCCAGGCCGGCCTTGGCATTCTTTTCCTCAAACCCTTTAAGCATCTCCTCTTCTTTGGCTGACAAAGTGTTGTGTTCCGAAGAATTTGATTCGTCCTTCTTGTTCGGGTTGGCGTCCTTGGCCACGCTGCCCAAAAAATTTACCGCTTTATTTAAATTATTATTGGAAAGAGCTTCGCTAACACTCTTGCCACCTTTAACTTCGCGCACCACACTGGATACCTTGGAATGCCATCCCCCTTTAGCGCTTCTCACCAACATTTGAATGGCCATGGCCTCGCCTTGCTCCAACTTACTCATCACGTTGATAAGCGAATTCATAGGATCGGCCTCGATCATATTATAAGTTCGCAAAGGGAAGATAAAATGCCTCTTGGTCTTTATGATGCTGGCAGCCACCTCGCTATTTTTGGAAAATATATTATAATCCTCAACCTCATCCACAACCGCATCGGCATAATGGGCATGTACTTGCTGTTCCAAGTAACGAGCACTCTTTTCCGGAGCCACTATATAGAAATATATCTTTTTATTAAAAGCTACTATCTCGAATGAAAATTGGTCATCGCGCCCCAAAAGCCAAGAAGTGAAGCCTCGCTGGGATCTAAGATTACCGATAGAAGCGAACAATGTCTCGCCCAGGGATATATCTTCCCTTATTTGATCCAAGGTTGGCTCGCTCTTATCCTGCCCCGGCTTATCTTTGGGTAAGCGTATCTGAAAAACCGTATGCCTGGTATATCTATCCTTACGCAACATCCATTTGGCCAAACGTTTAGTCAAAATAAAAAGCACGGTCAGCACAGCCAACCATACTAAAAAATTAAGGATTCCTTCAAATGAAAGAGTGAATTGCACAAAGGACAATTCAACGTTCACTCCTTGTGGTATGTCATTGCCCATAATACTATTTCTTTAGCTTGGATATCTTGTCGGCCCTGATCTTGGCCTCTTGTTCTATGAAGAATTTATTAGCACCGGGTAAAAGTGAAAGCCATTTCTTCAATAAGGAAACTATTTTTTTAACCCTGACCTTAGCCTTGTCCAGCAAGCCATTTATCTTCTGGGCCGTTTCTTCTCCTGCTTGCTTGAATTCAGACCGTTTTTCTTCAGGCATTTGCAAAAAAGACTCCTCCAATCCGGCAGACATTATCGATTCCACCTCCTTTTCCCTCTCTTCCCTGTTCATCCCAGCAGAAGCGGAGCTTGTCAGCTCGTCTTCTTGAGCCATCTGGCCTATCTTTTCACTTACTTCTTTAGGAGATTCCTTCTGCCCCTCCAAACCGGCTTCCGGTTTGTTTTCCACGTTAATATCAACCTGTTCTTTTTCAGGTTTTTGTAAAATCCTTTCTTGTTCATTTAGAGGCGGTTTTTCCGGGGTTTTTACACGCGGATCCTCTATTTTTCTCTCTTCACTCATATGTTTCATTATAACATAAAATTTCTATATTAAGAACTTTTATGTTATAATATTAAAACATCTATAACTTTCAAGGAGGATTATGGCTAAATTCAAAAAAATAAGCGACAAGATACAAGAAGTTACGATCAACAACCCAAAAAATCCTAAAAGGAAGGTAGTTTGGACGAACATCACCAAGCCGGGTAAGAAGGAGATCGAGTATCTGCGCAAGCACAAACAACATTCTTTTCAACTACCTGAATTGCAGGCGTCATCAGCCAAGGCAATGTCGCAAAGGCCGGCAATAAAAAGGAACAAGGATTATTTCTTTATGATCCTTCATTTTCCAGCCTATCGTGATGACAAAGTAGTACCAGCCGAGATAGAATTCTTTGTCGGCCATGCCTTCATGTACACTCTGC
The DNA here is from genome assembly GCA_964602485.1 of uncultured Gammaproteobacteria bacterium. Lineage (GTDB taxonomy): Bacteria > Patescibacteriota > Patescibacteriia > Patescibacteriales > WJLG01 > WJLG01. Next base: position 646 of record CAZRQU010000019.1, on the reverse strand, counting down.
ACAACAATCAGATCAGAGTGATAAATGATTTCTTCAATGCCTGTAAGAAAGATGATAATTCTTTGGTGTCTTATGAGTTCGAATCATCGGCTGTGCTTCTTTATGAACTTTTAAAGAAGCTGGTCAACCACTGCTATGAACTTCTAGATAAGAATAGCACCGAGATAGATGAGATAGAGGGAATGATATTTCAACGCGACCAAAAAAGAGCTGTTTCTCGGATACTGTCCCTAAGAAGGAATGTCATTAATATCAGAAAGATCATCCAGAATCACAAGAACATACTAAAAAAACTAATGGAAATGAAGTCAAGTTTGATCCCTAACAAACAACTCAGAGGCTATTACTATGAACTGATAGAACACACAAAGAGAATATGGGAATACTCAGAAACCCAAAAAGAAACGATCAACGCTCTTCATGACACCAACGAATCACTTTTGAATTACAGCATAAATACGGTCATGAAGACATTGACCGTCTTCTCGGTGATAGTTTTTCCTTTAACTCTATTTGCCGCCCTGTTCGGAATGAATACCACCAACGGTATGCCTTTTCTTAATATGGAAAACGGTTTTTGGGTAATAATCGGCTTGATGGGCGTGGCCACCCTGGGAATGCTTTTCTTCTTTGCCAAAAAGAAATG
>CAZRQU010000018.1:0-16013 GCA_964602485.1 uncultured Gammaproteobacteria bacterium | reverse complement strand
TGAATTTTGGTCATTTGAATTTGTTTAGAATTTAGAATTTAGAGTTTAGGATCTTTCCCATAGTTCCTCCCCTTACCAAGGGGAGGCTAGGAGGGGTTAATGGGGTTTGTACTTTGCACTTTGCTATTTGCAATTTGTTATGTCTAAAAGTGAGTCAATAAAAAAGTCGAATTTGAATAGCGGAAAGATACCGATAGTGATCTTTGTTTGTTTTATTATCAGTTTCTGGCCGGTTTTCGCCAATGGTCTTTTAGATACTGACGGTGATGGAGTGCCTGATGCCGACGAGATAAATATCTACAAGACAGATATAAACAAGGCCGACACCGATGGTGACGGCTATTCTGATTGGATGGAACTAAACAATGGCTTTTCACCACTTGAGAATAGCGGTTTAAGGCTAGAGGACGCTGATTATGATGATGACGGGCTAACAGATAGAATGGAGCTTAATTTTGGTACTGATATAAAAAATTCCGACTCTGATTCCGATGGCTTTTTGGATGGGCAAGAGGTAGAAGCCGGATACGACCCCTTGAGCAAAGAAAAAAATAAATTACCCAAAAGAATAGAAATAAATACTGGCAAAGACCATGAACTTTCATACTTCTTGGGAGGAGTAAAAATGGGCTCCTTCCCCATATCGGCCGGGCTGGCTTCCATGCCTACTCCCAAGGGTCATTTTCAGATAGAGAACAAACATCCCAAAGCCTGGTCTTCATACGGCCTATGGATGCCCTATTGGATGGCCCTGGTGCCGTCCGGCCGTTTTGGTATCCACGAGTTACCGATCTGGCCTTCCGGCTACCGGGAAGGCGAGGACCATTTGGGCCAACCGGCCTCTCATGGCTGTGTCCGAATAGGCGAAGGACCGGCTGAATTTCTCTACCACTGGGCCGACATCGGCACACCGGTGTTTATTTATTGATCTCGGTATTTTATTAGTCCCTCCCCTTGCTAAGATCTTCCCCCTATAGTCCCTCCCCTTGCTAAGATCTTCCCCCTATAGTCCCTCCCCTTGCTAAGGGGAGGTTAGGAGGGGTTAATGGAATTGGTAATTGGGTAATTAGTTATTTGGAATATAGGATAAAAAAAGATCTTAATAATGTTTGATATTTTTTGCGATTACCGCTAATATAAAAATGTAATTAACTAATATATTAAATATTATGTTAGGTATAAGTACAAAATTAATAATTTAAAAGCAAAGACATTCGTTTTTGCTATTTTAGTTCCGACACTTTTGGTCGGTTTTTTTGTGCCTATTGATTCCGCTAAGGCAGAAAGCATAGTAATAACTGAGGACACGACTTGGTCACAAAATAGTTTAATAGTGGTAGATGGAAGTGAGGGGCTGGTAATATCTCCTGATGTTACATTGACCATAGAAGACGGAGTAATGATCAAATTAGCCCAAGATAATACTATTACGGTTCAAGGAAATCTAGATATAAATGGCACAGCCGAAAACCCAGTGATCATTACATCTTTAAAAAATGATCAAGCTGGAGGCGACACTAACGGTGACGGTGACAACACAACCCCAGCTCCGGGAGATTGGGGAGCTATTTTAATATCAAATCCTAATTCTAATATAGATATTGATCATGCCACCATAGAATATGCCGGTGATACAAATGGTTCTAATATGTATTTGGGAATAATGGATGCTGATACTGTAAATATTGATCATTCTAATATTATAAACAATCTAGGCTTGATGAGAATCGGCAATGTAAATACTATCAATATAGAAAATTCCAACATCCATAACCCTGACTTCTGCCAAGACATGGGCGGTCAGATCTTCTGCGGATCAAGCATAATGAATACCGGAACGACTGAAATGCAAGCGATAAATAATTATTGGGGTCATGTTGATGGACCAACGCTTGATCCATCAGAAATTAAAGGCACTTTTTTGCAAGGAGGTTTTAACTATGAACCATATTTAACAGAAGAATGGACTCCTGAACCACCTCAGCCAGAAAGAAATCCAGTGATTATTGTACCAGGGATAATAGGGAGTAGATTAGAATATGTCGGAACAAATAATGAAATATGGCCAGATGTTGCTAATATGCTTTTGCCCGGAGACGATTATTTAGATGATTTAGCCCTGCCAGAGGAAGGGTATCCATACATATTTAACATTGAACCGTCTGATATTTTAAGAGATATAGGTTATGAATATTTAGGGATTGGAATTTATAAAGATTATTTTGCTGGTTTAATTTCAGAGTTAGAGATGAATGGGTATGAAGAGGGTGTTGATCTGTTTGTTTTTCCATATGACTGGAGACTTGATATTGACTATTTAGCAGGGCAAGGGGCAGGAAATGATCCAAATACTCTAGTAAATAAAATATACGAAGTTAAAGACATAGCTGGGTCAGATAAGATTGATATTATAGCGCATTCTATGGGAGGTCTAGTTGTAAAACGATATATGAACATATTTGGAACTTCATCTGTGGAGACATTTATCGATATAGCTACTCCACATTTTGGATCTGTTAATGCTGCTAAAACATTGAATTATGGTAATGATTTTGAAATTATCTTTTTAAATTCAGATAAAATACAAGAAATCTCTCAAAATATGCCATCCATATATCAATTACTACCTAGCCAGTCATATTTTAATTCTAATGATTCTAATTATAATAGCTATATAGCAGATCTTCATGATATAGACAGCAATGGCGTAACAGGTAATTTAAATTATCAAGAATCTTTAGATTTTTTAGTTAACCAGGGAAGAAAATTTAGTTTAATAGAAAAAAATAATGAACTTCATAATCAGATAGATAATTTTTCTTTTACTAATTCATATAATATAGTTGGTTTGGGAGAGCCAACTATGGGCAAGATATATACTCTGAATGAAAAGGGAGATAATACATTCGAATATGCTCTTAAATATATAAACGGGGATGGAACAGTTCCTTTAAGAAGTGCTGAAGCATTTTTTGAACAGGAAAAAGCTTTTTCTAGTAATATAATATATGTTTCCAGTACTACTCATTCATACATACCCAGTATAGAGGGTGTCCCAGAATTAATCGTCTCTATCCTAAATAATGACATAGACAATTTTGATTATTCAGAATTCGATAATATTTCTTTAGATAAAGAAAATTTTAAATTTGAAGGTAAAAGTGTGAGTTATCACTGTCCAATTGATCTTCATGTTTATGATCAAGACGGCAATCATGTTGGTCCAGATGAAAACGGGAACATTGAAATGAGTATACCAGGAGTTAAATATGACATCATTGAAGATAATATTTTTACCTTTTTGCCGTATGGGAGGGAATATATAGTAAGAGGAGAAGCTAGGGAACCAGGTATTTTTAATGCCAGAATAGAATCCATAGAAGGAAATGAATATATTGAAAAAATATATTTTAGTGAACTTTTTATGGATTCTACTTCAACAGAGATAGAATTTAATATAATAGATGATCAAGAAGAATATGCTATTAATATTGATCAAAATGGTGACGGAACCTTTGACCAAGAGGCAGAGCCCAGCGCTATTTTAGAAGGCGAAGAAATTAATGATATAGTAAAACCAGAAACTTCTATTATTATATCTGGAGCACTCGGGAGTAATAACTATTATATTTCAACCACGACAATAGAACTTATTGCCACAGATTCAGAGACAGGAAGTTCTAGTAGTGGCATTTTAAATACAAAATATAGTCTAGATAGTGGTCAGACATGGAAGATTTATGAGAGTTTAGTTACTTTAGAAAATAACGGAACTAATACTATTATATATTATTCAATAGATAGAGCGGGAAATAAAGAAATCCCTAAAACAGAAATAATTAAAGTAGATGCCACAGCTCCGAACATTGATATTATTTATCCAAAGATTGATGTGCCAGTGTTTCATTCAGAAATATTAAATATAGAATATATTACTACAGATAATTATTCGGGTGTAAACGCCAGTACCACAGAGATATATTTTGATAATGAATTAATTGACTCCGTTACTGTTGATATGTTTTATAAATCTCTAGGAAAACACACTATTAAAATAGTAGTTCAAGATAATGCTGGTAATGAAGCAGAAAAAGAAATATATTTTAAAGTAATTACTGATATAGATGATTTAACCAAGGATGTAGATAGAATTTTTGAAGAAAATTTAATAAATGATAAAGCATATAAAAAAATATCAAAAGACCTAGATAAGATAAGTAAATATATAGAAAAAAGCACGATCAGGAATGATAAAAGAAGTCAAAGACAGGAAAACATATTAGAAAAATGTATTATTAAAAAAGGAGAAGAATGGTGTGAAAACAAACCAGGAAAAACATTTGATAGAATTAATAATAAAATAGATAAAATCAGCCAAAAGTTTATTAAATTTAAATATAAATTATTGTCTAAAAAATTAGATATTTATTTAAGAGTTAAATGGTTAAGTTTTCAAGGGCATGATATAATTAAAGAAGATGTAGAATATTTAATAAATAAATTAAAATAAGCATATGAAAAAGAAAAACAATACTAAAAAATTTATAATTACGTTGGCCGCATACTTTGGAGTATTTTATTTGATTCCATTAATTTTATCTAGCATAGATTTTTTTACAAAAGATTTTGGTTATTATTTATGGTATATGTTGTATATTTTTGCTCCATTATCAGTTGTCTTTTTTATAGCGTCGTTAAATATTCTTGGTTTTTCTAAAAAAAGACTATTTGGCTTAATAGGATTTTTGATTTTAACTTATTTAATTTCTGCAATATATATATACATTAGATTTTATATAGCTTTGTCCAATCCGCGGTTTATGACATTTTAGAAAATGTCAGATATTGATTATTTGTTTTTATATGCCGCAGTTTCTGTTAGGGACTGCGGTTTTGTTTTTTTGGTAAAAGGTTCATATATGATATAATAATAGTATAAATAAATTTTTTAAAATATTTTTTTGGCTAATTTTAGAAAAACTGTTGACTAATTAATATAAAATATATAATATAGAAGAACTAAACAATAATTAATATAAAATATAAAAAATATTAGATAATAATGTTTTTGTTTTTGGATATTTGATATTGTTTTAATATTTTTTATTTTGTATTGGATATTAATATAATTTATGTATAGCGAGAAAGTGATGGATCATTTCAAAGATCCGCGCAATCAGGGCTCCATGGAAAATGCCGACGCAGTTGGCACCGAGGGAAACCCGGTTTGCGGAGATGTTATGAAGATCTATCTTAAAATAGAAGATAATATCATCGAAGATATAAAATTCGAAACACTGGGTTGTGCCGCTGCTATTGCCGTATCTTCGGCTATGACCGAAAAGGCCAAAGGCAAAAGTTTGGATGAGGCCTTAAAGATGACCAAAGATGATATAGTGGAAGAGCTTGGCGGTTTGCCAATGCCCAAGGTGCATTGCTCCATGCTGGGAGTGGACGCACTCAAGCAGGCGATAGAAAATTACATTAATAAAAAATAAATAATTTTAAATATCAAAACAATATCAAATATTAAAATATTTAAAATAATTTTGATATTTGCATTTTGAAAATTTGATATTTCAAATAATATGTCCAAAGAAAATAACATAGAAGAAAAGATAAAAACTTCATTAGAAACGATCCGTCCTAACCTTCAGGCTGATGGGGGCGATATAGAATTCGTTGGTTTTGATGAAAAGACCGGTGTGGTTAAGGTAAAGATGCTGGGTATGTGCGCCGGCTGTCCGATGATGCAGATGACCTTGAAAGAGGGCGTTGAGGCAATTGTTAAAAAAGAAGTCCCGGAAGTGAAGGAAGTAGTTAATTCTTAAATGATAAAAGCTAAAAGCTAAATTAAAAATGAAAAAGGAGGGGAATATAGTGCAGATTAAGAGTAAACAATTTGCCCTTAGGATAATTAATCTATATAAATATTTAATTTCAGAAAAAAAGAGTTTGTTTTATCAAAACAAATTTTGAAAAGCGGCACCTCTATTGGAGCAAATGTAGAAGAGTCTATTGGGGCTCAGAGCAAGAAGGATCTTATAGCTAAAATATATATAGCCCACAAAGAGGCTCGAGAAACTAAATATTGGATAGAGTTACTTAAAGAAAGTGGCTATATAGATAGCAATTCAGGATCGTCTATAGGGAAAGATTGTGAGGAAATTTGTAAAATTTTAGCAAAGATCCAAATAACTTGTAATAAAAGAAGGGATTTAAAATAATTTAGCATTTATCATTTAGCTTTTAGCATTAAACATATGTTTTATTTTGATCATAGCGCTACCACTCCGTTGGATCTGGAGGTGCTCAAGGAGATGATGCCGTATCTAAAGGATTCTTTCGGTAATCCTTCCTCCATCCACTCTGCTGGATTACAAGCGGCCAGAGGAGTGGACAAAGCCAGGCAGCAAACTGCTTCTTTTTTGAATTGCCAGCCGGAAGAGATATTTTTTACTTCCGGGGCGACCGAGGCGGATAATTTGGCCTTGCGCGGGGTGGTGAAGGCTGCTTTGCGCGCCGGGGTCAAAAAGCCCCACATCATCACCACGCAGATAGAGCACAAAGCCGTCTTGGAAGTTTGCGAGGATATGAAAGATGTTTATATAGATGTTACCTATCTGCCGGTTAACGAAAAAGGCCTGATAGATATCAAGGATCTGGAAAAGGAGATCAGGGATGAGACCGTTTTGGTATCTGTGATGTATGTAAACAGCGAAATAGGCGTGGTAGAGCCGGCAATGAAGGCCGGTAAGCTTGTTTCCCGGATAAATGAAAAAAGGATGAAGAAATGGAAGAATGAAGAAGCCCGCTTCAAAAAGCCAAAACCAAGAATGATATATTTTCATACCGACGCTACTCAAGCGGTGAATTATTTCCCTTGCGATGTGGACCGCCTGCACGCGCATTTGCTTTCCTTGTCCGGGCATAAGATATATGGGCCCAAGGGCGTTGGCGCTTTGTATATTAGAAAAGGAGTTGATGTGGATTGCGTAGTGCAGGGAGGAGGCCAAGAGAAGAATATCCGTTCCGGCACTTTGAATGTGGCCGGCATAGTTGGTCTGGGCAAGGCCTTGTCCTTGATAACTCCCGAGTCCAGAGAGAAGAACAACAAACAAATAGCTTCTTTGCGCGATAAGTTGATAAAAGGGGTAATGGAAAACATAGACGACGTGGTATTGAATACGCCGGTCGATCAGGCTTCGCCCTCGCACGCTCACTTCTCCTTCAATGGCGTGGAAGGGGAATCAACCTTGATATCTTTGGATATGGAAGGCATAGCCGTCTCCACCGGTTCGGCTTGCGCTTCGGCCAGCTTGAGATCATCACATGTGCTTAAAGCCATGGGCATAAAAGAAGAGACCTCTCATTATGCTGTGCGCTTCACCTTGGGTAAAGGCAATACTGAAAAGGAAATAGATAAAGTATTGGAAGTACTGCCCGGGATAATCAAGAGGTTTAGAGATATAAATCCGATATACAAGAAGTAAATATTTAATTTTAAATTTTAAATATCAAAACAATATATAAATATAAAATAATTTGATATTGGTTATTTAAAATTTATTATTATAAAATGGAAATTTTAGTTACTGGCTCAGCTGGATTCATAGGCTATCACTTAACAAAGAGCTTGCTTAAGGACGGGCATAGCGTTGTTGGGATCGATAATTTCAATGATTATTATGATGTTTCTTTAAAGGAAGCAAGATCAAGTGATCTTAAAGAAAATGAAAAATATAAAGAAATAAGAGGAGATATTTCTGATCTGGATATTGTAAAGAGAATATTTTCCGAGAACAAGATAGATAAAGTTTGTAATTTGGCGGCTCAGGCCGGGGTTAGATATAGTCTTATTGATCCTCATGTTTATATTCAGTCTAACTTAGTTGGGTTTACTAATATATTGGAAGAGGCAAAGAATGCTAATGTTAAAGATGTTGTTTACGCTTCTTCATCCTCGGTTTACGGAAAGAACAAAAAAACGCCTTTTTCTGTTGAGGATAATGTAGATAAACCAATATCTCTTTATGCGGCTACCAAGAGATCCAACGAGTTAATAGCCCACGCCTACCATCATTTGTATGATATGAATATGACCGGCTTGCGTTTCTTCACCGTGTACGGACCTTACGGCCGGCCGGATATGGCCGCTTTCCTGTTTGCAGACGCCATATCAAAGGGTGAATCAATAAAGGTTTTTAATAATGGTAAAATGAGAAGAGACTTTACTTTTGTAGACGATATTGTAAAAGGGATTAAGAAGTCTCTTGAAAAAAGCTATCCTTATGAAGTTTTTAATTTAGGCAATAATCAGCCGGTAGAATTAGAATATTTTATTTCTTTAATAGAAAAAGCTATGGGCAAAGAAGCTAAGAAGGATTATTTGCCTCTTCAGCCAGGAGACGTGGTGGAAACCTATGCTGATATAGAATACACCAAGGAAAAATTGAATTGGCAACCGAAAACGAGTATAGAGGAAGGAGTGGATAAATTTGTCGGGTGGTACAGGCGGTACTACAATATCAAATTTTAAAAATGCAAATATCAAAAAATTAGGAGGGGATATATGTATTATGATCTTGAGGAAAGAACAAAGATCTTTAATCTAAAATTCATTAAATATTTAAGACAAATAAAAATAAATACTTATAATAGAAATATTATAAATCAAGTTTTGAGGTCTGCTACAAGCATTGGGGCTAACTATTTTGAGGCAAATGGTTCTTGTAGTAAGAAGGAATTTAGAAATAAAATATCTATTTGCGTGAAAGAGTCAAGAGAAACAAAGTATTGGATCGAACTATTGGCAGAAACAGTGGAAGACAAGAAGGAATTAAGAGATTTTTGGAAAGAGGCGCATGAACTTTCATTGATATTTGGTAGAATATACACTAGTTTAAATAAAAAATAATTTTATATTTAGATATTTAAAATTGTTTTGATATTATTTATTTAAAATTTGATATTTATGAAGATACTCATAGTTATTACCAAGGGCGATACTGGCGGAGCTCAGATGTCGGTCCTTAACCTGGCTCGTTCATTAAGAGGTCGCGGACACGAGGTCAATATCGGCTTGGGCGACGGTAATTTTTTGCCGGATGAGCTTAATAAGGAAAGGATAGAATATCATCGCTTCCGCTGGCTTAGGCGCACTCATAATCCTTTGGCCAATCTGTTGTTCGTTTTTGAGATGAGGAAATTTTTGAACAACAATGATTACGAAGTGGTCCATTTCAATAGCTCCAATGCTTTGGCCGGCGCTTTAGGGGTTAAGATAAGTGACAAGAGGATAAAGACCGTCTTTACTTTTAGAGGGATGTCCATGCTGGACGAGCATCATGAGATGAATCCGATATTGAAGAAATTGTATTTCTGGTATTTTAAATTCTTTTTAATGTTCATAGATAAGCCGGTGTTCGTCAGCCGAGAAAATCTTTCCAAAGCCAGGGATATGAAGTTGGTGGAAAAGGGCGACTTGGTTTACAATGGACTGGATCCGGAAAAGATGAAATTGTACAGCCGTGACGAGGCCAGGAAACTGTTGAAGCAATTCCATGCTGATCTGGGAGACGGCTATGTCATCGGCTCCATTGGCCGTTTAACTTATGTAAAGAACTATGAATTCTTGATAGATACTTTTGACGAGATATTAAAGTTCAAGCCGGAAGCCAAGGCGGTGATAATAGGCGACGGCGACCGCAAGGAAAACTTGAGGCAATTGGTGAAAAGAAGAGGTCTTGAAGGCAAAATATTCTTTATTGGCGGCATTAATAACGCCTCGCGTTTTTTAAAGGCCTTTGATGTTTTCGTTCTGCCTTCCAGGTATGAAGGACTGTCTATTACTTTAATAGAGGCCTTGATGGCGGGTGTTCCGACCCTGGCTACTGATGTTGGTGGTAATCGGGAAACCTTTGCCACTGAGAACGAACTCTATGAGCTCAATGACCAGGATGACTTTCTGTCAAAATTGAAACATTTACAGTATGAGCAGGTTTTAAAGGAAGTATCTGAGCACAACCAACAACAAGCAAAGAAATTCAATATAGAGAATACCGCTTCCGGCTATGAGGAAGTGTATAATTCGTAAAAACAATGGCGGAAAAAGACCTAAAAGTTGATTTTATCGGCATCGGAGCAACTCGTTGCGGAACTACCTGGATATATGAGATGCTTAAGAAGCACCCGGATGTTTGCGTTTCCGAACCTAAGGAAACGGATTTCTTTAAGCTTGATGATAATAAAGATTATGAAAGTTATTTTTCACATTGCGATCCGAGCAAGATCAAAGGCGAGTTCACTCCCGGTTATTTTGACGATCCTGAAGTACCCGAACGGATAAAGAACGCTCAGCCGCAAGCCAAGCTTATTCTTTCTTTGCGTGATCCGGCTGAAAGGGCCATCTCGGCTTATATCAATTGCCGAAAAGGAGAGGGCGACGAAAGCTTATCCCAAGCAGCCGACAGAGCTTTAGCCAAGTCTGGCAAGAACACCGGCTATTATTGCGATAATCTGCAAAGATGGTTATCCTTGTTTCCAAGGGAAAATATTCATATCATTATTTTTGATGACATAAAGGACGACCCGGCCAAGGTGGTGAGAGATCTTTATCGCTTCTTGGGAGTAAAAGATGATCTCTTGCCCCCAGGAGTCGGTGAAGCGGTCAATCAGGCTCATGGTTTTCGTTTCCCTGTTTTGCAGAAAAAGATCAGGAGCGTTTATAAAGGTATAAAGAAAAACAGCTTTTTGTTAGCTGTTTTGAAAAAGATGGGCGTATATGGGTTTTTCAAAATGATGACCGACTTGAACAAGAAGGACAGGCAAAAAGGCCAAGGCGATAGCCGGGCCAAAGAGGAATTGAAGCGGGCCTTTGCCGGCGATGTAAAACGTTTGGAAAAGCTGATCGGAAAGGACCTTAGCTCTTGGAAGTAGTATCCCAGCTTCGCCAAGCCGCGGCCGCTTTATCCATGGTTGTGAATTGCGCGCCTTTTATCCGCTTCAAAGACCAAAGGCAGAAAAGATAGAACAAACGGCGCAATATATTCTTGCGTCCGGAGCGCACATTGAAAGGATGTATAAGAGTGGTTATTATTACAGGTTCATCCGAGTTTATCCCCCTTTTAATAGAGAACATATTGGGCAAGTGATTCCAGCAGGGGATCTCAAGCAGGTTCTTTTCACCAAGCCAATAGCAATTGGCCGGGATATCTCGGTTGTCCGTATCTTTACCATAGATGTTCCTTTGCCATTCATGGACCAAGCTGGAATCATTGGGGATGTTCAGTTCTTTCAAGGCCCGAAAAAGCGCGGGCCCCTGAGCATGAGTTCCGGAACGGAAACAGGCAAAGTCATAAGAAGGATCATATTTTCTTATGAAATCCAACAATTCATCCTTTTCAGATGATATTTCCGACAATACGCCTTCGTAGTCGCCGGCGTTTATTTTTCTCTCGCAGTGAGTGTGAAGTTCGGCACGGTCTTTGTTCTTCAGGATCCTTTCCAGTACTTGCGGGTGATCCTCGGTATAGCGGTATTTTTCGTTTATAAAGTAGGTAATATTGCCTTGTAGCCCTTTCTTTTCGAAAATATCAAAAAGCCAGTCGTGTCCACTGCCTAAAGCCGGACCCGGCCTGATATCGCAATCCACTGACAAGCAGATGATCACCCGGTTAGGCAGGCGAACCAAGAACAGGGAAGCGAACCTTTTTAAGAAAGCTGGTAATTTTTTTAAATTCATCATATTATCATTTTTAGTTATTTTTTAACTTTAGTCAAATAAATGAAAAAGAAGGTCCTACATTTGATAACCGGATTGGAGGCGGGAGGAGGAGCCGAGGCCATGTTGGCCAAGACTTTGCCTTATTTGGAAAAGACGGAAAATGCGGTTTGCTCCCTTAAAGGCAAGGGTGATATAGGCCGGTTTTTGGAAGAAAAAGGGATAAAGGTCTATCAGCTTGATATAAAAGGTGTTTGGGATCTGGGAGCCATAGGAAGGTATAAAAAAGTGGTTCAAGAATTCAAGCCCGATATCCAGGTCAACTATTTGATACATGCCGATGTTTTCGGCCGTTTGTTCGCCAAGAAGGCGGGCGTGCCTTATTTGGTATCTTATATACGCAATCGACATATCAAGCCGTTGTTCGTTTTCTTGGAAAGGATGACCATAGGAAGAATAGATCATCTATTATGCAATAGCCGGTCCGTTTTGGAGCATTATCGCTATAAGTATAAGATACCTGAAAGGTCTTCTTCGGCGATCTTGAATGGAGTGCGTATAGGTGAAGAGCCGGAAATGGATATATCAAGATATAAAGAGGAGCTGGGCGTGGACAAAGAAGAAAAAGTGATAACCTGCATAGCCAGCTTAACCTCTCAAAAGGACCAAGCTACATTATTGAGAGCTGTCAGGGTGCTGAAGGATGAGCAGAAAAGCGGGTTCAAGGTGCTTTTGGCAGGTGATGGCCCGGAAAAGGAAAGGCTCCACTCTTTAGCTAAAGACCTTTGTTTGGAGGATAAGGTGATATTCTTAGGCAAACGCCGGGACGTGGATAAGCTTTTGGCTGTTTCCGATATTTTTGTTCTGCCATCTTTGCACGAAGGGATGAGTAATGCTTTGTTGGAAGCCATGTCCGCCGGAGTTGTTTCAATAGTTTCTTCCATAGGCGAGAATAGGGAATTGATAAAACACAATGTCTCAGGATTGGTCTTCAATGTCGGCGACCCGGAGAGCTTGGCCCAAAATATCTCCCGGGCATTAAGTGATCCGGAGAAGATGTCTAAGTTTGCGGATAAAGCGAAAGAAACCATCAGACAAGACCATGACATAGAGAAGATAAAAAAAGAACTTGACGATTTTCTTTCACGGATTTGATCAATAAACAACTTTTTATTATGTGTGGAATAGCTGGATTCAATTGGAAAGATGAAAAATTAATAAAAAAGATAACCGATCTGTTAAAGCATAGAGGGCCTGACCAGAAGGGTTTTTATTTTGACAATGGGTTAAGTCTTGGACATAGAAGATTAAGTATAATAGATCTTAGTAATAATGCTTCGCAACCCATGGTTTCTTCAGATGGGCAATATGCCATTGTCTTTAATGGAGAAATATTCAATTACAAAGAGATAATGCAAGAATTGAAGAAGATAGGATATAAATTCAGATCAAGATCAGATACCGAGGTTTTACTTAATGGATATATAGAATTCGGCAAGGATGTACTAAAAATGATAAACGGGCAATTTGCATTTGCTATATATGATAAAAATAAAAAAGAAATTTTACTAGCCAGAGATAGGGCGGGAATAAATCCTTTATATTATTATAATAAAGATGGAAATTTTATTTTTGGGTCCGAATTGAAAACCATAATGTGTTCAGGGATCAATAAAAGAATAGATAAATTTTCTTTGAATTACTATTTTCTTTTTGGCCATACCCCATCTTCAAGAAGCATATTGGAAAATTGTCATAAACTGGAAAAGTCTACAGCTATAATTTTTGATCTGAAAAACAAAAAAATAAAACAAAAATTTAAATACTGGGAACCGGATAAAAAAGAAAAAATAACAGATGAAACAGAAGCTAAAAATAAGATATTGGAGCAATTAGAAAGAGCAGTAAAGAGCAGGTTGGTTTCCGATGTTCCTGTTGGAGCTTTTCTTTCCGGGGGCGTAGATTCTTCGGCGATTGTCGCCTTGATGAGCAGGCACACAAAAGAGCTTAATACTTTTTCCATAAAATTTGATAATAATGAGTTTGATGAATCTGAATATGCGAAAATAGTTTCTGATAAATTCAATACTAAACACCATGTTATAGAATTTACATCTAAAGACGTTCGAGAACTTATACCAGAATTAGCGTATCATTATGATGAGCCTTTTGCCGATTTTTCTATGATACCAACTTTTTTGGTATCCAAGGTAGCAAAGCAACATGTAACAGTATCTTTGTCAGGAGACGGGGGGGACGAATTGTTTGGGGGTTACGATATATATAATAGATATAGAAAAACTAATATACAAAAGTTTTTTCCAAGATCATTTTTTATGTTATTAAGCAAATTGTTTGGCTTAGTAGGAATAAAAAATGGCAAGTTATTGAAATTTATCAATATTGGTAAACTGCCTAAAAAGGAGAAATACGCAAAATTAAGAAGCTATCTTTATGATAATGAATTCAAGATGATAACAGGAGAGGATAACATGATTAAATATTACAAAGAATATGTTAACAATACGAACGATGATCGCGACGAAGATTGCATAGGGATGAATATTGATATTAATACCTATCTTGTAGATGATATATTAACAAAAGTGGACAGAGCTTCTTTAGGAAATAGCCTAGAATCAAGACCTCCGATATTGGACCATAAAATAATGGAATTGGCTGATAGAATATCACCAAAACTCAAGATAAAGAACGGTCAAAACAAGTATATATTAAAAAAAGCTCTGGAAGATATTTTGCCAGAGGAGATACTTTATAGAAAAAAACAAGGGTTTGGAGTGCCTCTTAAATATTATTTAAGGAAAGATTTAAAGGATTTAGTAGAAAAATATATCTTTAATTTTAATAAGCATAATTTGTATAGCAGAGATATTGTTGATAATATAAAGAGAATAATTGAAAAAAAAGAATGGGATAAAGATTATTCTCGGGTCATATGGTCTATTATGATCTTTAATATTTGGTATGAGAGGTGGATGTTAAATGATAATTAAATTTTATGAAAAAAAAAGTTTTATTCGTTTCAACTTTTGCTTACCCGCTTTTTGATCAAGAGTTTAAAGGTAAATTCGGGGGGTCGGAAGTTCAGATGAGATTTTTAGCCAAAGAATTAGCCAAAGATGATGAATATGATGTTCATTTTGCAGTTTTGGATATGGGGCAGGAAGATAAGGAAATAGACGGAATATCCTTTCATAAAACATACAAAAGAGGGAAAGGAGCATTTAATGTGATAAAAGCCTTTTTTAAAATAAGATCCGTTATTAAAATATCCGGTTCCGATGTTGTGATCTGCCGGGCAGCCGGTCCGGAGGTTGGGGTTTGTGCTTTCTGGGCCCGTTTATTGAAAAAGAAGATGATATACAGTATAGCTCATGATCGCGATGTCGATAGTTCTCGTTTTAAAGGCTTTTTCGGAAAAGTATTCGAATATGGATTTAAGCGCGCCGATCATTTGGTGGCCCAAAGTCTTCGCCAAGTAGAAATATTAAAAGAATATTCCAATAAAGATGTTGAGAATGTTAGTATTATCAAAAACAGTTTTCCGGTCCAAAGAAGGAAAAATGACAAAGAAAAAGAATATATTCTTTGGGTGGGGAGAGCGGTTGAATTCAAGCGTCCGGAACTTTTTATTTCTTTGGCCAAACTTTTTCCTGATGAAAAATTTTTGATGGTGATGGCCAAAGGTGGTCGGCCGGAATTGTGGCAACAGACAAAAGATGAAGCCCAGAAGGCCAAGAATTTAGAGATGGTGCCCGATGTAGCTTTCAATGAGGTGGAAGATTATTTTGCCAAGGCAAAAATATTCATAAATACTTCCGAAGCAGAAGGGTTTCCCAATACTTTTCTGCAAGCGGCTTTTTTCAAAGCGCCTATTTTAAGCTTGGACGTGGATCCGGACAGTTTTTTGTCTAAAAGCGGTTGTGGCCTTTGCGCAAAAGGGAATATGGATAAGCTGGAAGATCAATTGGAAAACTTGCTGGATGATGAACAAGTTCGCCAAAAAACTTGTGATAAATGCGAAGAATATTTGTTATCCGAACATAACCTTGAAAGAAATATAGAAAAATGGAAGAAGGTGATCAATGAATTATGAGAATATTGTATATCAAAAGATCATTCTCCTATAAATATTATAGAAAGAGAATAAAAGGAACAAAGAATATACTTCTTAAGGATGTTGTTGCCAGAGCGCTTTATCTTTTGGCCGGTGTTTGAACTGGGACCCAAAAAGTAGACACGAAAGTGTCTACTTTTAAGTTTGGGAAAT
>CAZRQU010000017.1:0-18947 GCA_964602485.1 uncultured Gammaproteobacteria bacterium | reverse complement strand
TAAACCACATGCTCCACCGCTTGTGCGGGTCCCCGTCTATTCCTTTGAGTTTTAAGCTTGCGCTCATACTTCCCAGGCGGAGTGCTTAACGTGTTAACTTAAAGTAACAGCACTGGGAGGGTCGATACTCCCAATACTTAGCACTCATCGTTTACGGCGTGGACTACTGGGGTATCTAATCCCATTCGCTCCCCACGCTTTCGTCCCTCAGTGTCAGAACCGTCCTAGCAAGCTGCCTTCGCTTTTGGTGTTCTTGCTGATATTAACGGATTTAACCCCTACACCAGCAATTCCGCTTGCCTCTTCCGGTCTCAAGTCTGCCCATCTCTCCAGCGGCCTATCAGTTGAGCTGATAGATTTAACTGGAGATGCAACAAACAACCTACGGACCCTTTACGCCCAATAAATCCGGATAACGCTTGAGGCCCTCGTATTACCGCTGCTGCTGGCACGAGGTTAGCAGCCCCTTATTCCTCTGGTAAAGTCAAAATTCGTCCCAGAGAAAAGTATTTTACACCCCGAAGGGCGTCTTCATACACGCGGCGTCGCTCCCTCAGCCTTTCGACCATTGGGGAAGATTCTTGACTGCAGCCTCCCGTAGGAGTCTGGGCAGTGTCTCAGTCCCAGTGAGGCGGGCAGTGCTCTCACACCCGCTATCCGTCATAGCCTTGGTGAGCTGTTATCTCACCAACTAGCTGATAGAACATAAGCTCCTCTCGAGGCGCCGGAACTTTAAGTGGGAATGACTTGTGTCCCCCCACTACTATCGAGTATTATCCCCGCTTTCGCAAGGTTATCCTCGTCCTCGAGGCAGATTACCAATGTGTTACTCTCCCGTTTGCCATGCTCCCACCGAAGCGGGAACATTCGACTTGCATGCCTTAGACACGCCGCCAGCGTTCATCCTGAGCCAGGATCAAACTCTCATGTAAAAATGAAAGAATCGTTTAACTGACTCTAATATTTGAAGCAAATTAATGCTTTTGATTTTTGAAATTGCCAAAAAGCAATTTCGAGATTATAGAGTTGACGCCTGCCGGCGTCAAAAAAGGAATTCATTAAGGTTTCGTTTATTCAGTTTTAAATGTCCGAAAGACTAGAAAAAAACAGGGACATAAAAACTTATATCCTGTTCATAATTTTTGCTAATTAAATTGTTCTAATCTTGTATCAATATATTATATTAATTTAAAAAGATTGTCAACCCCCTTAACAAGGCAATGATAGCAAACAATAAACAATGAAAAACATTAAATTATACTCTAATTATAAGAGTATAATTTGCTATAAATTTCAATATTACATACTTTCTCCAAATGGTGTATAATATAGAATACTACTATATTAATAATCAAACAATATTATGGCGGAAGAAAACAAGAAAAACGCCAAGCCTGCCTCCGCAGAGGCTTCGGCAGACAAAGGAGGGAAAAATGACCGATTGGAGGCGGCCATGGCTGCGGTAGATCAAATAAAAACCAAATATGGAGAAGGGGCAATAATGAAATTTGGAGAAGCTAAGAAGGTGAACGTCGACTCTATTCCTTCCGGGTGCTTGTCCTTAGATTTGGCTCTGGGCGTTGGCGGAGTTCCCAGGGGCAGGATAGTAGAAGTGTTCGGTCCGGAATCTTCCGGTAAGACCACATTAGCTCAACACATAATTGCCGAAGCGCAAAAAATGGGAGGAGTAGCAGCCTTTATCGACGCAGAGCATGCTCTTGATCCGGACTATGCCAAAAAAATAGGTATCAAGGTGAATGATATGCTTATTTCCCAGCCTGACACCGGAGAACAAGCTCTTGAAATACTGGAAACTTTGGTTCGCTCCAATGCTGTTGACGTGATCGTTGTCGACTCGGTAGCTGCTTTGGTACCACGCAAGGAAATAGAGGGAGAAATGGGTGACTCTCACATGGGTCTGCAGGCCAGATTGATGAGCCAAGCTTTAAGAAAGTTAACTGGTATAGTCTCTAAAACCAAAACCGTAGTGGTCTTCATTAACCAAACCCGACAAAAGATCGGTGTTATGTTCGGAAATCCGGAAACGACTACCGGCGGCACTGCTCTGAAATTCTACTCTTCTTTAAGGGTAGAGGTCAGAAGAGCGGCCCAGATAAAACAAGCTGAACAGATCATCGGCAACCGGGTAAAATGCAAGATAGTCAAGAATAAAGTGGCCGCCCCGTTCAAAACCTGTGAATTCGACATAATGTATAATGAAGGTATCTCTTTGGCAGGCGACCTACTGGACCTAGGAGTAAATCTTGAAGTCATTAAAAAGGCCGGCAACTCATATTCATTCGGAGAAGTAAAACTAGGAGTAGGCCGGGAAAATGCCAGAAGATCATTGAAGTCAGATACCAAACTAATGAAAGAGGTTCGCAAGGAAATAATCAAACAAATAAGATCAAAAGAGGAAGCTGAGTAAATTATCAAATTGCTATACAAAAAACCATCTTAAGCCGATGGTTTTTTGATCGATAAATGTTCAAATTGAGGATTTGAAAAAGAAGACTAAAAGATCCCGAGTGATCGGGATCTTTTATTTCTTATCATTTATCTTTTATCACTGTTTTAAGCTCTTTCAACGTATTCGCCCGTTTCAGTATTTACTCTTATCTCATCGCCTTCGTTGACGAACATTGGAGCAGTTATCGTAGCGCCGGTCTCTATCTCTACCTGCTTTGTAACATTGCCGGCTGAGTTTCCTTTTACCCCCGGAGGAGCGGATGTAACTTTGAAGGTCATTTTGATCGGCAATTCTAGACTGATCGGTTTATCATCAAAATAAAGCATATCTACATCGGTTCCATCTTTTAAGAATTTTTCTTGCCCGCCCAGATCGTTTATGGATAACTCGAATTGCTCATAGGTATCGTTATCCATAAAATAAGCATTGTCCTCGTCTTTATACAAAAAATTAACTTTTTTGGATTCTGTCTGAGCCTCTTGAACCTTATCAGCTCCTTGAAAGGTCTTTTCCAAAACATTGCCCGTGGCCAGATTCCTGGATTTCGTCTTAAGAACAGCTCCGCCTCGACCCATCTTGTGATGATCAGCCTTCATTACCAAATACGGCTCCTCGTTCATAAGGATCAATTTTCCGGGCTTTATCTCATTTAAACTTAACATATATTCAATTTTCAATTACCGATCCTCGATCTTCAATAATAAAATTGAAGATCGTAGATCTATAATTGTCGCTTAATTATCTGTGTATGGTTGACAATAGGGCCATTATACGGGAACGTTTGATAGCTGTGGCCAACTTTCTTTGATGCCAAGCACAAACACCGGTTCTTTTTCCAGGTAATATCTTCATGTGAAAATTAACAAACCTTCGCAAAAGACCGGTATTCTTATAATCAATATCCTGCATATCATTAACACAGAAATAACAACTTTTTTCTTTTTTAACTTGATTAGACATAACGTATAAATATCAAATTTTAAATATCAAATTTTAAATAATTTGATATTTGATATTTAAAACTGTTTTGATATTTTAAATTTAAAATTTTAATTATTTAGAAGGGTATATTCTCTACTTTTATCTCTTCCTCATCATTGCTTTGGCCGTTGACGGGAGAATCAACATCGATAACAGGCTCATTTCCTTGAGGAGCTGGTTGTTCGTAATTATTAGCTGGTTGCCCCTGCCCCTGTCTTGAAAAATTACCGCCTTGTGATGACCCGCTTGAACCAAGCATGATCATATTCTCGGCCACTATTTCTGTTTTGTAGCGCTTAACTCCGTCATTACCGTCCCAGCTTCTGGTCTGCATTCGACCTTCTATATAGACCTTGGAACCCTTTTTAAGATATTGGCCGCAGATGTCGGCCAATTTTCTCCAAGCCACCACGTTGTGAAATTCCGGCCTTTCTTGCTTTTGACCACTCTGATCGGTCCAGATAAAATTAGTGGCCACTGAAAAATTAGCTACTGTTTGGCCATTTGGAGTGTTTCTTATTTCTGGATCACGGGTAAGATTACCGATGATCATAGCTTTGTTGAGGTTCATATTGATAGCTTATGCTCACGCTAATTTACGAATTAAATGCCAATCTACGGATATCTTCAATAAATTGACAATAATATTGGCAGATCAACGTGATCATTAATAGATTAGCGTCTTATAAAAGATCGTTGGAATCAAGGATGTCGTCCAGTTTCTTGTCCAGATCCTTGAGGTCGGTCTTCTTTTTGGCATTTTCCTTCTTTTCCTCTTTGGCTTTCTCTTTCTCTTCCTGTTCGGCCTGCTTCTCCTCCTCTTCTTTGGCAACTATCTTCTTTTGGTCTTCCTTCTCTTTGACTATTTCCTCTGGAGTCCTTCTTGGAATTCTTACTATCTGATGTCTAAGGGTCTCGGAACTCATCCTTAAAAGATCATTGATCTCTTTAAGGTCTTTTCCCCATAGATCGAACTCATGCAAAAGATAATAGCCATTATTGAATCCTTTAATAGGATAGGCCATTTTCTTATTACCCCAATTCTCGCTATAGGTAACTTCTCCTTCGTGATCAGTGATGATCTTTTGAACCTTCTCATCAATTCCCTTTGCCTCCTCTTCAGTGTATTTATTAGGAATGATGTATAAAAGCTCGTAATGTGATCTTTCTGAACTTTTGGTTTTTCCCATATTTATTGGTTAATTTTTAAACAAAAAAAGTTTGCTAATTTGAACCTTCTCCATAAAGATACAAATTAACAAACTTTCTTGCTAACTCGAGCCTTTGGCTTTGATCTTTTAGTCAAAGCCACTCATCCTTTGGATGAATATGGAAAAGGTAAGTAATACTTTTTGATTGTAGGTATACTCTAACACAAGAATTTAAAAAATGCAAGTGTCTTTCTTTTTTCTTAATATTTGTCTAAAATAAACTTATTTACATTAAATAGTATTGACAAATATCTATTTTTATGCTATATTGATAGTATCAAAAATACAGTTCTTTTTCATTTTTTTCTCTTTGGAGGTTTCATGGGCAAATACGGTACGACTGCTAGCTTCTGGGCAAAAATGGACCAGGTAGACAAAATGAGCGTAACCTGCACCAGAAAGAAACGCCGGAAGAAGCGCAACCGTCGCCGTCGCCGTCGTGATGATGGCATCCGAGTCTGGGTCAACCCCGACTTCGCAACCGGAAAAATTCCAACCACATCCATTAAGCCAACCAGGCTGATGATCTTCTCGACCATCACCACCGGAAACATTGAGCCGATGGGCCTCGCCAAGGCCAAAACTTTCGAGAGCGGACTCCGCTCCAGGCAGCCGCGCGACAAGGGGCAAAAAACCCCTAGAACCAACCGGAAAAGCATCCGGGACATGGCAATCTAACCCCCCTCCCAAGAAAAACCAACAAGCCCTTAGCTGATATGTTAAGGGCTTTACTTTTTTATTTGTAAATGCAAGTATTAAACGATATACTTTAATGAGATAGTTATAAAACTATTTTATTACAAAATTTAGGTATTTTTGGATAAGGCGAGGATGGTAAGTAAAATAATTTGAGGCGTAATAGAATTACGGTAAAAATTATTTTACGTCAGCCAGACAAAGCATTAAACAAAAATAACAAATTGTTGTAAAAATAGTTTTATAACTATCTCACTAATATGAATTTCTTTATACTCGGAAACAACCCAGCTTTATCAGTAGCTGAAATTTCAGCTATTTACCCAAACAACAAAACAGGCGAATTCTTACAGCCTGATGTCTTTTTATTGGAGGAAGATCTAGACAGCAAGTCTCTCATAAAACGTTTGGGAGGAACCATCAAGATCGGAAAGGTTCTAAAAAGCATTCCCAAAGAAAACAAAGAAGATATCAAAAAAGAGCTTTTTAATATCATAAAGGATAAAGCTGATCAAGCTGAAGGAAAATTCAAATTTGGCATTTCCTGCCATGGTAGGTGCGGCATCCAATCGCGGGAAGTTGGTATTGATATCAAGAAAAGGGTAAAAGAAGCCGGCAACTCCGTACGCTTTGTCATCAGTAAAGAAAAAACCCTATCAAGTGTGGTCATTACCCAAAACAAATTGGACAGTAAAGGAATAGAGATCATCCTGATACTAAAAGGCAAAGATGTGCTAATAGGCCATACCGAAGCCGTGCAAGATTTTAAAGGGCTTTCTTTTCGCGACTATGGCCGACCGGCCCGCGATGACCACTCCGGCATGATCCCGCCCAAACTGGCCCAGATAATGCTCAATCTATCCGGAAAAATAGAAAAGAATTCCACTATCTTAGATCCGTTTTGTGGCTCCGGAACATTCTTGATGGAAGCGGCCTTAATGGGCGTTTCTAACATTATTGGATCTGACGCTTCTAATAAAGCAATAACTAACAGTGAAGTTAATATAGAATGGGCTAAAGATAAATTACGAATTACGAATTACGAATTACGAATTATAAAATCATCAGCAACTGAGATATCGAACCATATAGACAGAGGAACAATAGACGCTATTGTCACCGAGCCTTTTCTAGGGCCACAAAGAGGAAAGCCGGATGTCTCTAAAGTGATCAAGGAACTTAATACTCTTTATTCTGATTCCTTAAAAGAATTTCACAAAGTCCTTAAAAAAGATGGTGTCGTGGTTATGATCTGGCCGGTATTAGTACGAAATAAAGAACAAAACTTCCTTGATCCGAACATAGGGGAATTCAAAACCCAAAGAGCACTTCCACATATCAAAGGCCTGAATACGACCGAAAGAGGAACTCTTATCTATGGCCGAGAAGGCCAAAAGGTGTTCAGAGAAATAGTCATATTAAAAAAATAGCTTGACTTTGATCAAGCAAAAAGCTATCTTAATAATAAGGGCCAGAGCCCTTTTTGTACTTTTTAACCCCTTTCCACAAGGAGGCTCTTATGAGCAAAATGTTGGATCCTATGGGCGCTACTCGAAAAATGGAAGATCACTATCTTTCTCGAGTGCAAAGAAGAAAAGATCTGGAAAAACACGAAATGAGACAAAGAAGGCAAAGAGCCGTCAATGTCGTTTCGGGTAACTTCGATCATTTCGGCTTTATACCCATAGAAAAAAGTCTTAAGGACATTGAATTGGAATATATAATGGCCAAATCTAATTTGGATCGCTACGAGAAAATTCTAGCCAAAAAGATCCTTGAGCAAGCCGATATCAAGAAAGCGGCTTAATATCTTTCTTAAAAAAAGCCTTAGTAATGAACAAGGCCGTACTTAAACCTCTAAATAACCGTAGTAAAGAAAGAGGTAATATTATGAGTATCTTAGGAACTCAAAAATAAAAGCGCTTGATACCTTAGGGGTCAGCGCTTTTTGCTTATCTGAAAATTTTTATTTACTGTGTAGAAAATGACAAACGTCGCCATCTTGCATGATATAATCCTTTCCTTCGGTTCTTATAAGACCTTTTTCTCTAGCAGACGCTTCTGAACCAGCATTCAATAGCTCTTGCCAATTTACAACCTCAGCTCTTATAAATCCTTCTTGAATATCCGAATGTATTCGACCAGCAGCCACTGGTGCGCTTGAGCCGGCTTTGACGGTCCAAGCTCTGGTTTCCTCAGGGCCGGTGGTCAAAAAGCTTATCAATCCCAAAGTCTCGTAGGCTTTTTTTATTAGTTTGTCCAACCCGCTTTCATCAAGCCCCAGTTCCTTTATATACTCTACTTGCTCTTCTTCCGGCAGGCTGGCGATCTCGTTTTCTAATTTTATATTCAATTCAATGGTGTCTTTTGCCCACTTTTCCTTATTCACTTCAACTTTGGAATCGGAAATATTAAGAACATATATTATCGGTTTAGCTGTCAAAAACCCATATTGCTTGATCAACTCTTTTTCGTCGTCGCTCAATTCTATGTCTCGAACGGCCTTGCCTGCTTCCATTTCCGCTTTTATCCTTTCCAGTACTTCTTTTATGGCTATCTCTTTCTTGTCTCCGGATTTACAGTTCTTGGTCACTTTGACCATTGCCTTATCTAGAGTAGCTATATCAGCCAACAACAATTCCATATCTATCGTTTCCTTGTCTGAATCAGGGTCTATCTTCCCGTCAACATGATGAATATCAGAATTCTCAAAATCACGCACGACCTCACAAATGGCATCGCACTCCCTAATATTGGCTAGAAATTGATTACCCAAACCTTCACCGGCGTTAGCCCCTTTTACCAAACCGGCAATATCAACGAACTCTATATATGTTGGCACGGTCTTGGCCGATCTTGACATTTTAGCCAAGGGGTGCAAACGCTCATCTGGAACAGTGACCATGCCAATATTCGGTTCAATAGTGCAAAAAGGATAATTGGACGCTTCTGCCTGTTTTTTTGTAAGAGTATTGAATAAGGTGGATTTGCCTACATTGGGCAAACCAACTATTCCTATTGATAAAGCCATACTTATTCAGTGATAAATGATAAGAGGTAAATAATTTTCATGAATAACTAAGTAAAAATTAAACCTTTATAGCCACAGGTAATACCATCGGGCGACGTTTGGTCTTTGAGAACAAATATTGGCCCATCTCATCTCTGATACGGTTCTTGATATGATCAAGGTCTGCCGGAGTCTTGGAATCATGGGATTCGACCAACTTCTTAACTTTCATCCTGGTTGATTCTATAAGTTCTCTTGATTCTTTCATATAAACGAAACCTCGAGATATTATATCCGGATTACCTATCGTCTTTCCGGTTTGAGAATCTATGGTAGCTATTATCACAACCATTCCATCTTCACTCATAACCTTTCTGTCCCTAAGGACTATATTGGAAACATCTCCAACTCCTAGTCCATCAACGAATACATAGTTGGCTGGAATTTTTTCATTACTAACCGCTCCATAAGTTTTCCCGTCATTTCCCTTATTTATCCTAACCAACTGTCCGTTATCGGGAATAAAGATATTTTCCTTGGGAATACCTACTTTTTCAGCCAGCTCAGCGTGTGCCTTTAACAAATAATGATTACCCTCTATGGGCATCATAAATTTGGGCTTTAATAACCTCATCATTAATTTAAGATCCTCTTGCTTGGCATGGCCACCGGCATGCACATCCATCATTTCATAATGGATTATATGAGCTCCTTGCCTGGTCATCATATCCTTTAGGCTCTGTATAGTCCTTTCGTTTCCCGGAATAACAGAGGAGGAAAAGATAACTGTATCTCCTTCCTTAAGAGAGATGGTCTTGTGTTCATGGGCTACCACTCGAGAAAGAAAAGCATTAGACTCTCCCTGAGCGCCGGTTCCGACTATCAATATCTTATTGTCGGGCAGTTTCTTAAGATCGGCATCATTGGCCAATATCCTAGGGTTGAACTTAAGATATCCTATCTGATGGGCCACTTCAACATTAGTATTCATAGTTCTTCCTTGTAGATATACCCTTCTTCCATATTTCTCTGCCAGATCGAAAAGTTTTTGGACACGAGAAAGCTGGGAAGCAAAAGTTCCTAAGATTATGCGTCCATCTATCTTCTCGAATATTCTGTCCATTTCACTGCCAATAGCTGACTCAGAAACCTGATATCCCGGATGGGTAGCATCGGTGGAGTCTGACATCAAGAGCATAACTCCCTCACTGCCGATATTGGCGATCCTTTGCAGGTCGGCCGGCTTATCATTGACCGGGGAATAGTCTATTTTGAAATCACCGGTATGAATTATACGCCCTAAAGGGGTATCAATTATAACCGCAAAACAATCCGGTATAGAATGATTTACCCTTAAAAACCTAACGTCAAATGATGAACCTAGTTTCAATCTTGATTCATCGTCTATCTCTTGGTTGTTCAAAGGAGGACAAGTTTTGAACTGGTCACACCTTTTTTTGACCAAACCGGAAGTCAATTTGCTCATGAACAAAGGTGGATTACCTATCTCTCCTATCAAATGAGGAATGGCTCCAATATGGTCCATATGCCCATGAGTGATGATAACTCCTTTTATCCAATCTTTTTTATCCCTGAGATATTCTATGTTGGGAATTATGTAATCGATTCCGGGCATATCCTCTTCCGGGAATTGCAGACCCATATCGATTATTATTATCTCTTTGTTGCACTCTATTAAAGTCATATTTCGGCCGACCTCTTCCAGGCCGCCTAAAACAATAACTTTAATTTCGTCTTTGCCTGACCCCTTCCTAAAAACGACTTTGTCGCCCCTAGGGTTCTTATCGGTGTTAGGTCTTCTTCTGTTTCCGCCATTGGGCCTTCTTCCTTTATTGGAAGAATGCCTGGCGGTTTTTGATTTGTACTTTGTGATCATAAATAAATTACAACAGCTTCTTAAAAGAGAACTTTTTTATAAGCTGCTTTCGTTGTTTAATTTTTTAATTGATTAAGAAGATATTAAATCGCCGCATTATCAAACGATTTGACAATCCGATCATTTAACAATAGAGCGATCCAATTACCAAACCAGTCTTTTTCCTGTTTTGATATACCAACTCGATATATCAGTGAACCGGTCACTGGGATGGATTATATTATCAGTTTTAAATCCTTTTATGTTCTTACTCTGAACATAAATATAATAAGGAGAATAAAGGAATATGGCTGGCACATCCTTGGATATCAATTCTTGAAATTTCTCATACTTTTCCTTTCTTTTCTCTTTGCCCAAAGTGAATCTTCCTTCTTCCAACATCTCATCCACTTCCTCATTAGCATAATTGGATAAATTCAAACCGCCTTTTCCGATCTGACTTGAATGCCAAAAAGCATAAGAATCAGGGTCGCTGCCAACAAACTGGCTAAAAAGCAAAGCTTCATAATTTCTAGGGTCTATAACCTCTGTCTGTATCTGGTTTATAGGCACTAGGATAATATTGGTTTTAACTCCAGCCTTCTCCCAGTGTTCTTTTATTTTATCAGCTACCCTAATATTCCTATCTTCGTTTATAGTGGTTATATCAACTTTTAGATATTCATTCCCGTCTTCCGCTTCCTTTCTTCTCCAAGTGCCGACACCCAAAGCTATCTTTATCTCTTCTTCGGTGGTCAAAGCTTCTTTCTCGTCTTCCTCGTCCTTATTCTCTTGTTCTTCGTCGCTGCTAGTGGCGGTAGAAGATGCCATAAAGGCCTGTTTTTTAGCCTTTAGCTTCTCTATTTCCTCTTTTTTTATCTCAAACTTTTCCCAACCCGCTTCTTTGAATAAACTCTCCGCTTTTTCCATATCAAAGGCGTACTTCTGACCAGACTCAGAAAAAGCAAAACTGGAAGCCAGTATAGGACCCGAAGCAACTTGTCCGTTGCCGGAAAGGACTTCGGACACTATCTTCTCTTTAGGGGTGGCATAAGCCAAAGCTTTCCTAACATCAAGACTATCAAGCCCTGGATTGACGGCATCCTGATCGAAGAATATAGAATCTATCTGAGGTATTTCCAATTCATGAATATTCAAAGAATCTTTTGCTACCAGGTCTTCCTTATTCGTATAAGGAAGGTAGCTAAGGCCGTCTACTTCGTTATTGTTCAAAGCGTTTATTGTTTCTGTGAAAGTTGGGAAGAATTTAAAGGTCAAGTTCTTTATATAAGGAGTAACTCCATAATAATCTTCATTGACCTCTAAATTATACAGCTTGATATTACCTATCTTGTCCTTGACCAGGCTTTTGAATTTATATGGACCAGAACCGATCGGCTTCAAATTAAGCTCTGCCAAACTAGCGGCATCTACCGGTATTCGCGACCATAACTCTTGAGGTAATATTCCAAAGGTTAAAAGATCTAAAAATGGAGCATATTTCTCTGATAAAGTGAATCTAACCTGCTTTTCATTGACCTTGTCTATATTAACTCCCACGAAAGATGATCTTAAGGTAGAGTCATAAGCTGGATTCTTTATAGCCTTGAATGTAAAAACAACATCATCTGCTTTCAAAGCTTTACCGTTATGCCATTTTGCCCCTTCTCTTAAGGTTATTATATATTCCTTACCGTCTTCGCTTACCTCGTGATCATTAGCCAGATCCTTTATTAAATTTCCCTGGCTGTCATATTTGAACAAAGAAGAGAATATCAAATGACTAAGGTCCCCATCAACATCATTAATAGAGGCATAAAGCGGGTTTACGTGCTTAGGAGCACCCACCAATGCTTCGGTGTAGTCACCTCCCAGCACAGGCACTATTTTTAAATGGTTGTTATAGAACCTTATACCTAAAAAAGATAGATTTAAAATTATCACTAAAAAGAACACCCTTATAAGCCAAACCTCTTTCCTGGTTAAAAACCTGGATATATACTTTATCTGCTTAAATGTAGGTATCTTGCTTTTTGACAAGGAATAAACCATCTTCTTGTCAAAGTCTGTTTGACGATCGCTTAAGTCGGCTTTTTTTCTAGGATAGAAAAAAGAAAAAAACGCAAAAAGTTTCTTTTTGGTATTCTTTATAAAAGGAAAAAATTTGCTTTTTATAAGCCCCACGTATTTTGAGATCTTTAAACTTTAAAAGTTACAAGAGAACTATTGTCAAAGATATACCGAAGAACAAAACTGTCAACGCTATAGTAGCCCCGAACAGAACTTTGTCCAATCCTCTTTTGGCTAAATAAACATTATTGGATCCTCCAAACATACTTCCTAGTCCGGATCCTTTATTTTGAAGCAAAATAACCGCTATTAGAGATATGGCTATTATTATTTGCAATATTTTCAATAAATTCATACTATTTTACCTTTTCTACGATCTTGGCCATTACTTTTTTATTATTCTGAGATAGATCGGCCAGGATCTTTCTGTCTAACTCCACCTTGTTGGTTTTCAATTTATTGATGAATTTAGAATAGCTCAAGCCCATTTCTTTTACAAAAGCACTGATCTTTATATTCCAAAGACCTCTGAATGTCCTTTTTTTCTTTCTTCTATCAGTATAAGAATGAGCTCCTGCTTTGGTTGTAGCTGTTTTGGCTAAGCGCAATAAATTCTTTCTTCCCCACTTAAAACCTTTAGCTTCTTTTTTGAGCTTTCTTCTCTTTTTTACATGAGTTGTTCCTCTTTTTACTCTCGGCATATACGAATGATCAATTAGGTGATCGAAAATTAGGTAGTTGGTCAAATATCAACCAAGACACCAAATAACCGATCTACTAATTATAAGGCATTTGAGTCCTGATATTCTTAGTGTCAGCTTTATTAGCGGAAACATCTCGCCTTTTTCTGCGAGTGACCACGCCTGACTCCCGAGCATTAAAATGATCCTGCCCGGCTTTCCTTTTCTGGACTTTATTATTCTTAGTTATTTTGAACCTTTTAGCGGTCGCTTTTCTGGTTTTTATCTTAGCCATATTTGTGGAAACGAAAACAAAAATCAGGTATAAACACCTGAAGTTTAGGCTTCTTACTTCTTGTTCATTAATACAATAGTAAACCTTCCGCCCTGTTTTGTCAAGGCCTGCTCCTCAATTACGTTTAAATTCTCCTCTGCTTTAAGCTCATCAACGAACCTTTTTATGGTTTCCACCGCCTTTTCCGGGTGTTGTTTCTCTCTTCCCTTTAATATTAGGTAAATTTTTAACTTATTTTCCTTTTCCAAAAATTTCTTGGCCTGTTCCAATCTAAAGCCAAAATCATGGGAAGATATTCGCACTGATAAACGTATCTCTTTGACGTCGGTCTTCTTTTGCATCATCTTCTGTTTATGAGCCTTTTTATCAGCTTCATATTTCAACTGTCCAAGGTCGGAGAATTTAGCTACAGGAGGATCGCTCTTAGGGTTGACCAAAACCAGATCCAAATCATTATCCCTGGCTTTTTCCAGAGCATCTTCAATGCTAAGGTCGCCTATTTGCTCACCGTCTTCTCCTATTAAAAAGACCCTGGGAACGCGAATATCCTTGTTAGCTATGAATTTTTTTGCTGGTTTTTTAGGTTTGGCCTTTCGCCATTTTCTACGCATAATATTATATAATTATTCTAATGCTTCAAGGTTTATGCCCAGATTACCATCCCATTTCACATCTGGCTTGCTTTTCATTACTTTTTTGACGTATTTTTTTCTCTCTTCGTAGGTAGCCTCATCTTGAGCTTCGAACCTAATAGTGAAATATGGTCCGTTTTGAGAATATCTAAAGACCATCATTCCGTCAGGAAAATCAAGCCTAATACTGTCATTCCCCGGCATATCATCAACATCTGTTCTTGGAATATCAGGAAAATCTCCCCTGACTTGTTCGGCAATTTCAGCAAATACTTCTTGTTTTTTACCAACAGTACAGGCTAATTTTATTTCCGGAGATGATATGAACTTTGGGAAGCCGGCGCATATCTCACTTAGTTTTTTATCACTTTTGGATAAATATTGCAACAATTTCAAAGCTGCATAAGCACCATCATCATGTCCATAAAAATCTTTAAAAAAGATGTGCCCGGAAAGCTCTCCGGAAAAGATCGCCCCAACTTCAGCCATTTTTGCCTTGATATGACTATGTCCTGTAAGCCACATAACAGGCTCTCCACCATTTTTTTCTATAACTTTAGGAACTATCTGCGAACAAAGATTATTAAAAACTATCTTCCCGGAACCCGCCTCTTCCAATATTGACTGAGAGAATATAGCTACTAAGATATCATTCCAAAGGAGCTCTCCCTTTTCATTAACTGCTCCTATTCTATCCCCGTCGCCATCAAAACAAATTCCAAGATCCGCTTTTTCCATTAAAACCTTTCCTCCCAGCTCCTTCAATATCTGACCATCGGTAGGGTCTGGCGTTCCATTAGGGAAACGTCCATCGACTTCAGAATTTATTGGAACAACATCACAACCGGCTCTTCCCAATAAGTCGGAAACGTATTTGCCAGCAGTGCCGTTTCTGGAATCAACCACCACCCTGATATTGTTTTCTATTTTTACCCTTTCTAAAAGATCGGAAAAATATTGATCGGTAACATCTTGCGTTTCTATCTTTCCCCAAGTATCCGCTACCACGAAATCATTATTTTCTATACAGGCGATCATCTCTTCCAAGTCTTTTCTTTCTGTGGTTTTTGAATAACCGACCGCTAACTTAAACCCATTAAAATTAGCTGGATTGTGCGAAGCGGTTATCATCACCCCTCCTTCGGCCTTGAAAAGATATTGGGCAAAATACATTATTTGAGTCATGACCATACCTACATCAATCACATCAACTCCGGTAGAAATAAGTCCCTCCACAACCTTTTTTTGAAAAGGTTCTCCTGATAAGCGACAATCACGGCCAACTATCGCCTTTTTTATACCTCTTTTTACCAGTAAGGTGCCATAAGCCTTAGCAATAGCTAAAACCTTATCATTATCTAAATACTCCGGAACGGTCCCTCTTATGTCGTAGCTTCCGAAGATATGCTTGTCTATTTGCATAAAAATAAAATTTAATGAATCTTTATCAACTGCTCCGGCCTGAAAAACCAGAGGATATAGTTAGAAGATCTTTGATAATATTTTCTTCTCTATAATAAAATATTATCAATTTATCATATTAAAGTCAATTTTGAATTATTTTATTTTTAGCTAAGAATAAAATAAAAAAGGGTTACTTTTCAGTAACCCCCTACTTTCTTTCAGATCGACCGCACATAGAAGCGTACAGCTCTCTGATGCCACCGCGGTCTATCACTTTGTTAACGGAACGGATGATTCTCTTGCTTCTACCAAGCACAATATGTCTACGCCAGGTCCAGCATCTCTTTTTCGAGGTTTCTAAAACCACCAACCCATGATCCGCGCAAGCTTCAACCTCGGGAATAAAGGCATTGTCGATATTCTGCTCCTGGTCGTGGATCGCTTGCCTGACAGACAAAATGCTCGGGAAGCCTTTTACCAAAGCCTCTCCGACCATCAACCGCAATTGCTCATAAGCTCGACTTCCCTGGATAGCGCAAAATTCAATATTGGGAACCGCCGGCTTCTCTAGTGTTTTGGACACCATCTTGACTGTCGGTAAGTTCTGACTGCAAAAAACGGCACCGGTCTCGAAATAGACCTTAGAACGGTCTATCTTTCTTGAAAAAGGCCTGTCTATGGGCTCTCTAACAATGGCCAAGTCTATTTTTCCCTCAGAAAGCCTTTGTAGACATTTGAGCTTCTTGTTGAAAATAACGACCGACACCTCTCTGTTGAGATAATAACCGATCTTTTTCGCAAAAACGACATCGGTCCTGTACAGAACATCCCTCTTGATCTTTGAATAAGACTCTCTGCCGGAAAAAATACCGATAACCACCTCACTGCCCGGTCGATACCTCTGATTCGTTGAAGAAAAAGGACTTAAGCCTTTTTTGAGGCGATATTCGATACGGCACTTAGCCCAGCCGCCATCCATATTCTGCAATCCGGAATAATTAGACCAGGTTTTAAAATTCGAAAGAGTATCGAACTCAAAAACATAGGCCGGATTATCGGAAAGCCAGGGCAGGAATCTTTCATGAGCCAATACTCTAAGAAAAGATCTAATGCTTCTCTCAGGCACATTATAGAAATAGAACGGCTTTCCGTAAAAAGATATGTCGATGACAGCTTTTCCGGAAACCGTATCCAGAACAGGGATCTCGTACTTAACACTCATGGCAGACAAATTGATGAATGCCAATATCGTGAACAAGAATATCTTTTTCATCTCGCTCTCCTTTTGTTGTTTGTTTAAGGTACGTCTGCTTATTTAACCACTTAATTATATTTTTGTCAAATAATGTGCTATTGCAGGGTTAATGTTACCTTTTCAAAAAGAAAACCCCTCACAGGGGCGTTTCCAAAGTAGAAGTTAGTCAAACCTGTTTTGGGGCTAGGTTGCTGGAGGAGGTTAAAAAGACATTATTCAATAAAAACATCTAAATATTGTTTATAAGAATATTTTTTATCATAAATCTCTTCTTCATCACGTGTTTCTAATATTCCAATATTCATAAATCTGTCTATGACTTTTTGGGCCCCTGAACGTGTAAAACCTGTCCAGTCCATTATAATCTTAGTTGTTATAATCGGATTGCCATATAATTTAGATAAAACTAAAACTCCACTTTCGGACTCTCTTTTTGCTAGAGCTTGTATTTTCAACATATCATTCTTATAAATATCTTTTATTTTTTTTGCCATAGCAATCGATTTGTTTGCCGTATCAATAACCCCGTCTAAAAAGAATTCTAACCACTCAAATACCTCTCCTGAATGATAACTATTTAGTTTAGAATAATATACTTTTTGATGTTGTTTAAAATAAGATGACAAAAACAATACCGGGTTCTCTAATAATTTCATTTTATATAAAGCTAAAGTGATTAATAATCTACCCGCTCGCCCATTACCATCTAAAAATGGATGAATTGTCTCAAATTGGGCGTGTAAGAATCCTATATGGATAATGGGGAGCGTTGACTTTTCGTCATAAATAAATTTTTCTAGATCATTTAGAGCCCTTTTCATTTCATGAACAGGTGGTGGCACAAAAGTAGCGCTTGCAGGAGATGTTCCTCCTATCCAATTTTGCGAATTACGAAATTCTCCTGGATCGGAAAAATGAGTTGAGCGAGCGCCTTGCATTAATTTAAAATGTAATTCACGTATAAATCTTAATGAAAAAGGGAAATCTTTTATCCTTTCAATACCATATTCAAGAGCCTTGATATAAAAAATAATGTCTTGCGCATCACTTTCCTTTCCATCAATTCCAGCATCCATTTCAACAGCATCTATCATGGTTGCTTGAGTGCCTTCAATTTGAGCTGAAGAAGTAGCATCTTTCAATGAAAACATTTTTAAAAAAAATTGAACATCTGGCAGTATTTGAGTTATGCCATCTAGCTTCCCTACTAGTCTCTCCGCCTCTCCCGCTTTGTTTGTCAATTCTTGAGAAATACTAAACAACCCCTTGGCAGGAAAATCGTTAGGTACGGATGCTTCAAAACCTTCAGGTTGTTTGATTTTTTTACAAATTTCAATATTCATAAATTAGTTGTCATCTTTTTTATTATATATACTATCTTAACACTTAGTATATATCTTGTCAAACAAAGATACTAACTTTTTAAATTCAGGCCTAAATAAATGGCAATCAAACTTTTCATTTTTACCTAACAAAAACAACCTCTTTCGAGGCTGTTTTTGTGTTTTTGAGCGGGTAACGGGAATCGAAGGGGCGGAAGCCCCACGACAAGTCGATTAACGTTAGTTTTTTATATATGATAATTGCTTTCAAGCAACCTTTTGTTTTAAATTATAGTTCTACCACCTCGGGTTCGATCAATCCATTACCACTCCAAAAAGAAAACACCCCTTATCGGGGCGTTTCTTTTTGAGCGGGTAACGGGAATCGAACCCGTCTCTCCACCTTGGCAAGGTGATATAATAGCCACTATACCATACCCGCGAAATTTATTTGATCGTAGATCTTGACCTCTGAGCCAAGGTGGTCTCCACCTTGGTCCCGCTTAGCGGGATGATATAATAGCCACTATACCATACCCGCAAGATCAATTTTTAATTTATAGTTTTATAGTTTTAAACAATTACTAAGTTTAAAACTATAAAAACATATTATCAAAAATATACTCAAAAATCAAGTTGTGTGGTTCAGATGGGAGTTGAACCCATATGCCCGTAAGGGCACGACATTTTAAGTGTCGCGCGTATACCAATTCCGCCACTGAACCGATCATTTTTTGGATCTTATCAGATCTATCTTCTTTTTTCTACTCCATTTTTTAATCTCTGCCTCTCTTCTCATTGCCGAACTTCTATCTTGAAACTCTTCTAAATAAATAATTTGCGCCGGAATGCGACCACGCAAATATTTAGAGCCTTTGCCAGAATTATGTTCATTTAATCTTTTTTCAGGATCATTGGTCGAGCCTGTATAAAACGTCTTATCTGAACATAATAATATATAAGTATAATACATAAAAGCTTTTTTGTTTAGTGTAGCCCCTCGTTCGCAGGCGACCTCGGGACACATTTTGCGGCCATGCCGCAA
>CAZRQU010000016.1:12181-19689 GCA_964602485.1 uncultured Gammaproteobacteria bacterium | reverse complement strand
GCTGACGCTTGGGTGTTTTTTGTTTCGTTGTAGTCCCTAGGGGAATCGAACCCCTATTACCAGGATGAGAACCTGGCGTCCTAGCCGTTAGACGAAGGGACCATGTTGATACTTTGTTTATTTTGTTTTTTTGAAAGAAAATTATTCAGGCTTTGCTGGCGTCCCCTGCCTACTGGCAGGCAAGTAGCCGTTAGACGAAGGTTAAATATCCAAAAAAGCAAATAATAAATAGCAAAAAGAAAAATCCGCTGATTTGGTGGATTTAATATTACTATAGATCAAAACATCATTTAAGTCAATATGGTTCCAATGAAGTCTTTGTGTCCGCGCAGGAATTGGGCGATATCCATCGGCTTTTTGCCTTCTAGTTGTAGTTTTTTTATCATTAAGCCTCCGGAGCCGGTCTGGACTGCCGCCCCTTGGCTTCTGGAGATAACTTCGCCAACATTGTGACCTTTCATTTTTTCCAAAACCTTATTGTCAGCTTCCAATATTTTCAAGGTCTTTCCCCCTTTAATGGTGGTGAAGGTTCCCGGCCAGGGGGTGAAGGCGCGGATCTGCTTTTCTATATCACCGGCTTTAGCCCTCCAGTCTATTCGTCCGTCTTCGCGTTTAAGCTGTCTTAGATAGGTGCTTTTGCCTGTTTGCGGCTTTGGTTCAAGGTATCCTTCTATATAGTCGCTTAAGGTCTTACAAAGCATTCTAGAGCCCATACGGGCCAATTTATCATGAAGCTGTCCGGCTGTTTCATCACCTTGAAGCGCGATCTTGCCGATAGAGATGATCGGCCCGGTGTCCAAGCCTTCATCCATTTTCATTATGGTCACGCCAGTTTCAGTATCGCCATTCAGTATAGGCGCTTGAATGACCGAAGCTCCGCGATAGCGGGGGAGGATGGACCCATGAACATTTATGAACCCATATTTAGGTATTTCCAATATATCCTTTGGTATTATCTTCCCATAAGCTACGACCACGCAAATATCCGGAGACAACCTCCTTAATAGCTTGTCTATGTCAGACACTTTATCCGGTTGGCGTACCCAAATTCCTAAATTTTCCGCTTCTTTTTTTATTGGTGGCGGGCAGACCTTTTGTTCTCTTCCGATCTTTTTATCCTTTTGGGTGACCACTGCCACTACATTGAAGTTCTCATCATCCACCAATTCTTTCAAACTGGGCACGGCAAATTCAGGAGTGCCGAAGAATATTACTTTTCTTTTTTCCATATTTTTACTTGAGATTACCAATATATTCTATCTTATTGTTTTTAAGGCTTTGTGTAAAGCCCTTTTTATATTATAATGTATTTATATGTCTGAAATAATGGAATTCGCCTTGCAATTAAGTGAACAAATGGGATATTTCGGTATCCTGTTCTTTATGATGGTCGAAAGTTCGTTCGTACCTTTTCCGTCAGAGGCTATCATTCCTCCAGCCGCTTATTTGGCTAGTCAGGGGCAAATGAACGTTTATTTGGTCATAGGTGCCGGTGTGGTTGGGAGCTTAGTAGGAGCTGTGATAAATTATTTTTTGGCTTTTTATTTGGGGAGGGCGATAATTTACAGATTAGCTGACCACAAGGTGAGCCGATGTTTTTTGATAGATTGTAAAAAAGTGAAGAGGGCAGAGGATTTCTTTTTAAAACATGGGGGATCTTCTACTCTTATAGGAAGATTGATACCGGTAGTCAGACAGCTTATATCATTGCCGGCCGGTTTTGCTAAGATGAATTTTATCAAGTTCATTGTCCTTACCGGCCTAGGGTCGGCTATTTGGGTGGTCACTTTGGCTTTTCTTGGCTATCTTTTTGGGGCCAATCAGGATATTTTGGCTAGATATTATAAACAGATATCTTTATTCTTTGCGGTGGTTGCCTTGATCGTGATCTCTTTTTGGGTTCTGAAAAGATTCAAGAAAAAGAAGTCTAAATAAAACCCCGCCTAGGTAGCGGAGTTTTATCGCATATTGATAGATGTACGCTCGTTACATGCGACGGTTATTGACTTTTTCTATGTTTTTGGCTTTGTCGATGAACAACACGCCGTCCAAGTGATCGATCTCGTGCTGTATCACTCTGGCCAAAAGACCTTTTGCTTTCAATTTTATTTGGTTTCCATTATTGTCGACGTAGTGGCATACTATCTTTTTATTTCTTTTCACTTCTCCGAAAATGTCAGGGACAGACAGGCAACCCTCTTGTTCCCAATCTTTCATGAAGGATCTTTTTTTTATTTCAGGGTTTATTAGGGACAGAACCCCATCTTTAGTGTTTACCACTACGAGTCGAATGTTCTTGGCTACCTGAGGGGCGGCCAGGCCGATCCCATCCTTTTCTAACATGGTCCTTTTCATATCCTCTATGAACTCTTTCATTTTAGGATCATCTATTTCATCCTTTTTGACCTCTTGCGACCCTTTTCGCAATAAAGGGTTGGGGTCTGTTATCACTTGAAGTATTTTAGGCATATTTGTTATATTTAATTACGATACTATAAATATAATAATAAAATTAATATATTGCAATATCTATGAAGAAAGAAAGATCAGAGCCGGAAAGTCTGGCTGATATCATAAAAAACAAGAAACAAGATACAAAGAAAGCCCCGGCTTATCCTTGGCAGGACCTGGCTCTGAAGGTGATCAATGAATTGGGTGTGCCCAATTTTAAGCGTTCAGCCGTTTTTAAAGTGTGTAAACAATACCCAAAGGGATTCGTAATGATCGCTCTTAATGATACCAAAGAGCTTTGCAAGAGCGGTGAAGCCTGGAAGTATTTCTTTAAAGTGATCGATGAGGGCGGGAAGAAGAAACCTGAGTCGTCTTAATGTCGAAATAGGCGGTTAGATTGCCTATCCCAAAAGGATATTCGTATGACAGGATATCGCTTTCATAATCCAGTTTCGAGAGGATACCCAGCAGTACAGCTATTGATCTGGGGCCACAGGCTTTTACCTCCTTTAAAGTATTATGATCGATCTCCATTATTTCCCGTGTTTTTCTATCTTTGAGATTCTCTATTATTTTTTGGTCGAATTTGGCTCCTTTAGGAGAGTATCCTGCGGGAGCTTTTTCATTCAAGCAGTGTGAAAGATCACCTGAAGCGACAACAGCTATATTCTTTTTTTCTTTTTGGATCGTTTTGGCTATCTCCTGACCGAATAGGTGGTGTTGTTTAGCATCTTTTTGCGAAGTATGGATCGGCACGACCTTTATGTCTTTTAGATCATAACAAAGAAGATAAAGAGGGACTCCGGCCCCGTGATCAAGACTGGGGCTGGCTATCAACTGGGCATCGTTTTTGCCTATCGTATCCTCTCTTATTTTTTGTGCCAAGCCCAAGTCTCCCGCGATCTCCATCTTGGTGGAGAAATCCCCGAATTCCTCGAAGTCTATCTTGAATTTTTCTTCAAGTCCTATAGAAAAGATCTTCGGTCTTACCGGGCCGTGGGAAGATATGACAATGATGGTATCTATGTTTTTGTCTTTCAGGATCTGTTCCAATTTCTGATAAGATCTCAATGTATTTTCCAGTCGCCCACGATTTTCTTTGCCGATATTCGGTATCAATATTGGAGGGTGGGGAACTATGGCCGCTGCTTTTATCATATGCCTTCTTTGATAGCCTCCCCGGTAGGATATTTTGCCAAGAATTGAGGAGAGACCGTTATTATATTTTCCCATTTATAACCCCTTCCTTCAAAAGATCCGGCTGATATGAATGGTCTTTTTTGGC
Source organism: uncultured Gammaproteobacteria bacterium (assembly GCA_964602485.1). Classification (GTDB taxonomy): domain Bacteria; phylum Patescibacteriota; class Patescibacteriia; order Patescibacteriales; family WJLG01; genus WJLG01. The sequence continues at coordinate 15,953 of CAZRQU010000016.1, read as the reverse complement.
CATTCTCCACTAGATATATGCCCCTGGTAGCGGGGGAGGTTATCAATTCACCATTATCGAACATTACCGGATCGATCGTCTTGTATCGTTCAAGTTCCTCCGAACTCACTTGTATCACTCTTTTATTGCTGAATTTGGTGGATAAGAATGATCGGTCATGCAATGGAGCTTTCTCTCCTTCTATTACCCAGTAAACCCCGCCAGTGGAGCTGTCTTGGAGAAGGGCGCCGGTCGGATAGGTTGAGGTCGGGGTTATAGGCCTTCCTTCTATGTATGAGTTTATGTCTTCCCAGCTGGCATTTTCTACCTCTTCAGGGTTGTAGCCGATCTTTCTAAATGCTTCGTAATCGGTAAACCCTCTTCTTTTGTCATCAACTAACAGATATAGATGGCCTCCCGGGGAGCGAACAATAGAGTAATTGGCGAATTTTATCGGAGCTCCTTTTGGGTAAGCATCTAATTCACTTTTTTCGACTTGAATTATTTTGTTCTCATCAAAACGGCTGGTCAAAGCTCCCTTGGTCAAAAATGGTCTTTTTTTGCCGTCTTGTATCAACCAAACTCCAACTTCATCTCTTGCTTGGAGCAAGGTTCCGTTAGGATATGCTCTGGTGAAATACCTTTTCCAGATCTTATAGAAGTTATAGTTTCCGTTGTAGACATGAGGAGTATAGTTGTACAGACCGGCCGTGGCATCGTTGACCGGAGTCACCTCAACCGTTCCTTGTATGGTGGTGGAGTAGGGGTTATTAAAGATGTATGTTTGTCCTTTTCGATAATTATAATCTTGAGGATTTTCCAGATAATCATAGAATTGTAAGGTGGCGCTGTTAACTTGCTTCCAGAATCCGCGCCAGCGCTCATTGCAACCGCCACCATCAGGACAGCCATAGCCGGTTGCCCAATCCAGTTGAGTGCTTTTCGGAGTTTCATCCTCTTCTATCAATCCCATTTCTTTTTGTAGAAGGACAATAATGAATTTAGGACTGACCTTGTTGGTTTGGGCTCGGTCATATATTATATCAGCGGCTTTCCAGCTTTTGCCGTCCGGATCCTCGGCTCGGTAATTGGCCAGGTAACTGTTCTTGGATTCCAGAAAGCTCTGGATCTGCTCCAATGTCATAGAGTCATAGTCCAATATCTCGTGGTCGCTGATTATATAGCTAGGGTCGAATCCGTTAGCTAAAGCCAACGACGGTGAAATGATAAAAGCTCCGACCAATAGGGCGGATAAAAAAATAGAAGCTTTACATCGAAAGCCGCTGAAAGCCACGCCCCTTTTAGGGCGTGGATGAAAGTGGACCGATGTATCCCGCCCCTCGGGGTGGCGGGATGTCAAGCTCCGGACTTCAGGCCGGAGTAGCTGACTTTCTTTTTTCATATTAGAAAATCCATGCGACAATGAAGCAAGGGCGACAATGAAGCAAAATTATTTATATTCGATATATTATATTATAGTATACGAAAAACCAAAAAACAAATTACATCGAAAGCCGCTGAAAGCCACGCCCCTTTTAGGGCGTGGATGAAAGTGGACCGATGTATCCCGCCCCTCGGGGTGGCGGGATGTCAAGTTCCGGACTTCAGGCCGGAGTAGCTGACAGATATTGTGGACAACATCCTATTTTTATCATTTGTCGGTTTTATGGTATAATAAAAATACTTATAAACAAGCTCATAAGTTTTAATTTTATTTTTTAAATATGAATATTGCCATCAATGGCTTCGGTCGCATCGGCCGAGCCACTTTCAAAGCGCTTTTGAATAAGAAAGGTATAAAAGTAGCGGCCATAAACGATCTGACCGACACTAAAACTTTGGCCAATCTTCTTCAGTATGACAGTGCTTACGGCAAATATGAAAAGAAGGTAAAGGGGCAAAAAGGGGCTTTAGTGGTAGGCAAGGATAAGTTCCCGGTCCTATCTGTTAAGGATCCGTCTGAGCTGCCCTGGAAAGAGATGAAGATAGACGTGGTCCTAGAGTGCACCGGCCTGTTCAGGACCTCGGAAAAAGCCGGCGCTCATCTGCAAGCTGGCGCCAAGAAGGTGGTAATATCGGCTCCTGGCAAAAGTGATGATATCAAGACCATTGTCATGGGGGTTAATCATGACAGTATAAAAAAGAATGATAAGATAGTTTCAACAGCTTCTTGTACCACTAATTGTCTGGCTCCGGCCACGGAAGTGATCAGGCGGGCTTTTGGTATAGAAAAGGCGATAATGACCACTATTCATGGGTATACATCCACCCAGAATATAATCGACGGTCCGCACAAGGATCTAAGACGGGGGAGAACGGCAGCTGTCAATATAGTTCCAACCACAACCGGCGCGGCTATCGCTACCACCAAGGCCATTCCTCAGCTTAAAGATAAATTCGACGGTATGGCCATGCGAGTCCCGGTTCCGGTCGGATCTATCTGCGATATGGTGTTCATAACCAAGAAGAATGTGGACGAGCAGAAGGTGAATCAAGCATTTAAGAAAGCGGCCTTTTCCGCCAAATTGAAAGGTATCTTAAGGACCAATGAGGATCCGATAGTCCTTGCCGATATAATTGGTGACCCGGCCAGCTCCATAGTCGATCTGCCTTTGACCAAAGTGGTAGGCGGAAATATGGTCAAGGTTGTTTCCTGGTATGACAATGAATGGGGATACTCGAATCGTTTAGCTGACGTCGTGGAGCATATCAATAAAAAGAACTTGTTATAGAAATGATTTTACATCGAAAGCCGCTGAAAGCCACGCCCTTTTTAGGGCGTGGATGAAAGTGGACCGATGTATCCCGCCCCTCGGGATGGCGGGATGTCAAGCTCCGGACTTCAGGCCGGAGCAGCTGACAGGAGGTGATTTGAGATCAATAGTTTCAAATTAAAATTATTTAATGAATATCTTAAGCAAAATCAAAAAGGCTGATCTCGTCGGTTGTGGCGGAGGTTGTTTTCCAACTGCTCAAAAATGGCAGATGGTAAAAGACGCTCAAGGAGAGACTAAGGCCAAATATGTGATAATGAATGCTTCCGAAGGCGAGCCGAATGTCGAGAAAGACGGCTATCTTTTAAATAAACATCCTGAGCAGGTGATAAACGGGATGAAGTTGGCTATGGACTTTTTGTCTGATAAAAAAACCTGCGTCAAAGGTTTTATTTACATCAATAAGAAGTATTACAATAAATACGGTAAAAAACTAAAAAAAGTAATAGCGGAAGTCTTTTCTCAGGCCGACAGGAAAGAACCGCCAATAGAGCTTTTTAAAAAACCTCATAACTCTGGTTATATAGGAGGGGAGGAGACAACTCTCCTTAATGTAATAGAGGAGGAAAGAGCGGTCCCGCGCTTGCGTCCGCCTTATCCGACCACTGAGGGGCTTTGGGCTTGTCCGACATTGGTCAACAATGTCGAGACTTTCTATCATGTTGATGCCATAGCTTCCGGGGATTATAAAAAAGAGAGATTCTTCAGTATAAACGGCGACTGTCCTAAGCCGGGTGTATACAAGCTCCCCGGGGATCGGAATATGGACAAGATATTGAAAAAGACCGGCAATTTGCCTAAGTATGATATTTTTGTTCAAGTAGGGGGTGGCGCTTCTGGCGAGGTTCTGAATCAGAAACAATTGAAACGTCCGGCTACGGGAGCTATGTCCATTACTTTGCACAAACTGAATAAGCAAGAGCCTAAGAAGGTTATAAAAGGATGGGTGGATTTTTTCATAGGGGAATCATGCGGACAATGTACTCCGTGTCGAGAGGGTGTATATCGTTTATCAGAGA
>CAZRQU010000016.1:0-12171 GCA_964602485.1 uncultured Gammaproteobacteria bacterium | reverse complement strand
CTTGATTCAAAAGAACCGGACTGGAAATTATTCTCCGAGCTTTTGGACAATCTTGATGAGGCATCATTTTGCGGATTAGGTTGCGTGGTCCCAGTTCCTATAAGGTCTTATGTCGAGAATGTCCTTTCTTTGGAAGGGTATGGCGATATCGGGATAGATAGCTCTAAAAGAAAGTTGATCTGTGAATGTTTTAAATAATCTTTAATTAATAATTACTATTACTATGAAAAGGCTATTGTTATTCGCTCTCACCCTGGTGGTCATAATCATAACCATCCTGGGAACCTTGTTGATCTTAGATGTCATACCAAGCGCCCAAGCCATAGAAGTGATAATAAAGATCATTTCTATAATTTCTATCTTTTCTTTGGCTTCCATCTTGGTCTTGGCCATATTCAACAAGCAAGATATATAAAACAAGATATATAAAATGGCAAAAGTCAAAATAAAAATAAACGGAAGGCCTATATCCGTCAGTGATAAGGCGTCTATTTTGGAAGCTGCTTCTCAGGCAGGTGTATATATCCCAACTCTTTGTTATCATCCCGATTTCCCAGCCAAGGGAAATTGTCGGGTTTGTGTTGTTGAGGTGGTTGGCTGGCCTAAATTGACCACAGCTTGTTCTACTCGCGTTAAAGAGGGGATGGAGATACTTACAGAAAGTGAAAGAGTGAAGAAGACGCGTAATATGAACATCGAATTGATATTCGCTGAGCATATAGAGAAGTGCCCCACTTGCATATGGAGGGTCAATTGTCCTCTTTTGTCTATGGCTGAAAAGTATGGCCTTAAGATAACCCGTTTTAAGGATAGGAAAAGTGAACGCAAAATAGATGAATTTTCCAATGCTGTAGAGATAGATCATACTCAGTGTATAGATTGCGGTAATTGTATCGAGGCTTGCAAGACCTTGCAGAATATCAATTATTTAAGATTTGGCGACAAGGGCTACAAGCAAAAGATAAAACCCAGAGAGGCAGAGGGTTTCAAATGTATACTTTGTGGTCAATGCGCCCTGCATTGTCCGGTCTCGGCCGCCCAAGAGCAGGCCGATTGGCAGGGGGTGGAAGATGATCTAAAGAAGACAACCAATGAATTAAAGAAAAAGAAAGGTGATAAAATAATGATAGCTCAATTCGCTCCTTCTATTCGCGTATCTATCGGAGAGGAATTCGGCTTGGACCCAGGCTCGGAAACTTCTGGAAAAATTGTTTCCGCTTTGAAGAAGTTGGGATTCAAATATGTTTTTGATGTTAATTTTGGGGCCGACCTCACTACTATAGTAGAGGCGCAAGAGTTGTTGGAAAGATTAAACGATAAAGAAAGCGTAATGCCGATGTTCACTTCTTGTTGTCCGGGTTGGATAAATTATGTAGAGCTCTATCATTCGGAGTTGATACCTTATTTGACCACTTCTCGATCACCTCATATCCATAACGGAGGGGCCATTAAGACATATTGGGCTCAAAAGATGGGAGTAGACCCCAAAAAGATAGAAGTGGTATCGATAATGCCTTGTACGGCCAAGAAGTACGAAGCGTCAAGAAAGGAAATGAAAGTCAACGGAATGTTCCCAGTGGACAGAGTGATAACAAATAGGGAATTTGCTTGGTTGATGAAAAAGAATAAAATAGATTTTGCCGGGCTAGAAGGGAAAAAAGCTGATAATCCTTTAGGAGAGTACTCCGGAGCCGCCGCTATTTTTGGCGGGACCGGCGGAGTTATGGAATCGGCATTGCGAGCCGCTCATGCCTTGGCTTGCGGAAAGAAAAAGACCGGAATATGTAAGAGCCGGATAGACTTCAAGGAGCCGCGCGGCTTAAAAGGAGTGAAAGAGGCTACTGTCGAGGTAGCTGGCATAAAATTAAGGATCGCTGTGGTTAATGGTATAGGTAATGTGGAGCCGGTGATCAGAAATTTGGATAATTATGACTATATAGAGGTAATGGCTTGCCCCGGAGGGTGTATCGGCGGAGGCGGTCAACCTATCCCGACCACACCGGAGATAAGAAAGAAGAGAATAGATGCCTTGTATGACCTGGATAAAGGTTTGAAGATGAGAAGGTCGCATGAGAACAAGGGGGTTTGGGAGGTTTTGAATTGGCTAAAAGAGGAAGGACATAAAACCGAGCATTCAGTGCTTCACACCAAATATTTCAAAAAGAAGAAATTATGAATATGAACAAGAAGCATTTAGGGACTATAACCATATTGGTAAAAGACAGACAAAATGCCTCGATCGACCTGCAAAGGATACTTACCGAAGAGGGGCATATAATAATGTCTCGTATGGGTGTTAATCCTCAGCGAGCCTGTGTAGAGCATTGTACCGGTTTGATAACCTTAACTGTTGAAGGCACAGCTAAGGAAATAAATGCTTTAACCAGAAGAGTGGATAAGTTATATGGCATAGTAGCCAAAAAGATAATAATTACAAATTAATATGATGTATACCAAAGAACAGGCGGCTGCTCAGGTCAATGCGGTTGCCATTGCCAAGTTCTTATCTTTGGCCTCAGTAGCCTCATTGCTTCCTTTCTATATTCATATGCAGTGGATAACCGGGCCGATGGTGAACGCTATTTTGATAATAGTTCTTTTCTTGGTTGGTGTCCGGGCAGCCTTGGTCGTTTGTTTGGTTCCTTCCTTAATGGCTTTGTCCGGCGGTTTGTTGCCAGCTGTTTTGGCGCCGGTCGTGCCTTATATAATGATAAGTAATGTCATTTTCGTTCTCGCTGTGGAATTCTTCTATCACAATATGAAGGATAATGTTAGAGGATACTGGACCGGAGTTTTTATTGGCGCTTTGTTGAAATTTTTATTCTTGTTCGCCTCCGTAAGCGTTATTGGCAAGCTTTTGATCAAGCAGGAGCTGGCCGTGAAAGTGGCCCAGATGATGAGTTGGCCTCAATTGGCTACGGCTGTGGCAGGCGGTATGCTTGCCTATATTTTCTTAAAGTGGTTAAGAAGGATATAATAATATAGGATTTTGGATAAAAAAAGACAGGGCACGAAAGCTCTGTCTTTTTTTCTACCTGGTATATTTGAAGATATATATTTGTCCATCGTTTAGATTTACGTGGCTATCTGCTGATAATTCAGCCTCTTTCATTATTTTATCAAAGGCCCACCAATATTCGTTCAATACGAAATAAGCAACATCCACATCGCCGAAATCCATGGCCTTTTCCATGGTTTGGCGATCAGCTTTTTCATAGACCATATCAAGAAAATGGCCATAGAGCTCACCGCCAGTCGGTATTGGGTAGAAGAATTGTCCATTTTCCAGATACCTAAAGCCGATATTTTTCAGGGCGGCCACTGATGTCTGTTGATTGGCCAAGACCACATATCTATCATTGCCGGCATCACCCTCTATCCAATCCACTGCTTTCATATCAGCGGCAGAAACAGACAGTCCATGAGAATTATGATAATTATCCTTGCGCGGATAAGAGGTGTAAACAGAAGCTGTGATGGTTAGACACAGAAATATCAAAAGAGGATACTTAACTTTCCACTGAGTATCAAGCAAACGCTTGAATGCAGCTCCCATAAAAGATAATATTGCCGGCAAAAGCATAATGCCGGCGACTACCAGTATGCGAGAAGGATAGTCAGACCTTTCGTAGCTTATAAGAAAATCAAAACTTAACGTATTTGCCAATAGATATGATATGAAAAAGGCCAGTGACAACCCTAAACAAATTATCATTTTTCTTGATCGATGTTCCTTTTTCCAAATGTGCACCAATGAGGCAACGATCAAGGCAGTCAGTAGCCAGCCAATGTTAAATTCAAGAAAATAGGCGAAATTAAGAAAGATATTCTCTGCATTAGGCAAGATCGGGGCAGTAATATCCATTATTTCAGAAGCATTGTTGGCAGGAGAAGCATTTTTGGTTTGGTTCAATAAATAGAACGAGGCCGGCAAAAGCAAGATAGCTCCAATGAATACTAATAGGTACAAACCTCTTTTTGTGTTGTCTTTCGATCTTTTCAGGTAGTGTGTTAGTATGGCTAGAATAAATATCACTGCCGGAATTCCGGCTAAAGGATGTATCAAAAGAGTGGTCAAGGCCAACAAGCCGGAGATGATCAGTTCCTTTTTTGCTTTTGTGTGCAAAGTGTAGAAAATAGTTATTATCAAAAAAGTGTAAGCCAGATTTTGTGGAGTGGTAAAAGTAAGAAAAGAGAAAGGAAGAATAAACAAGGAAAGAACGGCCAAGGCTGTTCTTTTATTTTCTTTGAATTCGTTCTTGGCAAAAAGTACAACAGAAGGTATGGCCAAAAAGGCGGAAGTCAGGGGAACTAATAATTTGTCTATTATGGTTACAGGAATGAATAAAACCTTACTTATTATCACTATTAAGGAATATTGCCCCAAGTAATAAAATGGTTTCGGGTCGATCACGCCTTTTTCCATTATCAATTCCATTGAAGCTTGGTGGATAAAAGCGTCGTATCCATACCCTAAGCGATAAACCAACCATAGAACAGAGAAGCTAAGAAAAGCATGAAAACTTAAAAGCAGGAACATCAAAGAGCCTTTCCTTATTATATAGAAAACAAGTAAAAGTGAAGATAAAAAGTAAATGATAAAAAAATTATCATCCACCATTTGCCAGGGTGAGGCTATCGACCTTATGGTTTGAGAATTTAATAATACCAGCCATCCCAAGCAGAATAATGCCATATAGGGCAGGAAGATGAAAAGTTGGGTTTTATTCTGGTGATCATTTTTTTCAGCGGAGGGCTCTATATATTTTATCAGCCAAATAAATAGCAGACAGCTTAAAACAAGAGAGATGAATATCCCCAGGTCATTCAATGAATAAAAACGATAGACTAAAGCGCCGACCGATGATAGGGCGGCTATGAATACCAGTATTCTTTTATATATCATTTCCATATATCAATTTTAATATAACACAAAGACACAGTGGACGCCACCTAGCCGTTGTTTTAATAAAAGGCGTATTTTTGTTAATATACCAGTATGAGCAAACATAGTATTCACATCGGATTATCCGGCTGGTCCTTTGATTGGGGCGCTGTGATCAAGGAAAAGATACCGGCCTCCCGGCGAATAGAGTATTTAAGCCGTTATTTCAACAGTGCCGAGGCCAATTATCCGTTTTACAGATTACCGGAGATAAAAACCTATGAGAAATGGGAAGAGCAAGCCGCTTCCGGCTTCGTTTTTGCTGTTAAGCTATCCCGATATATAACCCATATCAAGCGGTTAAAAGGAGTGAAGGCACCGCTTAGGAATTTTTTGCGCAGATACGGGCATTTAAAGGATAAGGCCGGTCCGATCTTGGTGCAGCTACCAGCCAATCTAAAGGCCGATCCCGAATTATTGGACGACTTTCTGTTAAAAGCCGAGGACATCGGTCGGGAATTAAGGATGAATTCATTGCGTTTGGCTTTTGAGTTCAGGCATCCGGGCTGGTTTGAAGAGAGTGGAAGAACGGAAGAGATCCTAGCCCGTCATAATGCTTGCTTAGTTTTTGCCCATTCATCCAAATACCCTTACCCGGAGAGTGAACCGGCCACTTCTAGGAATTTTGTGTATTTTCGCTTTCACGGTCCTCGTGAGCTCTTTGGTTCGCGTTACGGTCGGCAGGAATTGCTAAAATGGAAGAACAAAATAGAGCATTATGCCCTTAAGCGGGATGTTTATGTTTTTTTCAACAATGACGGCCATAATTATTCGGCAATGGACGCTTTAGAATTGAAGAAGATGATAGAAAAGAGGTAGTGGGCAATTGATGTCCGGCTCGGCGCTTCGGGCCGGTTTTTTGTTGCCAAAACGAACTTTTTTTGCTAAGGTCATATAATTATATGAAAGAGAAGATCATAAAATTCCTTAAAGAACATTGGCGCGGGATAGCTGTTTGCTTGCTGGCTGTCGGTTTTTTTATTGGTGTTTCCGGGCTTAATTATGCTGACAGGGGAGATTTCGTCAAGTGGTCGTCTCCGGATGAAACTGCCAATTATGTCTTTGCCAAACTGTATGGTCAGACCGGAGAAATAAGCTTTTTTGAGAAATACAATTTGCCAGCCAATGATATAATGCATCCTCGCAGTATGAGAAGCGATCATGGCGTGATAAAGCCGGTAAGCTTTTTGGGAATAATATTGATATATGGCAAGATCGTTGCTCTGACCAGTTATAAAGTTCTTCCTTACTTAACTCCGTTATTCGGCGCTTTGGGAATAATGTTCTTCTATCTTTTTATAAGAAAGATATTCGGCAAGACCAGTGCTTTGGTAAGCACGGTGCTTTTGGCCGGTTTTCCTGTTTGGATATATTATTCGGTCCGAAGCATGTTCCATAATGTGCTTTTCGTATCACTTTTGATAATGGGTCTTTATTTTCTCGTACTTATGGGAGAGAAGACCATGAAAGCCAAATTCTTGAGTCGGAAAGCGAATTGGCCGGGCATGGTGCTTGCGGCTTTAGCCGGACTTTTTATTGGCGGAGCGACCATAACCAGAGCTTCGGAACTTTTATGGGTGGGGCCTTTATTAATGTTTCTTTGGGTATTTAATGTGAGGAAAGTAGGAGTGGTCAAACTTTTTGTCTTTATGTCATTCATATTTTTATCCATATTGCCGGCATTGTATTGGAACCAGGTCCTTTATTCTTCGCCCTTGGCTGGTGGATATGCAGAAATGAATTCTTCCATGCATAGCATAAAAGAAGCCGGTTCGGACCTGGTAAAGGCCACGGTCTTTGTTGAGCCCTCCTATGTTAAATATTTAATAGGCCGAATAAAGGAGAATATATTCTATTTTGGTTTTCACCCTAGACGATCTTTAGAGATGTTCTATCATTATTTTATAAGTATGTTTTCTTGGTTCTTTTTTCCGGCCTGCCTAGGGTTAATGCTTTACTTGCAAAGGATACGCAAGTGGAAGAAGTCGGTTTGGCTTTTTTTCTTGGGCCATGCTTTGATAAGCGCCATATTGATACTTTATTATGGTAGTTGGGAATTTCATGACAATCCTGACACTTCCAGTTTTACTATCGGCAATTCATATACGCGCTACTGGTTGCCTGTTTATTTGGGGTCTTTTCCTTTGGTGGCTTTTTTCTTGATGCGTTTTTCCCATGGCTTGATGCCTGAAGACAAGGAGAAGATGTTCGTTTCCGAGAAGAGGGGATGGTTCAGGCGGATATTATCCCGGCCGCGCAAGAAAGTGGTCACCTTAGGGGTAAGAGCTTTTCTTTTAGGCGGGATATTTATAGTTTCGGCCAATTTCGTAATGTTGGGTTCGGAAGAGGGATTGATCTACGGCTTTGCCAAAGAAGGATATTCCACCACCCAAATGAGAAGGGTGCTTCGTGAAACCGAATCAGACTCAGTGATCATAACTCGTTATCATGATAAACTTTTCTTTCCAGAAAGAAAGGTGATAGTCGGCAATCTTACCGACAATAATATGAATAGGATATATTCTAACTTGGTTGAATATCTGCCGGTATATTATTACAGTTTTGCTTTCGGTCAAAAGGATATGGATTATCTAAACGGGCGCAAGCTCAAGGAGGCTGGATTAAAGATAGAGAGAGTAAAGAGAATAACTGAAGAATTTTCTCTTTACAGGCTTGAAAAGGCTAACGGTTTTGAACATAAAAAAACCTCCCTGCCTCAATGGCGGGAGGGTGATCTTCTTAGGTATATTTCTTCCAGCTTTTCGAAATGAAGGAATCCGTCATTTTCATATTTTAACCGATATGAAACTTCCAGAGGGTGTCCTTTTGGATGAACCTCCACTATGCACCCTGGATAAAGGACCATCAAGACATCTGGCCAGGTTTGCTGGCTTCCATTGGTAGAGCCCACCCCTTCGGCCACTAGTCGACATTTTCCTTGCTTTACCTCTATTTGGCCGTCGAGCCCATCTTCGTTCTTACTAAAAGCATTGATCCTAAGCAGAATGGATCCATTCTTTGAGCCTTTTTCAGGAACAGAACCGGACAAGAAGCCTTCTCTAGCGCTGGAGACAGAAAATATATTCCCGTGTTTTATTCGCGGCGGATCATTTTCAGACATCTTCACCAGAAACTGTTTTCCGTATTGGCTTTTAGTGCCAAGAGGCAGAATTCTTCCTTGGCCGTTCTTTTTGGCAGATATGCCTTTCATTATTCGGCCTTGTTTGAATGTTAAAGCTCTCATATTCCTCCTTTTTTTGTGCGATGGTTGCAAGGTGCGATATTTCAAGATAGCTAATAGGTTTTTCTTTGTCAATATTCTTGTGCTATAATGTTAATATGAATTCAAATCCGATATTACAATTCTTGAACGATTACGCCAACTTGATATTGGTTATGATCACAGCTGTTTACGCTTTTTTGACCTACAGGATGGTGACTTTGACAAAGAGGCAAATAGTTGCCAATATAAGAATATCAAAAGCTGTCGTTAAAAGTGGCTTGTTGTCCAGAAGAAATAAGAAGAACAGGGATATACTTCTGAAGGAGATAGTTGACAAGAAGATATCTGATTTTAAGAATGAACTTTTGACTTTCCGCGTATCCATAGACATATACAATAGCTCTTCCGGTAATGGGTCTATAGATCAGCCAAAACTGCTTTTGAAGTTCAGTAAGAATAATTTTAGCCTGGAATTAAGGAATAGAAATGAAGAGGTTGGGTCCAGGGAGACTATATTTATGCGAGGAGGGGATTTTGAGAAGAGGGATCTTGATTATTTTCTGCCCTACAACAGTCAGTTCTTGAAGCATCTTCAGCAACATCCGGGACAGTTGGAATACTATATAAAATATAGGGATAATTTAAATAGAGAACATACGATAAGGGCCGATAAGGTCGAACCACTCGCCTGATCGGCGAAATGTACTTTTTCACGTCCATAACAGTCGACAAAGAAAGGAGAAATATCATTGTCGCTGTTTCGGCAAACCCTTACTTCTAATCCTAAAGCAAAAGGGAGTGAGGCATCCTATGCTGACTATATGTATGATCAAGGAAGGGAGGTGATCCAGTCTTAACCCCCGCGTGCTAAGAAGTTGACATTTTTTGTCATCGGCACCAGGCCAAAGCCATGGCTATAGTGGGAGAGGATATCGCCTCGCCTTATTGGATCGATAAAGGCGCCCTTGTTATACCACAGCGGGGCTTAGTCCGCATGGTGATCTGTGTTATAGGCGTAAAACAGATCGCTATGCGGTCTTTTTATTTGCCTAATTTTAAATACTTGGTTAGAATATAATTAAGATAAATATAGAAAAATATGGAAAAGATATACATCTTCAATACTTTAGGCAAGGAAAAACAAGAATTTGAACCGCTTAATAAGGACGAAGTGCTTTTTTATCATTGCGGGCCGACCGTTTACTGGACTCAGCACATCGGCAACCTTAGGGGTATGTTTTGCGGTGATGTTGTCCGCCGAACTCTTGAATATAACGGCTACAAGGTCAAGTATGTTCGTAATTATACTGACGTCGGTCATTTAACTTCAGATGGGGACGAAGGCGAGGATAAGATGGAGAAGGGAGCAAAGAGGGAAGGAAAAACCCCGGCTGAGATAGCGGATAAATATATCAAGACATTCGAAGAGGATGTCAAAGCTTTGAATCTGCTGGAGCCGACCTTCAAGCCCAGAGCAACAGAGTACATCAAAGAGATGCAAGAAATGGTAAAAACCCTTTTGGAAAAAGGGTTTGCTTATCAAACCGAGCTGGCTATTTATTTTGATGTTTCCAAAGCTAAAGATTACACCAAGCTTTCCGGCCAAAAATTGGAAGAGAACAAAACAGGTGCCGGCAAGGGTGAAGTGGAGGACCCGGACAAGAAAAGCCCTTATGATTTTGCCATTTGGTTCTTTAAGAAAGGCACTCATGCTAAAGCTGTCCAGACTTGGGATCTTGACGGTTTTGGTGAAGGCTTCCCGGGCTGGCATATGGAATGCTCGGCTATGAGCAAAAAACTTTTAGGCGATACGGTGGATATCCATATGGGCGGGATCGAGCACATTCCGGTCCATCATACCAACGAGATCGCTCAGTCCGAAGCGGCCACAGGCAAGAAGTATGTCAATTATTGGTTGCACAACGAGCATCTTTTAGTTAACGACAGAAAGATGGCTAAGAGTGAAGGAACAGGTTATAGTATGGTCGAGATAAAGGACAGGGGCTTTAAACCATTGTCTCTTAGATATTTCTTTTTGTCTGCCGGTTATCGAGCTAAACAAAATTTTACTTGGCAGGCTTTGGATGCTTCGCAAAATGGTCTTGAGGGTATTTACAACAAGGTCAGGGAACTGGGTAGTATGGTCGGCCAGGTAAACGGTGTGTTCAAGAAAAAGTTCATCAAAGAGCTTAATGATGATTTTAATACTCCTAAGGCCCTAGCTATACTAGCCGAGGTCTTTAGATCTGATCTAAAGAATGAAGACAAGTTGGCGACTGTTCTAGATCTTGATAGAGTACTTGGACTTGATATCAAAGAGCAGGTTGCAAAGAGCAAGTTGCAAATGCCTGAAGAAATACAACTTTTGATCAACAGGAGAAAAGAGGCTAGAGAAAGAAAAGACTGGGCAGGATCTGACAAACTAAGGGACGAAATACAGGCCATGGGTTATGTGGTTGAGGATAGTAATAATGAAATGAAAGTTTATAAAAAATAAATACACACATTATGAAGAATATGAGAAAAGATTGGCCATTGGGATTTTTTGGATTTTTTGGCATTCAAGGAATTCCGGCTCTAATAGCCGGTGATCGGGGTCAAGCTTTGTGGCTGGTTTGGTTTGTTTGGTTTATCTATTTTATTCCGAGAAAAGACAAAAAATAATTTTATGAAAAAATATTTTATTACTATAGTATTGGCTGTTGCGGCCCTACCTGTTTTAATGATCATTTTTAACAAGGACAATAAAGAAGAAATGATCAAGAAGGCCATACTTGAAGCTAACTATTGCGAGACTGACAATGATTGTGTGGATGCGGGCGGTAAATGTCCGTTCGGTTGCTATGCTTATGTGAATAAAGACGAGGTAGACAGAATTCGTACTATGATCCAAGATCATAACTCTGCTTGTGTTTATGGTTGTGTGACATGTAAAGGTGTTGAATGCGTAGAAGGTAAATGTGAGGAAGTTTGTGAATGATATGAAAAGTAATTTTTGGCAAAAATTAAAAAAACCAATGATCGCTTTGGCGCCCATGGCGGACATCACTGATGCTCCGTTTCGTTTTTTATGTGAAAGTTATGGAGCCGATGTCATCTATAATGAAATGGTCAATGTTGATGCTATTTGTTTTGGTAACGAGAAAACATTTAATATGCTTAAGCGTTACAAGGGCAAAAAGCCTTTTGTAGTTCAACTTTTTGGCAATAAGCCGGAGAATTTTGCCAAAGCCACCAAGATAATAGATAAAAAATATAAAGTCGATGGGTTTGATATAAATTTCGGTTGCCCGGCCCCTAAGGTTTTAAAGAATAAATGCGGAGCCGAGTTGTTCCAAGACTTTGAATTATCAAGAGAGGTAATATCAGCCGTGATCGGATCTACCAGAAAACCTGTTTCAGTAAAGACTAGGGCCAAGGCCGGCAAAGTGGATATACTAAAATGGTTGGATCATATGGGAGGGCTTGATATTAAGGCGATAATGGTTCATGCTCGCAAGCTTTCGCAAGGGCTTTCCGGAGATGTGGACCTTGGTATATTGAAAAAGGTAAAAGAGAATTTTCCCGGCGTGGTTTTGGGAAATGGCGGTATAAATAATGTAGAAGATGTTTATAATATGATAGAGAAGACCGGAGTTGACGGAGTGGGGATCGCTCAGGGGTGTTTGGGAAAACCATGGATATTCAAAGAATGTAAAATGGAGATCTCAAAATTGAAAATGGGAAAGAAAGATATTTTTAAGATAATTTTAGAACATGCGAAGCTTTATAAAAAGATATACGGCGACAACATGATGCCGATGCGCAAACACTTATGTTGGTACGCATCCGGCCTGCCCAAAGCCAAAAAACTCAGGTCGGAATTCGTAAAAGCAGAAACCCTAAAGGATGTTAAAAATGTATTAAAGAGTATACATTAAAATAGATATAAACAAAAAACCGCCCCCATGAACTGGGACCCAAAAAGTAGACACGAAAGTGTCTACTTTTAAGTTTGGGAAAT
>CAZRQU010000015.1:0-19789 GCA_964602485.1 uncultured Gammaproteobacteria bacterium | reverse complement strand
GCTGACGCTTGGGTGTTTTTTGTTTCGTTGTAGTCCCTAGGGGAATCGAACCCCTGTTTTCAGGATGAAAACCTGATGTCCTAACCATTAGACGAAGGGACCATCATTTCAAATATTCAAAGAGCAAATAATAAATATCAAAAACAGTGTCAAAAAGAAAAATCCCCTAGAGGTGGATTTTTTTGCTGTTCTATGATAGTAATAATAATATAAACTAAAATTTTAAATTAGTCAAGATGAAAGTACTAGGTATTGAAACCAGCTGTGATGAGACCGCTGCTTCTATTTTGGAAGGTAAAAACAATAAGGTAAAGGTTTTATCCAATATTGTCTCATCGCAAATAGATATACATAGGAAATATAATGGTGTGGTTCCCGAGGTTGCAGCTCGTGAACATGTTTTGAATATCTTGCCGGTCATTAACGAAGCTCTGGGTAATAACAAGCCAGACGCGATAGCAGTGGCTGCCGGTCCGGGGCTTATAACCTCTCTTATGGTTGGCGTTGAGACTGCTAAAACTTTGGCTTATGCTTGGGGTCTACCAGCTGTTTCAGTTAACCACATAGAGGCCCATATCTATTCTTGTTTCATAGATGGTGCTTTCAAGATAAAGTTCCCGGCCGTTTTTCTGACGGTTTCCGGCGGGCATACCATGATAGTCCTTATGAAAGGCCATGGGGAAATGAAAGTATTGGGCGAGACCGTGGATGATGCGGCCGGCGAGGCCTTTGATAAGGCGGCCAAGCTTTTAGGCTTGGGTTATCCAGGCGGGCCTTTAGTTTCCAAGGAAGCAGATAAATTCAAAGGTAAGTCTGATCTGGAATTTCCCAGACCAATGCTTAATAAGAATAATTTCGATCTTTCTTTTTCCGGACTGAAAACCTCGTTGTTATATAAAGTTCAGAAGGACAAGGTGGATTGCGAAGCAAAAAAAGGTGCTCCGGGGTATGATAATTGGAAAAAAAGGATACCTGAATATTGTTTTAAATATCAAGAAGCAATAGTTGATGTTCTGGTGAAGAAAACGATAAAAGCCGCTTTGAAATATAAGGCCAAGACCGTGTGTTTATCCGGCGGGGTTTCAGCCAACACTGTTTTAAGAGACGCATTGTCCAGAACCTGTAAAGAAGAAGGTCTGGCTTTTGTGAAGCCGGAATTAAGATATACTACCGACAATGCCGCCATGGTAGCTTGCGCCGGTTACTTCAAGGCCGAAAGAAAAGAGTATACGCCTTGGGATAAGCTCAAGGCCGATTGCAACTTCGATCTTTAAGAAAGGAGGTGTGTATGCAGCTCGGCAAAATAAAGCCTTTTAAGAATTATAAAGAAGATAAGCCTTTGATCACTAAAACCAAAGAGCCGGAAGCCGGAAGCGATAGCCGGTCTCATCCTCATTGGCCGGAGCATAAGCACGACAGGAAGAAGGACAAGGATCCAGAAAAAGGGAGGAAGTTTGATCTTTCAGCTTAAAGAAAAAAATAAGGGCTTTCCCGTTCATCTGATCACGGAAAGCCCTTTTTGCTTGAGCGCGGTTATAGCCGCGTTTGCCCTTTTTGCCGCCCTGGGCGCCTGATTTGCGCGTCCTCATCGTGTTCACGCCCGGCCCCAAAACCATGCGCCGGTCGCGTTTTTTCTTTTTGGCCATTCTTTGCTCCTTGTTTTAAGGTGGAAAGATCGATAAATGTTTTTGTATAATAAAATTTATTTACTTTATTGTCAAGTTATAATTGACATATGATCGATTTAGTGATAATTTTTAATGACCAACGCCCCCTTGGCGGGGTCCGCTGAGGGAGTATTCGTTCATTGTTAAATTGACTGTTAGTTCCAAAATCTCCTATAATTATATTCAGGAAGGAGTTTTTCAAAAAATGCATCATGAACTCAACCAAAAAAAACAAAAGACCTGAAAGAAGATCACCCGGTATATTCGAAAAGCTTAGCCAGAGGCGCTTCTATACAGCAAAGACATATACCAGGGAAGAGGAACAAAAGAAACTTGGCAAGATCTTTGCCAAAAGTTCTAAAAGTCGAAAGACTACGGGCAACGGCTTGATTCTTATTTGAATTACGCCATTGCCCTTTTTTTATTCAAAATAATAATTTTAACAATATGACTGACAAAAAAAATCCAGAGGAGGCTATGAATTCACCGGAGAGCGAGGCTCAAGAGGCCTTGGAGAGAGAAAGAAGGGAAAAGGAAGAAAATATACAAAGAATGCTTTCCTCGACTTATGAAAGAAAGATCAAACAAGAGAGTGAGTCTGAAGAAGAAAAGGAGAAGATGACCCTTGATGAATATGTGGAGAAATTAACTGCGGATTTGCCGGTATTGTTAAGGGAAGAAGTTCAGGGCCATGTGGACAAATTTAAAAAATATAACGCTCCGGAAAGTGACCTTAAGGATGAAACAGAGGGAAAGAGAAAAGAGGTTTTAAAAAGATATGAGGATAATTTCGGAATGTATAATAAAGAGTACAGTAGAATGCTGATGAGTGATAAGATAGAGGATATTTTTGACAACGAACCGAAAGTGGAAGACCTGAAGAAACTTGCCAGGATAAGCTGGGATCTAAACGGCCTTAAAGCGGTTAATGATCTTAATGGAGGTAGGCATCGAGAAGGAGATGTCTATATAGGCGTGGCGGTTGAGGTTTTGTCTGATAAGTCAATAAAGGCGTTGGCCAGAAAGTATGGCTTAAGGTTCGACGCTGTTCATGATTCAGGGGATGAATTTGCGGCTGTTGTTACTAGTGAAGAGCCCATAACTCATGGCTCAGAAGCTGAAAAAGGTTTGAACGATCTGATAGCGGTTATATCCGATAAGATAAATAGGCATAGGTCGGCGCAAGAGGCCCTTGATCTCGAAGATGAAGATGTTTTGTATAATCTATATAAGATAGAATTGAGATCAAGAGGACTTGAACCGGAACCTAGATCCCTTGAGCTGATAGAGGAATTTAAAAAGACGATACCTAAAAATTATAAATTCAAAGCCTGGATGAGCGGAGGCGTCAGTACTTTGTATGATTCTTTAATGAGATACGAAGGGGGGAAGAACGATATACAAGAAGAAGATGACCATGATAAAGTGGTTAAGAAACTCATGGGAACATTGATCGATATGAGCGATGAGGTGATGGGAAAAAGAAAGGCGGAAGATAAAGCTATGATATCTAGAGAAGGTAAGAATGGCGATGAGGATGCGGCTATGCTTGATAGAATATATAATATAAGGGAGGCTGGTGCTTTTTTGAAGCAAGCTAATGAAAAATTGAAGAGTGATAATGAAGAAGTTAGAAAGGAACTTAGGGATACAAAGGAGACCTTGCAAGTGTATCAAGTTGGTTTTGATGATCTTCAGAAAGCAGTCGAAGCTGGAGCATCCAAAGAACAATTGGAGGCTATGATCGAAAAGATGCAAAGCTAAAAGTTTAGATATAATAAAACACCCCATCCGGGGTGTTTTATTTTTGGGATTCCTTTTATTTTTGTTTCTTTTTCTTGCCTGCCTTGCGGGCAGTTTTGCCTTTCCCCAAAGGTCTCTTCTTACCCTTTGAAGATAAGGACTTCTCCACCCTATTTACATTAATAGTGGTGTCAATGACAGTGTCCGGTATCAGCGATATCGAGTCTATTCCTTCCTTGACCAAGAATTCAACAAAATCCGGGAAGTCAGAAGGAGCTTGACCGCAAATTCCAACTTTGGTCTTGGTTGCCTTGGCAGCATTTATCAAGTAGCTCACTAATATTTTAACAGCCGCATTCTTTTCGTTAGAAACGCCTTCAATTTCCAAGGTTCCGGTAGCGTCGCGGTCTATGCCTAATGTTAATTGGGTCAGATCATTGGAACCTATCGAGAAACCGTCGAATTCCTGGGCAAATTCCCGAGCCAAGATTATATTGGTCGGTATCTCGGCCATTACATATATCTCCAAATTATTCCTACCTTGCACCAATCCGTTCTTGGCCATTATTTCTTTCACTTTCTTACCTTCTTCCAAAGTGCGGCAGAAGGGTATCATTATCTTTAGGTTTGTAAGACCCATTTCGTTGCGAACTTTTTTAAGGGCCTGACATTCCATTTCGAAAGCGGGCAAAAATTCTTTTGAATAATATCTAGAAGCGCCTCTCCAGCCGATCATCGGATTTGATTCTTCCGGTTCATAGCCGGCCCCGCCGACCAGGTTGGCGTATTCATTGGATTTAAAGTCGGACAAGCGGACGATAGTATCCTTTGGGTAAACGGAAGCGGCTATGGAAGCCACGCCTTCAGCCAGCTTGTCTATAAAGAATTGCTTTTTGTCCTTATAAGGATGGGTTATCTTCTCTATTTTATTTCTAAGCTTCTTATCTTTTAGTTTGGAGAAATTGAGCAGAGCCAAAGGGTGGATCTTTATATAGTTGTTGATTATAAATTCCAACCTGGCCAAGCCGATGCCGTCATTCGGAGTAAAGGAGGTGAGCATGGCCATATCCGGTTCGCCGACATTCATCATTACTTTGGTCTTTGGTCTTTTTAGATCACCGATATTATTCCTTATTATTTTAAAAGGCAATTCGCCCTTATAGACAAACCCTTTTTCACCTTCGGCGCAGGAAACGGTCACCTTGTCGCCAGACTTTATTTTATTTGAAGCTTGGCCGGTGCCAACTACGCAGGGGATGCCCAGCTCACGCGAGACTATGGCTGCATGGCAGGTGCGTCCACCCTTGTCGGTGACTATAGCCGAGGCGATCTTCATTATTGGTTCCCAATCCGGGTCGGTCATATCGGTTACCAGAACCTCGCCTTTTTTGAAATTCTTGATGTCTTTGACATCCATTATTCGGTTGGATATGCCGGCGCCGATGCGGTTGCCCACGCTTTGTCCGGATATTATGGCATCGCCCCTCTTTTCAAGTTTGTATTTTTCCACCACATTGACGTCTTCCTGACTGTGGACGGTTTCCGGTCTGGCTTGAACTATGTATAGTTTTTTATCCTTTCCGTCCAAGGCCCACTCCATATCCATTGGCTTGCCGTAATGATCTTCTATGTCCATGGCCCATTTGGCCAGTTTTTTGACCTGTTGGTCGGTGATCGATTGTTTTTCCCGGTCAGCTTCGGACACAGGCACATCTTTTACCGGTTTTTTAGCACCTTTTTTATTGTTATAGATCATCTTTATGCTTTTTTTACCAACACTGCGAGTAATGATGGCCATGGTCGGTTTGAAGACATAGAATTCGTCCGGGTTGACCTTTCCTTGAACTATATTTTCGCCCAGCCCATAGATAGAGTGGACCAAGACGGTGTTTTTGAAACCCGATTCTGTGTCAATGGAGAACATCACTCCTGAAGATGCTTTGTCCGAGCGAACCATCTTTTGTATGCCGACAGATAAGGCGATCTTGAAATGATCAAAACCTTTGTCCTCCCTGTAAGAGATAGCTCTATTGGTGAACAAAGAAGCTATACATTTCTTTACTGCTACCAAAAGGTCGTTCTTGCCTTTGATGTTCAAGAAGGTTTCCTGTTGGCCGGCAAAGGAAGCATCTGGCAGATCTTCGGCTGTGGCTGAGGAGCGAACCGCTACGTCAAGCGAGGTCTCGCCATAGCTTTTGGATAGTTTTTTGTAAGCAGTTGCTATTTCCTGCTCAAACTCTTTTGAGAGATCAGCCGCCAAAATGGTGTTTCTCACTTCCTTACCCTTCTTCATTAGGTTGGTGACATTGTGGGTATCCAGATCTTTTAGTATTTTCCGGATCTTTTCCTTTAGGCCGGTCTTTTCCATGAAGCTGTCATAGGCATAGGCGGTAGTGGCAAAACCATTAGGCACTCGAACGCCCTTTTTAGTAAGCTTGGAATACATCTCGCCTAAAGATGCATTCTTTCCGCCTACTTGCGGCACGTCTTTGTTGTTTAATTCTGAAAAGAATTTTATGTATTTGCTCATGTTCGGTCAATTAGACACTCAGTCGATCAGTAACCGATTAATGAAAAACAAAAGATCTGATCAACTAATTAACTAATATACTAAGTAACTAATTATATATTGAATTTTTTACTCCATCCGTAAACATAAGGGATCTCCCACCATTCTCCGTTGTAGGCTTTGACTATTGCTATTATGTTGACTATCAAAAGAGTCAACATAAGTACTTGCCCTAAAAGCGGAAACCAGAAGACCAAGCTGCCGACTAACCAAATTATGAACAGAACCAACCCTTGCTTGGCATGGAATTGGCAGAATTTGGACCTTTTTTTGGTTAATAATGGGATCAAAAAAAGTATCCATAGATAAGAGAGAACGGCTGTTAGTTTGTTCTCTTCCACGTCTTTTTTCTTTGTATCTTTTTCTTCGCTCATAAGATTTTTTTATTAATCTTTACATTTTTAATTATAACACATTTTTAATTATAAATCTTCAGCTTTTGATTTTCAACTTGCTCTATTGAGAGCAGGGCAGGGGTTGTTATTAGCTTATAATTAAAGATCGAAGTTTTATAATTTATAATTAAGTATGATATAATTGACAAAGTAGCTTCAGTAGGTTAAAAATAAGGAAAGCCCAAAGCGGACGTGGTGGAATTGGTAGACACGCTTGCCTTAGGAGCAAGTGCCTTACGGTGTGAGAGTTCGAGTCTCTCCGTCCGCACTATTTCAATTATCAATTTTCAGTCTTCAATCTTCGATCTTCAATTGTATTATGGAGAGGAATATAATTAAAGATAAGAGTTATAGCTTTTCTTTAAGGATAGTTAATTTATATAAATACCTTATATACAGAAAAAAGGAATATGTTTTATCAAAACAAGTTCTGAGAAGCGGAACTTCTGTGGGGGCGAACGTCGAAGAGGCTGTTGGAGGGTATTCAGAAAAAGATTTTTTATATAAAATGCTCGTAGCCTATAGAGAGGCCAGAGAAACCAAATTTTGGATAAACCTATTAATAGACTCTGGTTTTTTAGAAAAAGATATTTCATCAAGTTTGTTAGAAGAGTGTGAAGAAATATGCAAGATAATAGGTAAGATCAGAAGCACTATTTTAAATAAAAATTGAAGTTTGAAGATTTATAATTAATACTATGAAAGTTTTAAAGGACAAAGAACTTATTGATAAATTCTTGACTCGTGGAGTGGAGGCTATTTATCCTTCCAAAGAAGAGCTTGAGAAAAAACTTATGTCCGGTGAAAGATTGCGGGTGTATCAGGGCTTCGATCCGACCGGCAAGTATCTGCACGTCGGCCATGCTATGGGTATTCGAGGCTTGCGTATCCTGCAACAGCTTGGACACGAGGTCGTATTTTTGGTGGGAGACTATACATCTAAGGTTGGTGATCCGGATAAGGACTCCATGCGCAAGATGCTTACAGATAAGGAGATAGAGGAGAATATGTCCGGTTGGAAGGAGCAAGCGGCGCAGTTGATAGATTTTGAAGGAGATAATCCGGTTCGTTTCGTCCGTAACCATGATTGGCTTTCCAAGCTAAAATTGAACGATCTGATAGAATTGATGAGCAAGATGACGGTCCAACAGATGCTGGAAAGGGATATGTTCGAAAGAAGAATGGAAAAAGGCGATCCGGTCGGTTTGCATGAGTTCATCTACCCTTTAATGCAGGGCTACGACGGAGTAGCTATGGAGGTTGATGTGGAGATCGGCGGGGCCGACCAGACCTTCAATATGTTGAAAGGAAGGGAGTTGGTCAAGGATTATCTGGGTAAAGAGAAGTTCGTGCGAGCCAACAAGATGATGGATGCTCCGGATGGGAGAACTATGTCTAAAACGAAGGGTAATGGAATAAATTTGGGAGATACTTCCGAGGATATGTACGGCAAGGCCATGTCCTATCCTGATGATAAGATAACCATGGGCTTGGAGCTTTTGACCGAGGTGCCGATGGATGCCGTTAAAGAAATAGGCGATAATATAAAGAAAGGGGAGAACCCAATGCAGTATAAGAAGATGATGGCTTTTGAGGTGGTCAAGATGATCAGAGGCGAGCAAGAGGCGATCCGCGCGCAAAGGCATTTTGAAGAAACCGTCCAGGGCGGACAAACTCCCGAAGATGTACCAACAAAGAAGATGAAGAAAGGCGGCCATTCTTTGATCGATATTTTGTCCGAGACCGGTTTGGCCTCATCCAAGAGCGAAGCCAGGCGCCTAATATCCCAGGGTGGGGTAAAGGTGAGCGGAAAGAAGGTGGATGATCCCAATTTCGAACTGGACATAAAGGACGAGGAAATATTGATACAGAAAGGGAAGAGAGGGTTTGTGAAGATCAGAAGTTAGGGGTAGAATTGCGAAGAGTAAAGCATAAATTTCAAAGATAAAAAAATGTATGTAACAAAAAAACGCTTTTTTCGAAAAGCGTTTTTTTGATATTTGCAATTTGATATTCGTTTAGGCTCCTAACGCCCGAGTTATCAAGAAGTCGACCAAGCTGTAAGAAGCGAAGATAACTACCATGCCGATAGTCGCCCAAAGCAGTATGTTCCTACCTTTCTCCACTTTTTCCATATTCCCGGCCGCGGTCATCCAGGTCAGTCCGCCGTAGATGAACATTATCAAAGCCAAGGAACCGACAATGCCCAAGATGGCATTTATCACCCGCCCGATCAGGATCTGCGGAGTGATCGAGCTGGCCTTGCCCGCTTCTTGCTCTTTATCCAAGGGGTTGGTTAGGTGGACGGTGTCTTCGCTACCTCCGCTACCTGAGCAGGTGGTTTTGCCGTTCCACTTACAGTTAGACGCCTGATTAGCTACGCAGTCTAAACACTCAACATCTTCTACTTCTCCAAAACTACACACACAAGAAGCGTAAACATTACCTACTATAAAAAATAAATTAAAAATTATTATTGATATAGTAATAATAATTTTAGATTTGATTTCCATATTTTTTAGCTAATATTTTCTATAAATATATTAACATTTTATATAAAAAAAAGAAAGGGTGAAAAGATTTTCATCTTCTCACCCTTTTGCCATATGATATGGCTTTAGGAAAAGGCTATAGAAATAACCAGTCCCTTGTACCCTCTCAGTTTCATCGTTGGAGGGCAGTTTTTTATTCTCCACCTCGGTGTGATATCTGAGATGTTTCCATCTCTGAAATCACGACACTTCAACTCACCTTTAGTGAATCCAGAGAAAGAGAATTTTTTACCAACCGGCATATCTTTTAGACGAATTTCTTCGTCTGTGTTGAAATGAACTTCCCAGATCTCACGGCCGTGATTTCTTTTCTTCACGACCGAATATTTCTGATCGGGGTTCACGTCAATTTTTCTCCGCTGGAAATAGTCCGGCTGGACCCAGTAGACCTCGCCGCCGGTGAAGCGATCGGTCCTGGGATCTTTGACCCGTATCTGGACGAAGAGTTCGCCCTGAAACGTTTTGCCGGCCGATCCTTTGGTCTGCATGATCTGTACCACTTCGCCTTTAGGGACGCCGGTGGTCTTTTCATGCAGCTTGATCAGCTCTCCATCCTCTGTTGTATCCGCGTGATAGAGCGGAAAGACATTGGCCAAAGCGATCGCCTCTGTAACGGCGATGTCGGCTTTCCGATCACCTGTCTCATTGTCCCTATGGAAGTTCCACTCCTGGTTAAGAGTGGAAGCGTAGCTTCCCCAACTCTCCACTGTAGCCGGAAAGGCCACGTTCAGAGCATAGAGAATGACGGAACCCATGACTATCCAATTCAGCGTGTTGTATAGCTTTTCTATTTTCCCTCCCCTGACTGTTGCCAGGGTAAGCAGGAAGCCAACAACATAGAATATTATGCTGAACTGTGATGTCCAAATGGAGTTGAAGCCCCAGATGGCTATCATAGCGGTCACGAACGATAACATGGCTGCCAGGATTCCCAGTGGAGCAAAGAGTTTTTTTACCTCTTTACCCATTTTTTCCACTGCTTTGTAACCACTGACCTTAGCGATCATTGTCCCGATCTTGGATCCTAAGGACCAAACGATCAGGGAAGCGGTGGCGGCCGAGAACAGGACGAAGCATGTGAACCCCTGCAACTTTCCGAAGAAAGCCACCAGGAAGACGGCGATCAGGGTCAGGATCGAGAAGATCGAGACCTTGACCGTTTTCTTGATCGGTTCCTCCACCTCTTTCCAGGCACCAAGTGCGGGCGCCAGGATCTCAAGGTAAAGTGCGTAGATGATCCGAACAAGATTTTTGATCTTATTCGGCGCTATCTCCAAGATTTTTATCCAACTTGACTTCCTTGACTTCGTTTCCATTGTTACCTCCGTTTGAGTTTTTCTATCTTTTTCCGGTTTTTCTTGATCCTGGCTTCAACTGAATCCATGAATCCGTCGCCAGGTATCGCTTCCAATACATTGAGAGTGGACTGTCCGGCTCTTTCGATGCGGGCCGCCCATTTTTTTCTGGGTGTGTTGAAGGCGCCATCCGCTTCCAGACAGAGTTTTATCCTCTCTCTGAAAGGACCCGGATTTTTTCTGGCCATATCGTCAAAGCCGTTTCGGGCTTCTTTGATGATGGACACGATAGCGATGGCTCCAAGGTCATTTTTGACCTCGACTTCGGTCTTCTTGATCTCACCAACCTTTTTCTGGATCGGCTTGCCATCTTTACCCTTCTTCACGCTCCCGTCTTCGTTCTTAGCCGTTTCGTACTTCGGAGTGATGTCCTCCGTAACGATCCTTTCGGCCGTGTTGCCGATGAAAGAAGTCAGGCGCTCCAGCTCTCCGGGGCCGACCAGCTTCTTTTCAGTGATGATTTCTTCGAAGATTCTCATCTCCCAGGGCTTTACAGCGTCTTTTTGGGAGAAACCTATCTTGGTCATCACTTTCGGCTGTTGCGCTCTGGCCTTGGCCAGTCGCCCGAAGACCTCGTCCGCCAAGTCCTTTCCGCCCTTTGTGGAAAGAGTGGAACTGGCCTCTGGCGGTTTTCCTCTTGTTGAGCCTTCGGAGCTTTGACCACCGGTCACTCTATTTATGGTTTCATCAACGCCTCGGTCAACGAAGGCGTCGCCGATCGAGTTGATGAACCATTTGACCCATCCTGAACTTAGTGTTCTACGTAGCATCGTTTCCTCCTGTTTTTCGTTTTTGGTTGTCGGGAGGAAGCGAACTTGAATTCGCCCCCCCGTTTCTCTTAACCCCATCCCATCAATTTGAGGGCGGAGCCGATAATGATGAAAACAAGTCCGATCATTACCGGTGCCCACAAGTACCAATATCTTTGTGTAAAGGTGGGATTGGCATCTCGCACAAGAGCCTTCTGCCGGGCCAGTTGGAGCTCAAGATCTTGATTTTTGATCATTTTCCTGAGTTTTCCTGCCCGACTTACTTCTTCTTTCCTTTTTTCTTCCTCGGCTTCTTGAGCCTTTTTTGCAGTAAGAACTTCTGATTCTACTGCATCAGCTCTTTTTGTCGCCGCTTTTTTCCTGTTGGTCATTGCTTCGGCCAACACTCCTGTTGCCGTTCTTTCAAGAATGGCCGTGTCCAGCGTGCCTTTTTGGACAGCTAGCTCACGTTTTATAGCCCTGATGTCATTGTCCTCTTCTCTATTGCTTTCGCTAGAAGAAGAGGATTTGCTCTTTTTGAGCTTTACGAGGAATGACAGGCCGGCAATGCTTCCGCCCAAAATGGCGGCGAAGAACAGCCACTTGAAGACCTCAAGCAACATTTCCATGATAAAACCTCCTGGTTTGATTGTTTGTTGTCAAATGTTCACTCTGACTAGGCTTTAAGGGGATATTTCCCACTTGTTTCCTAATCATATTATTATAGCATAAATTTATTAAAAAGTCAATGATATTAATATGTTTTTTGCTTATTTAAGCATCCTTTATTTAGTTTTAAAAATAAAAAAGAGCGTTTTGGGAAAAACGCCCTATTTGGAATATTTTTTGAATGGTCACATAGCACGAAGACTATTACCGATCAAGAAGGCCGGGCTTCGGGTTGCGAGAGTTATTCTGGTTCGAGCGCAGGCTTGAAGCAATCTTTGTTCTTGACTTGTTAGACTTTTAGGATCTTTGCGCTTTTTTTCAAGGATCTGTCTTTCCATATCCTCAGCTTCTTTTAGTGCTTCGATCCTTTTCTGTGTCTTTATTTCATTTTGCCTAAACATATCGTTTGCTTCTTTCTCTGCCTGAGCAATTACGCGATTTGGACTATTATGGCTTTTTGGATCTTTTTGAGATAAAATTTTCTTTTCTTGCTCAATAGCCAAATTGCAGGATTCGACTATCCTTTGTATACCTTCCTGCTTGAGTAGCTCTTCTACTCTGTGGCCATTTTGATCAAGAAAAGATCTCATCTCTTCCAGGATCCCTTTGGATTGTTTGATCTCGATCCCTCTTATAAAACGGAAGTTTCTTCCAATGATCAGTTTATTTTTTCCGGCAACTGACCAAAATTCAAGATCTGGAATTCTTTTTTCAAGGTTTATGACATAGTATGACCCGTCAAAAAGAGACACCACATTTTTTCCGTTTTCCCGCGAGATCATCTTTATCACGCTGGTAGGAATGGACATTTCCTGGCCTTCGCAGTAGAGATCAAGGGATTCACTCGCGCAGACGCCGTGAAAACATTGGTCACCGGTTTTGGCGATAGACAGAACATCAATGCTTGATATTTTTCTGAGAAAGGAAACATATTGCTTCCATTTCTCTTCATCGGAAAGCGGTCTTTTAACTGGTTTTTTTGAAGAGGAACCGCTTAATAATAAGCCCAGTACACCCAGCATTCCAAGCCCAAGTCCAGCTCCGACAGCGCCTAATTTGAGAACGCTTTTTGTTAGACCGGAAAAAAGCATAACTCCTTGAGATATGTCTCCTGGTCCAACATTTAAGAATCCTCCACCAACTGGAAATTTACCTACACTGCCAACCATCATTTTGCCGTCCATAATAAACTCCTTTCGTGTTTGTTTTCAAATGAACGCAGTTTTTAAATTATAAACAAAATAAAGATAATTGTCAAATAGATTAAAGTATAATTTACTTATTTAAGTAAAAAAATAGCCTCGAAAACGAATTTCGTTTTCGAGGCTTGGTTAAAGGTTTCTTGCGGATCAGCCGGCTTGGACTTTTTCGTCCGACCGTTCCATCACCATCATACCTTTTATCCGATCTTCTTCGGATTCGGTATGATGAGCGCCGATATTGAGTCGGCGGCAAAGCAGACGGGTCGTTGATGACCCGAGCATCAGGTCCATGGCGTTGTTGTCCGCCAATTTTTCCTGAATGTGGGCGATCCTTTGGTTTTGGCTCGCCACCTCATCAGCCATGTCTTCGGCTTTTTTGAGGTTTTTATTTCGGTCACTGACCACCTGTTGGTAGTCAATGAGAACTTGCCCACGCTCTGCTTCCAACTGGCGAAGAAGCCCAAGGTTTTTCCGCCGTTTTTGCAGAGCGTAAAGCTCAACCGCCGCTTCATCGACCATCTCTTCCTCCTCTTCCATTTTGTCCCAATACAACTGGGAACCTTTGGCGCCCATTTGTCTTGGGGACTCTGCCGAAGAAGCGGCTGCTGCGTTCCCATAATTCTGGGATCGAGAAACCGTATCTTCGGTTTTTCGCGCAGCCGTTTCTTGGGAAGAATCTCCCTTAGGGGCTGCGGTTCGGTTCGGCTCTGTTTGAGCTTTGGGCTGAGATTGCGCCGAAAGGAAGGTCGGAACGCTCAGGTCAACCGCGTGTCGGAAAAGCCCGCGGGCTTTCCAGCTTCCGAAATGCTTTTTGCTCCGGAAGATATTTACCGCGAACAAGAGCGCTGCGGCTTCACATCCCCAGAAGAGTAGGGCCAGAACTTTGCCCAGTCCGTTACTGTTCTGGGCGGTCAACAGCGCCATTGCGACCACGGCGCTTATGACTGCGATCTTCGCGGACCAGCTGATGAAATGTTTCATTGAACACCTCCTGTTTAAGGTTTTTGATTATAAAAGTCCGATTTGTGACTTTAGAACTCTTAGAACGAGAATTCTAAAATCTGATTACTATATCACAAAATTATAATATTGTCAATAGTGCTTGACAAAATAGTGAAAATATTAAATAATAAAGGAACTTTGGACATTGAACAACAACCCTTAAGCAAAGGAAGTGAATAATGAATAGGGACAAAGAAATGGAGCGTCTGCTGGTTAATACCCGCATAAGACTGCAGGACGGAATGTTTAATGAAGCACTGGCGTATTCCCAGCGGATATTAGGGTTGGATCCCGATAATATAAGTGCTTTATGCGCTTCGGGAGTGGCCCAGCTGGGCTTGGGTCGGCCCGAGAGGGCTATTACTTATTTTGAAAAGGTCCTGGAGCTCGGACCTGAAAACCTTTCTCCTGTCATAGCTGTTAATCTGGCAACCGCCTACAAAAAAGTTGACCGGATCGAAGACGGATTTAACCTTCTTTTGAAGTACTTTGCCAGCAAAACCCCCTCTAAGAGATTGATCAGTATTGGAAAGACAGAGGAAGACGGCCTGTCGTGGTTGTCTGAATTGCCTGATTAAGGTAATCTGATCAAGACAAAAAGAGGTTTTTTAGAGCTCAAAGTAGGCATTAGGCCTTTTAAACGCTTTGGCGTATCCGCGAATCTAACAATATTTTTTAAAAAGACCAACTTTTTCAAAAATATTGACCAATGATCCGCGGTTTTTTTATTTTAGCGGGCATTAGCTGTTATTTATAATTTGTCATATTTTTTTTGGTCTGTTAAAATATAATTCTCATATAATTAAAGAAAAAATATGTCCGTAGACGTTAATAAAAATAAGTGCATCGGTTGCGCCGGTTGCACTCAGGTATGTCCAAAGAGTTTTGAAATGGATTCTGATGGCAAGGCCAAGGCCGTGTCTGAAAGTGAATGCGCTGCCAATGCCGCCGAGGCCTGCCCGGCCAAGGCGATCACTGTTGAATAATAACCAAAAAAAAGCGAAATATATAACCGGTCTCTTTCAAAAGGCCGGTTTTATTTTAGCACTCTTGACACCTGAGTGCTAAGGATGATAAACTTTAGTCAATAATTAAATCTTCAAACTTCAAACTTCAATTATTTGATCCTTGAATCAATCTATTGAAGATCGAAGATCGAAATGAGGGATCGCGATAAAAAGATATTGGAAGCCATAATAAAGGAACATATAGCCACGGCCGCTCCGGTGGGCTCTTCGCATTTGGTGGAAAAATACAAATTGCCGGTCTCATCGGCCACGGTCCGCAATGTGATGGCCGAGTTGGAAGATGAGGGCTATATCGCCCAGCCACACACTTCGGCCGGCCGGGTGCCGACAGAAAGGGCCTATTTGATGCTATCCGACGAGGTTAAGAACAAAAGAACCGACAAGAAGATAAAAGCTCAGATCGCCGCTGAATTGGATGAAGCCCTTACGTCAACCGACGAGAACAGCTTCAAGGAAGCAGCCAAGACGATCTCCAAAATAAGCGATTCAGCTGTTTTTTGGGCCATGCATAAGCATAACCTATACTACACCGGCCTTTCCAATCTTTTCCGCCAGCCGGAATTCGCCAATACCGGCTTGATATATGATTTTTCCGAAGTAGTGGACAGAATGGACGATATAATAGACGAGATATATGACGATATCGGTTTCGAGCCCGAGATATTAATAGGCGGGAATAATCCTTTTGGCAGTTTCTGCTCCAGTATTTTAGTTAAATATAGAGTGGGGGAATATGATGGGTTGTTCGGGATCTTAGCACCGATGAGAATGGACTACGAAGGCAATCTTTCTCTTGTAAAATATATTTTAAACAGGTTAAAAGATTAGATATATAAAATAAACAAAGTGATAAGAGATAAGTGATAAGAGATAAGTTTATCATTTATCCTTTATCACTTATCACTGATAAAAATATGTCCAAAGAAAAAAAAGTTAAAGATAAAAAAGAAGATAAAAAGCCGAAGGTAGAGGAAAAATTGAAGGAAATGGAGCATAATTACAAAAAGGCTTTGGCAGATTACCAAAACCTGGTTAAAAGGACCGCTTTGGAAAAAGCTGAATATGTAAAATATGCCAACGAGCAATTGATAATGGAATTCGTGCCGGTTTATGACAATTTGAAGATATCTTTGGAACATATAGGAGAAGAAGAGAAAGAGAATCCGTGGGTAAAAGGAATAGAGTATGTCATCAAGATGTTTGCCGATCTAATGGAAAACAATGGTGTAAAAGAAATAAAGACGGTCGGTGAGAAGTTCGATCCGCACACCATGGAAGCGGTTGAAGGCCAAGGAGAAAAGGTGGTCAAAGAAGTGTCATCCGGCTATGAATTGAACGGCAAAGTGATCAAAGCAGCGAAAGTTATTCTTGAGTAAATTATCAATTATAAATCTTCAAACTTCAATTAATATTGAAGATTGAAGACTGAAGATTAATAATTCAACGTGTTTTCCTTTCCATAACTTTCTAGTTTGGTAAAGGCAAAACAAATAAATTTATGTCAAACCTAATACGCTGGAATCCATTCTTCGATCCGTTCGAGGATATGGACAAAATGTTTTCCGAAATGACCCCGGCTCGACGGGAAAGATCGGGCTTCACTCCGGCCATAGATATGTATGAAGAGGATAACAATGTGATCGTCGAGACCCAGTTGGCCGGCATCGACCCGGACAAGGTCGATATTTCCGTGGACAATGACGTTCTTTCCATCCAGGGAGAGAGCGAGAAGAAGAGCGAGGTGGAAGACAAGGATTATTACCGCAAAGAGATCAGGCGAGGGGGCTTTTACAGAAGCATCCCGTTACCGGCCTCTGTTGACGGCGATCAAGCGTCGGCTGTTGCCGAGAACGGAGTGCTAAGGATCTCGGTCCCGAAAAGGGAGCAGACCAAATCCAGGAAGATAAAGATAGAGAAGAAAAACAAATAGATTCAATTACAGATCTTCAATCTGCAATCTTCGATCAAGTATTGCAGATTGGTATTTGCAATTTGAATTAATATAAATTAAATTTTCAAACTTCCTTCATTGAAGATTGAAGTTTGAAGATCGATAACTAAATATGGGAAAAATACTAGGAATCGACCTTGGTACTACCAATAGTGCCATGGCAGTGATCGAAGGAGGAAAACCAAAGATATTGGAGAATGCCGAAGGCAATAGAACCACCCCGTCGGTAGTGGCTGTTTCCAAGAACGGTGAAAGATTGGTCGGCCCGGCCGCCAAGAGGCAGGCAGTGACCAATCCTTCCAATACGGTTTTCGAAGTTAAGCGTTTGATCGGTCATCATTTTGATGATGAAGAGGTTCAAAGAGATATAAAGAAAATGCCTTTCGAGATGGTGAAGGCCGGAGAGGCAGTAAAAGTAAAAATGGGCGATAAGGAATATTCGCCGGAAGAGATATCAGCTATGGTGCTTGGAAAAATGAAAGCCGACGCTGAGGCTAAATTAGGTGAAAAAATAACTGAGGCAGTTATTACTGTTCCGGCTTACTTCAATGATTCACAAAGACAGGCCACCAAGGATGCTGGTAAGATCGCCGGACTTGAAGTGAAAAGGATAATCAATGAGCCGACTGCCGCCGCTTTGGCTTATGGTTTTGATAAAAAGAAAGGCCAACAGATCGCTGTTTACGACCTGGGTGGTGGTACTTTTGATGTTTCTATCTTGGATGTATCAGAGGACACTGTAGAAGTTAAGGCTACCAACGGTGATACTCACTTAGGTGGGGCTGACTTTGATCAAAAGATAATCGATTGGATAATAGAAGAATTTAAAAAGGCTGAAGGTATCGATCTTTCCAAAGATACCCTAGCCCTACAGAGAGTTAAGGATGCAGCTGAAAAAGCCAAGATAGAGCTTTCATCTTCTACTCAAACAGAGATAAACCAGCCATTCATTTCTACCGGCGAGGACGGACCAAAGCATTTGGTGATGACCATGACTCGAGCCAAGTTGGAGGAGTTAGTAGGTGAATTGGTGGAAAAGACCTTGGAACCCTGCAAAGAGGCCTTGAAAGATGCCGGCTTGCAAACCAGTGAGATAGAAGAAGTGATCTTGGTCGGTGGTATGACCAGGATGCCTTTGGTGCAAGCCAAGGTCAAGGAATTTTTTGCCAAAGACCCGCACATGGGAGTCAATCCGGACGAGGTGGTCGCAACCGGCGCTGCTGTTCAGGCCGGAGTCCTTCAGGGAGATGTAAAAGATGTCCTTTTGCTGGATGTCGCCCCTTTGACTTTAGGTATAGAGACCTTGGGCGGTGTTTCCACTCCTTTGATAGAGAAGAACACCACTATCCCGGCCTCCAAATCACAGATATTTTCAACTGCGGCCGACAACCAGCCAAGTGTGGAGATACATATAGTCCAGGGCGAAAGACCGATGGCTGCTGACAACAAGACCTTGGGCAGATTCATGTTAGACGGCATCCCGCCAGCTCCAAGGGGTGTTCCGCAGGTCGAAGTTAAGTTCGATATCGATGCCAATGGCATCTTGAATGTTTCAGCAACTGACAAAGGAACCGGCAAAGAGCAGAAGATAACCATCACCGCTTCGTCCTCTCTTTCCGAGGAAGAGATAGAAAAGATGAAAAAAGATGCCGAAGCTCACGCTGACGAGGATAAGAAAAAGAAAGAGGCCATAGATACTAAGAACTCGGCCGACAGCGTGGTTATGAGCACCGAGCAGTTGCTTAAGGATGCCGGTGATAAGATAAAAGATGAGGACAAGAAGGAATTGGAAGGCAAACTTGACGCTCTGAAGAAAGCCAAAGATGGCGATGACCTAGAAGACATCAAGAAGAAAATGGAAGAGCTTACTCAGGTGGCTCAGAAGATCGGAGCTTCAATGTACCAGCAACCGGGAGCCGAAGGCCAAGCCGGAGCCGGCGCAGAAAGCGGACAACCGGGCGGAGAGGAAAAGAAGGATGATAAGAAAGATGAAGGACCGGTTGAAGGAGAGTTTGAAGAGAAGAAGTAAACAATTATAAATCTTCAAACTTCAGTCTTCAATTATTTTCATTGAAGATCGATAATTGTAAATTGAAAAATTGCTATATTATCACTTTGCCTGAGCAGGAATGTTCGGGCAAAGGAATAAGAATGTAATTAAAAAGATATTGTCATTCTGAGTGAAGTAGTTTTCTATTTTGTCATTCTAAAGCGGAGCACCTCACCCTTCCTTGTCATTCTAAAGCGGAGCAGCCCACCCCCCCCTGTCATTCTGAACGGAGCGAAGCGGAGTGAAGAATCTAAAAATAATTGAAGACCAAATAGATTCTTCAGTCGTTATCACTCCTTCAGAATGACATATAATTTCTATCATTCTGAGCGGAGCAGTCCACCCTTTTTGTCATTCTGAATGGAGCGAAGCGGAGTGAAGAATCTAAAACTTTAATGTAAAAAAATGCAAAGGAGGAATTTTAGATATTATGTTTATGTAATGTCTAATTATAAAAGAAACGTTTTTTATACAGGTGTAACAAATAGATTGATCAGAAGGATTATAGAGCATCAGAATGGATTAGGCTCAGCTTTTACGAGTAAATATAATTTAAAATATTTGATATTTTTTGAAGAATATGGAGATATAGCAAGGGCGCTTTTTAGAGAGAAGCAAATAAAAGGGTGGAAAAGGAGTAAAAAAATTAGTTTAATAAAAAGTGAAAATTCAACAATGAAAGATTTGTCAGAGCAGTTGTTTAAAGGTTATGGGGTAGATAATGTTGATATTAAAAAATATGTTGAAGAATTAAGAAAAATTAGAAAGATCAAATAGATTCTTCGGCTCGTACCTCGCCTCAGAATGACACGTAATATCTATTATCCTGAAACGGAGCAGCCCACCCCCCCCTTTGT
>CAZRQU010000014.1:0-22203 GCA_964602485.1 uncultured Gammaproteobacteria bacterium | reverse complement strand
CAGTCGGGATGAGGATAAGCGAGACGATAAAGCTTATTTTTATCAAGTGTAGGTAATTTGTAATTTGTAATTTGATATTAGTAATTTGTAATTGGGTAATTTGTAATTAGTAATTTGTAATTGGGGATTAGTGATCAAGGATATGTAATTTGTAATTTGGAATATAGTATTCAGTATGCAGTATAGGGTATTCAGGCTTGTCATCTTTAAAGTAATTTGTAATTGGTTATTCAGTGTTTAGAATTAAAAATTAGAAATTATTTCAAAAATTATAAAATTAT
Source organism: uncultured Gammaproteobacteria bacterium (assembly GCA_964602485.1). Taxonomy (GTDB): domain Bacteria; phylum Patescibacteriota; class Patescibacteriia; order Patescibacteriales; family WJLG01; genus WJLG01. The sequence goes on along the minus strand of CAZRQU010000014.1, from coordinate 21,922 downwards.
AAAATTTAAAAATTACCCCTTTTTTTCAAAGGGGTGAAGTGTGTCAGGGTTTAGGATTTAGGATTTCACCCGTTATGCGTTATGAGTTACGCGTTACGCGTTATGGTTGGTTCAGATTTGAAAATATGGTATAATAATAGTAATCAGGAAATGGCTGTGGATAAGTTGTAATTCCATAAAATATATGGGCAAAATTATAAAAAGAAAAGTAGAGAAGACATTCCCGTGGTTTTTATCTTTGTGTTTGTTAAGTTCTTTAGTTCTTGGCTTTTCTTTCAATATCAATTTCGATCTGATCCCCGGAAATGACAGGGGTTTGATAAATATGAGCCAGGAGGCGCAGGCTGACACAGCTACCACTACGGTAGAAGTGGCGGACGCGGCTCCTTATTTTGCTGCTGGGGATGAGCCAGAAGAGGATCCGGCTTCAGCTTCCACTTCGCCGGTAAATATCGGCAGTAGCATCGATTTCAAAGGTACTGGTACGGACCCCGAAGGACTGGGGTTCTTATTGGTGATATGTACCGCGTCTTCGGCTTCGGTAAGCAACTGGGTGCCTAGTTGTGATGGTGGCGGTACTGAGCTTTGTTCTACGGCTTCGACCACTGATCAGACCGAGACCAGTTGTACTTATAATAATGTAAGCGATCCGGGCTCTGAGACGCAGGAATGGTATGGCTTCGTGTGTGATAAGAATCGTTGTTCAGATCCTCACCAAGGAGGAGCTACAGCTTCCGGAAGTCCGGTTTATATAAATCATCACCCCAATCTTGCCAGTGTTAATACAACTGTGGATGATCAAGAGCCGGGTGGGACATTTACCATAGAAGGTACGGTCACTGATGGGGATACTGAAGGAGGAGCAGATGAGCTCACTATGTATGTTTGTGATTCCAATAATTTTACTTTAGGTTTAGGCTGTGTTGATAATGAGATATGTAACGGAACCTCCACTTCACCTAATGTTAGCTGTAATTACACAGATACATCACCAACACCAGATCAGGCTTATACCTATTATGCCTTTGTTTATGATTGGCACGATCTGGAAGCCACATCATCAGTATCCAGTAACTATACGATAATAAACGTTTCACCTGAGATAGGCGATGGCACTGTCAGTTTGAATGCTGGGCAGAATATCAATTTGAATATCAAGAATGCCACCGAAGTTGAGGTAGCTGCTACTACCACTTCGGTTACCGATCAAAATGGCTGTACAGACCTGAGCAATGCCACCAGTACTATGTATCTATCAGGAGAAGGGGCTGGTTGCTCAGCTGATGATAATAATTGTTATTTGGTTAGCAGCTGTACTTTATCCGATTGTTCAGGAAATACTGACCCGACCGCTACTTATACCTGTACCACAACTTTTGCTTATCATACGGTTCCCACAGACGCTGGAGTAGGAGGTGGTTACGCAGGGCAATCTTGGTATGCTAGAATAACCGTCACTGACGATAATGGGACAGCCACTTCCAGTTCTTACACTACTTTGGACGGTGTGGAAGTGGTGTCGGCCGCAGCTTTGGATATAACTGAAATAATGATAGATTACGGAGTGGTTGACTCTAATAGTAATACTGATACTTGGAATGCGTCGACTACGGTCATAAATTATGGAAATACGCCTTTGGATAACGAATTATACGGGTTGGACCTGGAAGATGGCGCCAATTTCATTGGTGGAGAGAATCAGAAATTCTCCACTTCCACCTTTGATTATGATACTGGCGGAACCAATTTGACAGCCTCATCCTCTCCGGGTTTGGATCTGGATGTCGAGATAGCCAGGCCTACCGATCAATCTGATTTCAGTGATGTTATTTGGTGGGGTATTGGCATACCTCTAGGAACGGTGTCTGGTGAATATTATGGTCAAAATACCTTCTCAGCCAGTGAAGATGCTGACGGTAATTGGAATTAGCAGGATCAAAGTAATATATATACAAAAAAGGCGAGTTGACAAAACCGCCTTTTTTTTGTTTATTTTTTTCAAATATTAGTAAAGTTGAAATTTTGCCAATTTTTAATAAAAAAACCTAAAAAAAGATTGCATATCTTAAAAATGTATAGTATCATATAATATAGCTATCATAGTCCGTAAAATGGTTAATTTAATGCGGACAATTTTGAATTTTAATGTTTAGGAAGATCACACAATCTCTTCTGATTTTGCTTTTGTTCTTGGTTTGGGTCAACTCGGCTCGAGCCGGTTTTGGTGTGTCTCCACCTCATATAATAAATCATCAATTGACCCCCGGCTCGGAGTATAAAGAGGAAATAAGGCTTTTAAGGTCTTCAGCTGATGAGGATCTTAAAGCTCAGGTAAAGATAAACGCTCCGGAGATAGAGGATTGGATAAGTATAGATAAGGATAGTGAATTCGTTTTACCCAAAGGAGAATTGCAGGTGCCGATGATGGTTACCATAGCTCCGCCAAAAGATACTGAATTAGGCAATTATGAAGGACATATAAATGTTAGAGTAGTGCCAGCTGACAGTAGCCAGAGAAAGGCCGGTGTTTCCATTGCTTTGGGTGCCAGAATAGATATGGATCTGGCATTGACCAATGTCACTTATGCTGATTTTTTGGTCAGGACAGTGTCAGTGCCGGACATAGAGAAGCTGGGCAAACCCTGGAGCTTCAAAGCTTGGTCTTGGATGTTCGAAAAGTTCTTTTACAAGACAAAAGCGGTAATGAATATAGAGAATACCGGCAATGTCAGGACTGCTCCCACTAAAGTAACCTTTGACGTCTTTGATATAACCAAGACCAAGAAATTGGAATCTCACGAGGATAAAACCTTGAAGAAGGTCAAGCCATTTTCCATGGATAAAGTGGAGGCGGAATTTCCGACCAAGCTAGATGTTGGTCAGTATTGGGCTGAGATACGCGTTTATAAAGGGCAAAAGATAGTTAATTATTATCAGATATCATTTGCTGTTGAGGAGCCGGGTTCATTGGGCGGCTCTCTTGGGATCTGGCCTTGGTTGATATTGACATTCATATTCCTGCTTATCGGAACCGTTGTCATTCTTTTGATAAAAGGTAAGTTTTGGCGAGTTTTCTCTATTGTGGCGATAATTTTGATAAAGCCTTTTGTTTTCCTTCTGTCCAAGGTGTGGAAGGGCGCCAGTGATAAGTTCTGGGGGTGGATAATTGAAAAAGCGGAAAGATATAAAAAAGAACAAAAGTAAAAAGCCGGCCAAGACCATATGAAAGACCTATTTCCGATATTTTTCATACTAGTTTTCGTTTTATCAGCTGTTTTTCTTTCAGTGCTTTTTGGCGGGCACAAGGATTTTGTCCAGGCTGATGATGCTGATACTTATGTAGAGGTCATAACTGTTTGCGGAGATGGCTTTGCCCAGCCAGGGATAGAGTTTTGTGATCCGGGAAACCCCAATATGGGCTTAGAGCCTGATACCGGCACTGGCACTTGTCAAGATTTTATCGATCCTTACAGCGCCACCAGTTCGCCTTTTGCTTCCGGAACTTTGAATTGCACCGATGATTGCACAGCCTATTCCACTAGCACTTGTTATACTTGCGGTAATAATTATATGAAAGCTCCGATGGAAGAGTGCGATGGAGGTGATTTTGGCGGGGCGGATTGCTCCACTTATGGATATAATACTGGTTTTCTTTTGTGTACTCCTGATTGTCGTTTGGATCTAAGTAATTGCAGTGTGGTTGGAGAAGAAGAGCCGGATCCCGGGGCTGAGCCCTGGACAGGCGGAGGTGGAGGTGGGTCAAGGAGATATTCTTCCGGGTATCGTCCAGGCGACACTGAAGAGGCCAGGGTCACTAAAGTGATGATAAGCGGTAAATCATACCCTAATTCGGAAGTTAGGGTGCTGATAGACGGTCAGGTTGTTGGGATAGTTCAAGCTGATTCCCAAGGTATGTTCGATTTTTCCACTGAAGATGTAACAGCTGGTATAAATACCTTTGGGCTTTGGTCTGAGGATAAGCTTGGCTTGAAATCCACCTTGTTAACACTTACTTTCAGAGTGGCTTCCAAGTCTATTACCACCATTACCAATGCTTTTATATCTCCTACAATAGATATCAATAAGAAAAAATTCAAAATAGGGGAAGAGGCGGAGGTCTTTGGTACAAGTTTTCCAGAATCTTCAATAAATGTTCATATAAATTCCGAAGAAAAGATAATAGATGAGACTGACAGTGACAACACTGGTAGTTGGAGCCATAAATTCAGCACTGAGCCATTGAGCGAGGATTTTCATACCGTTAAAGCGGTAAGTCGCTTGGATAGTGCTGATGGTATAATAGAGAGTAATTTCAGTCGAACCATAAGTTTTTATGTGGGTGATGATGTTATTCCGGAAGAGGAGTGCGGTATAGCTGATCTTAATTGCGACGGCTCTGTCAATTTGGTTGACTTTTCGATCCTGCTATTCCATTGGGGCACTGATGATGAGGAAGCTGATGTGAACGATGATTCTACGGTTGGTTTGGTCGATTTTTCCATTATGCTTTTCCACTGGACAGGATGATAACGCATAACACATAACGCATAACGGGTGAAACTCTAAATCCTAAATAAATACCAAATTACCAATTACCAAATTACCCAATTACAGATCCTTCGTCTCCCGCCTCCGCGGGATTCTCAGGATGACAAACCTGAATACCCTATACTGTATTCCAGATCACTAATTACTAATTACAAATACCAAATTACCCAATTACAGATCCTTCGTCTCCCGCCAAGGCGGGATCCTCAGGATGACAAACCTGAATACCCTATACTGAATACTGTATTCCAGATCACTAATTACAAATACCAAATTACAAATACCAAATTACAGATCCTTCGTCTCCCGCCTCCGCGGGATCCTCAGGATGACAAGTCTGAATACCCTATACTGCATACTGTATTCCAGATCACTAATTACAAATACCAAATTACAGATCCTTCGTCTCCCGCCAAGGCGGGATACTCAGGATGACAAGTCTGAATACCCTATACTGCATACTGAATACTGAATACTGAATACTGAATACTATATTCCAAATTACCAATTACAAATTACCCAATATAAAAATTATGATCTTAAAAAGGAGACTGTTTTTAATCATTTCATTATTCTTTATTCTATTTCCGGCTATGGGGCAGGCGGCGGAACTTTATCTTGATCCGGCCAACGCGACTGTTGCTTTAGAGGAGACTTTTTCTTTTAAGATCAAGATAGATGTGGATAACGGAGAGTGTATAAACTCCGGAGAGGTAATGGTGAATTTCCCCGAATCTTTGTCTTTTAAAGATTTTTCAGTCGCTGAATCCATATTTTCCTTATGGATCGAAAGACCGGGTAAAGATGGCGCCTCTTTGATAAACGATGAAGGCCAAGTGGTTATGAGCGGAGGGATCCCGGGAGGCTATTGCGGTCAGATCCCGGGAGGATCCGGCGATAGTAATATATTGGGTGAATTCATATTCAAGGCTCCTGGCGAGATCGAGGGCGATTTTAAAATAGCCAATGTTGATATTTCCCCTGATTCCCGAATACTTATCAACGACGGCCAAGGAACTCAAGCTAAATTAAAACTTAATGGAGCTAATATTAGGATAGATAGAAGTGCGGAATCTAAAGATGATCAATGGCAAGAAAGGTTGGACCAGGACAATATCCTACCTGAACCTTTTGTTGTCAGTATCGATGAATATCAAGGTGAGAGATTCGCCTCTTTCTCTACTACTGACAAACAGACCGGCATAGACCATTATGAGGTTTTAGAAGTTAGACCAAAAGAACTTGAGCCAGCAGTTGGCCGTTGGTTCGGACTGTTTTCTGATGACAGTAGAACAAAAGAGCCTGTTTGGAGCATAGCCCGATCTCCTTATCCATTAAAGGACCAAGAGATGAAAAGTATCATAAAAGTGGCAGCTGTTGATAAGGCCGGCAATAAGAGGATAGTTGAATATGAGAACAAAGAACTTGAAAGAGCTTTGAGTCGAAAAACGGCCGGGACTTTGGCTTGGAGTGGCTATCTACTCTTAGGTTTGCTAGCTGTTTTGATAGCGTCTTTATTGTTTTTGCTTGTTAAGAGTAGGAGAAAGTGAGAATGATTTGAATCTTGAGCTAAATAAGGTTATAATTATAGCTAGAGATTAAAAACTTCTATTATATACACAAGGAGGATTATGAAAAGGATTTTTTTGACAATATTATTGGCTTCTTTCATTTTTGGAGGAATCTTACCCTTGGCCGCTCAGGCGGCTTCGGCCACTCTTTATCTATCCCCTTCTTCAGGCACTTATGTGGTTGGAAGCAGGTTCTCGGTAACGGTAAGGGTGAATACCGGTGGAGCGGCTATTAACGCGGCTCAAGGTGCGATCTCTTTTGATAATGATGTCCTGCAGGTTACCGGTATTTCTACCGGTGGTTCCATTTTTAACCTCTGGACCACTCAGCCAGCCTTCAATAATAGCGGAGGTACTATAAATTTTGCCGGAGGCATACCTCATCCAGGCTACAACGGCAGCGCCGGAACTATTTGTACGATAACTTTTCAAACCAAAAAGACAGGCACCGGAGGTGTAAGATTCACTTCCGGATTTGCCTTAGCTAATGATGGAAAAGGAACCAATATCCTTTCTACCATGGGTAGCGGTAATTATAGTGTTTCTCCCAAGGTCCAAGCCCCAAAGGAAGAAAGCAGGCCGGCTCAGCCAAGCCAGCCTAAGACCGGCAGCGAACCGCCTCCCAAGAAAGAAAAGCCGGTAGAAAGAGCTACTTATAATGAGCCGGAAGTAACATCAGAGACTCACCCTGATGAGAATAAATGGTTTTCAGGAGATAAAGTGAAATTCAGCTGGGATCTTCCTGACGGAGTTGAGGGCGTGAGTTTAGCTCTTAATGAAGAAGAAGAGGCCGATCCGGGGCCTTTGTCCGATGGTCTTTTCAATAGCAAAGAATATCCCATAGAAAAAGATGGACACTGGTTCTTCCATATAAAATTCCAAGACGAAAAGGATAGATGGGGGACAATGACCCACTTTAGGATAAATTCCGACAATACCCCGCCTGATGATCTTGAGATAGAAGTGGTTCAGGAGGATAATGATTGGCCGATATTGAAGTTCAAGACCACTGATGAGTTTTCCGGTATAGACAGATATGAATTAATGATAGATGACCTGCAATCGGAGCCTACTGTTTTGTTGGCGGATGATCCCAGCTATAAAGTGGAGAATATAGAAGTTGGTGAGCATACAGCTATCGTAAAAGCGTATGATCGAGCCAATAATGAAACATCGGCCAGTATCGATTTTACTATAAACACCATTGCTGTTCCGGAAATAAAGAATTACACGGAAGAATTATCACCAGGCAAGGAATTTTTCATTAGCGGCACAGCCTTGCCAAAGGCGGTAGTTACGGTCTATATACAGAAGGGCAACGACGAGATCAAGGAACATACGGCCAAAGTCGACAATGAAGGCAATTGGTTCTTGGTTCTGGATGAGGAATTCTCAAGTGGTGGCTATACTGCTTGGGTCAAAGCCATTAACGATAAAGGACTTGAAAGTAGAGAGAGTCCGCGTATAAATTTTCAAGTATCCGAAACCACCATGAATAAGGTTGGTTCGTTCATGATAGATTATTTCACCATCCTGGTAAGTTTGCTCTTTATGGTGATAGTTATAATAATATTGCTGGTATTATTGGTGGGCATAATAAGAAAGAAATTGAAGAAGGAGACCTTGGAAGTTAAGGAGGTTTTAAGGAAGAACCTTTCCAACGCCAGATCCTTAATGGAAATGGAGATAAATTCCGTGAAAATGAACAAAGAAGACAGAGATATATTAAAAGAGGAATTGGCCGAAAAGATAGAAGAAGCTGAAAGCGGCATACTCAAGGAGATAAGGGATGTCGAAAAGATATTGAGATATAAAAAATAGATAGTGAACATATAAAACCCTTCTTGCCTTGAGTTTTTAAAAGAAGGGTTTTTTGTTTTTTGTAATTTTGTTGTATAATTGCCTTATGAATAAGACAAAGAGAATATTAACATTGATCGCCTTGTTTTCCGTATCCGCGATCGTTATCGTTTTTTTGGTCAAAGAAGAGGAAGATCAGTATGCTTCACCTGACCCGGGCATAATAATGGGCAGTGAGTGCGGCTTTGATTATCTCCCTTGCTGTGAAGAAGAGCCTGTTTGTTCTTTTGGCCAGAAGTGTTGTACTGACCCAAATGATCCAGACAGGAACTATTGTGCCGATGAATGCACTTGCGGAGCTGAAGATGAGTTTTGTTGTCAGGGGAATGCTTGCCAAGAAGGGCTAGTTTGTCATTTAGGCAATTGCCACTCTTGCGGGGGCGAAGAGGAATTATGCTGTCCGGGGGATAATGGATGTGATATTGGCTTGATGTGCCATGAGGAGCAGTGTTTAAGGTGTGGCTTGCCTGGAAATCCTTGTTGTGATGATGGTTGTATAGCCACTAGCAGCCGAGAAAGGGCTGGTTGCTTCAATGGTTTATGCGCACTTTGCGGATTCAAGGGGCTAAAGGCTTGTCCGGGATCTGATCCTTGTTTGCCGGGACATCTTTTTAATAATGGTACGTGCTATATCTGCGGGGATATCAATAAACCTTGTTGTGATGATAAGGCTGAATTAGGATATGATTGCGACCCTGAAAAAGGTCTTATCTGCGACCTTGGTTTCTGTCGCCGGCCTTAAAATGTCGATACGGACCTGAATCGGCCAAGGTCGATTTTTTTATACTCGAATCGCTTGCTATATGTTCTAATTAGGCATTTTTAGCAAAAAATCCTAATTGTCAATATGCTCTTAAAATGGTAAAATATAATTATAAATATGTTTTTCCATGGATATAGTTATAGACCTTAGCTTCATAACTGATTTTTTAAGTTTGCCTCCGGACAGGATGCTTATTTTAATATTCAAGTATTTTGGTTGGATACCTATAACTATAGTTTTCTTATGGGGGGTACTGCAGGTGTGGATAAGCTACATAAGAGGTAAGTGGGCAGAAAAGAACGCCAAATTCACTTTATTGGCTATTGATATACCTCGAGGCAATGAACAATCTCCCAAGGCCGTGGAAAACCTTTTTTCCTATTTGGCCGGAGCTCACGGATCGGTCAATCTTATCGAGAAATATTGGGCAGGTAAATTCCAATTATCATTCAGTTTTGAGATAGTGAGCATAGACGGGTACACTCAGTTCTTGATACACACTCCGGTAGGATTTCGCGATCTAGTCGAATCAGCCGTTTATTCACAATACCCTGATGCTGAAATAACCGAAGTTGATGATTATACCAATGATCTTTCCGACATCAGATTCCCGAATGATGAATATGATCTTTGGGGAGCTGAGTTCATTCAGGCTAAGCATTACTCTTTGCCGATAAAGACCTATGAAGAGTTTGAACATCAGATGGGAGCCCCGGAAACCCACTTTAAGGATCCAATGGCCAGTTTAATGGATCTAATGAGCAGTTTAAGGAAAGGGGAGCAATTATGGTATCAGATAATAGCCACCCCAACCGGGTTCGATTGGATAGAAGGGTGCGATAAGGAAGTATCTAAAATATTAGGAGAAAAAATAGGCGGTGGCAGCAATATCTTCACTAAGATGGCTGACTCTCTTTTGGACATTCTAACGGCTGTGGGCGGGAGTATTATGGGCTCGGCAGAGGGCTCTGTTAAAGAAGAATCCGATCCATTAAAGATGATGAATCTCAAGCCCAAGCAGAAAAAAGTAGTTGAGAGCATAGAAGCCAAAACAGCTCATTTTGCCTTTGAGTTCAAGTCTAGAATGATCTATTTGGCCAAGAAGGATGTTATGAAAAAAGGCAAGGTGGTCAATGGTTTTGTAGGTTTTATGAAACAATTCGCTGCTTTGGATCTGAACAATTTGAAACCTGACATGAGCTATACGGCTACTTCAGCTGCTTATCTTTTTGCCAAAAAAAGACTCAACAAGAAAAAGAATAATGTATTCAGAAATTATATAAACAGAGAAAAATGGGGTGGAAGAATGCCCGGCATAATGAATGTTAAAGAATTGGCCACGCTTTGGCACTTCCCGCATGAAGGAGTGGTCAAGGCTCCAATGATACAAAAGGCTCCTGGACGAAAGGCAGAGCCGCCAATGTCGCTTCCTCAATCCGAAGATATAGTCAGTGAAGAGGCGGCTGAACCATTGTTTTTGAACGAAGATGAAGACAAAGAGGTTGCCCCCGAAGATATAGCTTCTTCATCGGAAAACGAGAGCGAAGAAAGAAAACAAGAGGAGGATGATATATTTTCAGAAGATGATACATCCGACCAAGCGACTCCTCCCAGTAATTTACCAATAGGATAATAATGGAAAATTAAGATCTAAATTAGTATGTATGACAATGATATAACAGTTTTTGCCGAAACCACTTTCCGCAATCGCAGACAGAAGTTCGGTATAAAAAAGGATGATAGGCGCCGGCATATGTATCTTATCGGAAAGACCGGTATGGGTAAATCTACGGTTATGGAGAATATGATAGTCAATGATATTCGAGCCGGTTTGGGCGTGGCCGTGGTCGATCCTCATGGCGATCTAGCTGAGAAAGTGATGCAACATATTCCCAAGGATCGAGTGCAGGATGTGATATATTTCAATCCTTCTGATATGAATTACCCTATAGCTTTCAATGTCGTGGAGCAGGTTGATGTCTCGGTTAGACATTTGGTGGCCTCCGGGCTTATCGGGGTTTTCAAGAAGCTTTGGGCCGATTCCTGGGGACCTAGATTGGAGTATATATTAAGGAATGCCATTTTAGCTATTTTGGATTATCCGGATTCTACTCTTCTGGGAGTGATCAGGATGCTTTCTGATAAGCCGTTCAGAAAGAAGATAATAAGTAATATCCAGGATCCGGTGGTCAAAGCTTTTTGGGAAAAGGAGTTTGCCGGTTATGCTGACAAGTTCGCTTCCGAAGCGGTTTCTCCTATCCAGAACAAAGTCGGTCAGTTCTTGTCCAGCTCATTGATAAGGAATATAGTCGGGCAAAAGAGATCGTCCATAGATATGCGTGAGATAATGGATTCGGGCAAGATATTGATAATGAATTTGAGCAAAGGGCATATAGGAGAGGATAATTCAGCTCTTTTAGGCGCGATGATGATCACCAAGATACAGTTAGCCGCCATGAGCCGGGTCAACATATCTGAAAAGGCAAGAAGAGATTTTTATCTTTATATAGATGAATTTCAGAATTTCAGTACGGAGAGTTTTGCCACTATTTTGTCAGAAGCCAGGAAGTATCGCCTCAATTTGATCATGGCTCATCAGTATATAGAGCAGTTGAATGAGAATGTTGCTTCAGCGGTTTTCGGTAATGTGGGGACTATGATCTGTTTTAGAGTAGGGGCTACTGACGCTGAAGAATTGGTAAAGGAATTCGCTCCTACTTTTGAGCAAGAAGATATACTCAACATCCCTAAATATGAATTCTATTTAAAGCTGATGATAGATGGGGTGGCTTCTGATCCTTTTTCCGCCCGCGGATTGCCGCCTTTGACTGACGAAGAGATAACCGGCAATTTTGATAAATGCGTGGAGTATACCAGGATGAATTATGCTAAGGAAAGGAGCTTGGTGGAGGATGAGATAATGAACACTCATTTTCTTGATGATAATAAGGGGAACAAGCAGACTAAGGAGAAGAACAAGGAAAGCGGATCCGGCAAGAGCAAGCCGACAACAAAAGGAAATAATGCCAACGCCTCTAGTGGGAACAAAGAAAGAACGACCAAACAAGAAAAGGGGTATGATGTCATTTGTTCTTCGTGCGGATGCGAGACCACGGTCAATTTCAAGCCTGACGGAGTTAGGCCGGTATATTGCAAGGATTGTCGGTCCAAACTAAAAAAGCAAAAACGTGAAGAAGCTGAGCTCAGGAAGAAAACCAGGGAAGAAAGAGATAAATTGTTGTCTGAATTGTCTCCTTCTCAATTACAAGAACAAGCCGCCGGAGAAGTGAAAGAGAAGAAAGACGAGAAAGAAGGATCCGAATGGATATCCTTAAGCGAACTCAAGAAGAAGGGGAACGAGAGCATTCTTGATAAAAAAGTGGTCAAAAAGGAGATCAAAGAGGATGTGGTCAAAAAAGGCAAGGAGAAAGAAGGAGAAGACGAGATAAAGGAGGGAGAGGATATATTCTTTGACTAAGATAACATATAATTGACAAAAGGGGATTTTTCAGACAAAATCCCCTTATCTGTATTAAACATATCTATGGTCGATTATTTAAAGATAGGCAAAGCAACCGAGCTTTCCGGTAAAGACAGGGTTCTTTACCGGGTTTTTGAAATACTGCCGGGAGCATTATCTTGGGGGACTTTGCTTGGCCTGGTGGTATTCTCTTATTTTGCACCCGTGTGGGTGGCTTATTTCGTTATTCTTTTTGATGTCTATTGGTTACTTTTGGTTTTGTATTTAGGGGTTCATTTGATCATATCCTTCATTCGTATGCAGAAGAACAGGAAATTGGACTGGCTATCCAAGTGCAAAGAGTTGAAGAACGATATTCCAAGCGACCTGGGAGAGGATATCTTGGCTAGAAAAGGTATGTCTTATAAGGATGTTGTCCATGTAGTGATAATTCCTTATGTGCTGGAAGGAGAGGAAGTCTTGCGCCCCACTTTAGAGGCGATAATAAAAGATGGTTTTCCTGTTAAAAATATGATAATGGTCCTAGCTACTGAGGAAAGGGCCGGAGAGCAAGCGCAGGAAACGGCACGAAAGATGAAGGATGAATTCGGAGAGCACTTCAAGAGACTTGTGATAACGATCCATCCCGATGGGATGGAAGGCGAGATAAAAGGAAAAGGAGCCAACCAGGCCTGGGCAGCCAAGATATTAAAAGAAGAGATACTCGCCCAAGAAGAAGTGGATGATGAAAAGGTTCTGGTTAGCGTTTTTGATAGCGACACTGTGGTCTATCCCGGTTATTTTTCTTGTTTGACCTACTTGTTCTTGACGGTCGAAGAGCCTTATCGGGCCAGTTACCAACCTGTCCCTCTTTATCATAATAATATTTGGGAAGTGCCTTTCTTTTCCAGAGTGGCAGCTTCTTCGAATACTTTTTGGCAGATGATGCAACAGATAAGAGTAGAGAAGTTGGCCACATATTCTTCTCATTCCATGACCTGGAAGGCGCTTTTAGATGTTGATTTTTGGACCACTAATATGGTTTCTGAGGATTCTCGGATATTTTGGCATTGTTTTTGCTATTATAAGGGGGATTATCGAGTGGAACCTATGTATTTTCCGATCTCTATGGACTCTTTGGAGGTCAAGAGTACATGGACAACACTTCAAGGCCTTTACAAACAACAGCGGCGCTGGGGTTGGGGGGTAGAGAATCTTCCCTACCTTCTTTTCAACACTTGGAAGAAATGGAAAGAGATCCCTAAAGATAAATTCATTTCCAGGATATTGGTTCAAATACATGGTTTCCATTCTTGGGCAACCAATGCTTTAATAATAGCTCTTATCGGTTGGATGCCTCTTATTTTAGGTGGTGATAATTTCAAAACAACAGTGTTGTCCGGAAATCTGCCCATGGTAACCAGAGGATTGATGACCTTGGCTATGTCCGGGTTGGTCCTGTCCGCTATAGTTTCCACTTTACTGCTTCCGGCAAAACCCCCGAAGTTCGGGCTTTTCAAAAGGATAACAGTTGTGTTGGAATGGGCCCTTTTGCCTTTGGGGATAGTTTTTTTCGGAACTTTTCCGGCGCTTGATGCTCAAACGCGCTTGATGTTCGGTAAATATATGGGGTTCTTAGTAACTCCAAAAGGCAAAAAAGGCAGATATGAAAACGAGGAAAAATAAAGGCGCAAAGTGAAAAAAGACGAGATCTGAAGAGCTTTTTGAAGGGCTCTTTTTGTGTTATAATATAAGGGAGTCAACTGCTCCGGTCCTTAAATTCGGGGCTTAACATCTCACCTCTCAAAGGGGTGCGGTTTTAAAGCGACTTTCAATGTAAAATACCGTTTATTTTTTATTATATATCATATGTTCAATTTTCATGCTTGTTCGGTCAAGGACTGTTTGGCCGAAATGAAGACAAAAAAGATCGGCCTTACCAATAAACAAGCCCAAAGCCGTTTGAATAAATACGGGAAGAATGAACTTGAAGACGAAGAGAAGCTTTCGAAGTTCATGATCTTCATCTCCCAATTCAAGAGCCCTTTGATATATATATTATTGATAGCCGGCTTGATATCATTATTATTGGAAGAATATGTGGATGCCGGAGTGATATTCTCAGCGGTTGTGCTTAATACGGTTATAGGATTCTTTCAAGAGAATAAGGCTAATAATGCCCTTTCCAGACTAAAGGAGATGGTGGAGCATAAAGCCTTGGTTTTGCGTAATGGGAATGAAATAGAGGTGGATTCGGCTCAAGTGGTGCCGGGAGATGTGATAGTGATAGAGGCTGGTAATCGCATACCGGCTGATGCCAGATTGATAGAGGTGGCTGATCTTAAGGTCAATGAGGCCAATCTTACCGGTGAATCCATCCCTTCTGAGAAATTTTTACCTCCGCAGGACAAAGGAGTTCCTTTGGCGGATCGAGAGAATATGGTTTATGCCAGCACAGTGGCTGTTTCCGGAAAGGGACGGGCAGTGGTAACGGCTACTGCCAGGGATACTGAGATAGGAAAGATATCCGAGTTGGTAAAGACCACCAAGGATGAAGTAACTCCATTGCAGGTCCGTTTGGGCCAGTTCTCCAAATTCTTGGGAATAGTGGTGGTGATCGCTTGTATATTGGTATTAGGTATAGGTGTTTTGCAGGGGCGTGATTTCTTTGAGATGTTTTTGGTCAGCATTGCCCTAGCTGTTTCCGCTATTCCCGAAGGGCTGGTTATATCGGTTACGTTTATTCTGGTTTTAGGCATGCAGATGATACTTAAGCAAAAAGCTTTGACCAGAAAGCTGGTAGCAGCCGAGACCCTGGGGTCTACGACGGTTATTTGCACGGACAAGACCGGAACTCTGACCGAGGGTAAAATGACCGTTTCCAGGATAGTTATCGGCGAAAAGGAGTTTGAGGTCGGTAGCGAAGGTTCCAGGCAAACCAAGGGCGAGGCCAAGCTTACCAGTTTGGCTCTGCAAATAGGTATGATGTGCAACAATGCCATTGTAGAGAACCCGGAAGACAGTTTTAGTGAAATGAGGATAATAGGAATGCCTACCGAAACCGCTTTGATGTCTTCAGCCATTCAGTCCGGTTTGGTAAGAGGCAAGCTTATCAAAGAAGAACCCAAGATAGATGAATTGCCATTCTCTTCCGATAGCAAATTCATGGCCACATTACACAAGAAGAGCGGAAACTCTTTCGTTCTTTATGAGAAAGGCGCGCCAGAAGTTATCTTGGATAAGTCAGAGAAATATTACCACAAAGGCAAGGAGAGCAAGTTGACGGACAGTTCAAGAAAGAAACTCCATGCCAATTATGAAAAACTTACAAGCAGTGGACTTCGAGTGATAGCCGTGGCCATTAGAGAGATAAAGAATGTCAAATGGGATGCTAAAGATAAAGGCAAGGATTGGTCCAAAATGGATAAGAATTTGAGCTTTGTCGGCTTTATTGCTTTGAAAGATCCTTTAAGGCCGGACGTAAAGGATACTATAGCCAAGACCAGGGAGGCCGGTATCAATTCGGTGATCATTACCGGAGATCATAAATTGACAGCTACGGCCATTGCCAGGGAGGCCGGTTTTGATACTGATTCCAAAAAAGTACTTACCGGCGGCGATTTGGATAAGATAGATGACGAAACGCTGGAGAAGATGGTCGATAAGATAAGTATTTATGCCCGAGTGTCTCCTCACCACAAATTACGCATAATCCAAGCCTTGCAGAGAAAGGGGGAGGTAGTGGCCATGACCGGCGACGGGGTTAACGATTCTCCAGCCTTAAAAGCGGCTGATATCGGCATTGCCCTGGGTACTGGTACGGATATTGCCAAAGAAACCTCGGATATGGTACTTTTGGATAATGCTTTCAAAGTGATAGTATCAGCTATTCGCCAAGGTAGGATAATCTTCGCTAATATAAAGAAGGTTGTGACCTATTTGGTGTCAGACTCTTTTTCTGAGGTAATTTTGATAGTTGGTTCTATAATTTTCGGTACCCCTTTGGCCATTTTGCCGGCTCAGATATTATGGATAAATATAATCAATGATGGGCTACCTCATTTTTCCTTGGCTTTTGAAAAAGGTGCGGCCGGAACTATGAAAAAGAAGCCGGTGCCCAAGACGGCCCCGATAGTCGATAAAGAAATGAAGATAATAATTTTCGGCGTCGGCATAGTTAGAGATTCGGCGATACTGGCCATGTTCATTTGGATGTATAAACAGGGGTGGGATATTCATTATCTAAGAACTTTATTCTTCGTGATATTGGGAGTAAAATCACTTATGACCATTTATAGCATCAGAAGTTTGAGTCAGCCGATATGGAAGATAAATCCTTTGCGAAACTTTTATTTGCTATTGGCCACTTCGGTTAGTTTTATCCTGCTATTGATAGCTGTCCACCTTCCTTTATTACAAAAGTTCTTGGATACCGAAGCTTTGTCGCTGTCTAGCTGGGGAGTGGCAGTAGCTGTAGGGCTTTTCAGTATAATATTGACCGAGATAGGTAAATTCCATTTTTTGAAAAGCGATAAATAAAAATATGAGGAAGAAAAAGCCGAACATTTTGATAAGGATGATCTTTGATCCTAAGGTTTTCGCCTTAGGACTTTTGGCTATATTAATAGCTATAAGTATTCCTATATCAAAGAACATAAGCAAGAGATATATGATAGACCAGGAGATAAAGGAATTGGAATCCGAGATAGCGAGAATGGAAGCCAGTAATGAGAATTTGGGCAAGATAATAAATTATTTGGAATCAGACCAATTCGTAGAAGAGCAGGCTCGTTTGAATATGGGCTTAAAAAGACCGGGCGAAGAAGTGGTGGTCATAGATTCCACCGGACATATTGCCAAAACAGAAAATAATATTGATGGTCAAACAAGAGGAGAAAAGGAATATTCAAATCCTGTTCGTTGGTGGAGGTATTTTTTTCAAAATAAAAAAGGAACTTAGGTTCCTTTGAATGAGCCGAGACGGGGGATCGAACCCCGGACCTACGCATTACGAGTGCGTTGCTCTGCCAACTGAGCTATCTCGGCCAACCCTCAATATATAATACAAAATATCTAAACAATAATCAAATACAAAAGGAATTATGAAAAAAACAAAGGCATTACTTTTTACTATAAGCGGAATACTGATCTTCAGTATGGCGGTTTCTCAGGTGCAAGCAGTTTCTACCAGTACCATAGTTTTTGATGATGGCGGGACAGTATCATCGGAAGAAAGTATTGAGAGCGAAGCGTTGCCAGATAAAGAATTCGAGGATTTTAGTATTTATTTGGATAAAGAAACGATCGCCAAAGGATATACAGTGTCTCCGTTCAGTGGAAATCTGAAGTTATCTTTGGTCCCTGGTATTCTGAGCGACGACACTCGAGTTGACTGTGAAGAGATAGTTGATGATATGCCTCTGCCTTGGGATCTGGAGATCATATCACCGATATATCAATTCGAATTCCGCAACAAGGGAGCCTATGATGACCATAAGCCTTTTTACATACAGTTTTCTTATGACCAAGAGGTTTATTCTTATAAAAGGGTTTTCTTTTATGATAAGAATTACGGTACCTGGAGGCCTTTGCCAACCAGAGATCACCCCAAGGATGGGTTTGTCAGATCTCTTATACATTTGCCCTATGCCCGCATAGCTGTTTTTACTGATAATAGTCGGATGTCCTCCGGAAGGGCCAGTTGGTATGGATACAAAGGAGGAGATTTTGCCGCTTCGCCGGATTTTCCCAAGGGGTCGAGATTAAGGGTTTATAACAATAACAACAACAAATTCGTTGATATAACCGTCAATGATTACGGCCCTGACAGAAGTATACACCCGGATAGGGTGATAGATCTGGACAAGGTGGCCTTTTCCAAGATCGCCTCGTTGGGCGAGGGCATAATAGATGTCACTATCAAGCCTCTTGATGTTTTGGCTGATGATCGAGGAAGAGTCTTGGGTATATCGGAAACAGGAATAGGTTATAGACCGGATATAGATTCTCGATCTGCCATAGTGATGAACGAGGATACAGAGGAAATCATACTGGAAAAGGCAGGAAGCAAGGTTTTGCCCCTGGCTAGCCTCACCAAGCTAGTGGCGGTAAAGACCTTTTTGGATACCAACCTGAGTTTGGACAAGGAAATAGTCTATAAAGAGCAAGACGAGATATATAACCATGAGTATTGCAAACCTTGGGAGTCGGCCAGGATAAGATTGGAAGAAGGGGAGGTGGTTACAGCCAGGGATCTTATTTATGCGGCTTTGGTTGGATCGGCCAATAATGCTGTGGAGTCATTGGTCAGAGCCAGTGGGCTTAAGCGCCAGGATTTTATAGACAGGATGAATGACATGGTGGAAGACTGGGGAGCGGATAATACCGAATTCATAGAGCCGACCGGATTGTCCCCGGATAATGTTACTACTGTCCGTGATTATGCTATAATAACAAAAGAAGTGTTCACTGATCCTATCATCCAAAAAGCCAGCGTGGCCTCTGAATATGAATTTGCCACTATTGATGCCGGTAGAAAAATAAGGATAAGGAATACGAATAACTTCATCAGGAACGATCTTTTTTCTCGTTCCAATCATCTTAAGATAACCGGTTCCAAAACCGGCTATTTACATGAATCCCTGTATTGCCTTATGACCAGAGTTACTGGACCTAATGGAGAGAAGGTGATAGTTGTGAGCTTGGGCTCTCCTTCCAAATATGAAAGCTTGGAGGAAGTAAAAGAACTTATAAGATACGGTATAAAGAGGATCGATAAGTAAGAATTTTTAAAACACTTTGCATCCTATGATCAAGGTCAGGAATATATTCAAAACTTACCCGCCTAATGTTAAAGTCTTGAAAGACTTGTCTTTGCATGTGAAGCCGGGCGAATTCGTTTCCATTGTCGGTCAGTCGGGCTCAGGCAAAACTACTTTGGTCAAGGCGATAATAGGTGAAGAAAAAGCTGATAAAGGCAAGATAATCATCGGCGGATGGGACATAACCAATATTGGCAATCGTGAAGTTCCGTATCTACGTCGACAAATAGGAGTGATATTCCAGGATTTCAAATTGTTGCCCAAGAAGACCTTGTTCGAAAATGTGGCTTTTGCCTTGGAGGTTTGCGGAGCCGGTTCATCAAGGATAAAAAAGATAGTCCCACATGTTCTCAAGATAGTCGGACTGGAAGATAAAATGGGTCGTTATCCGCATGAGATATCAGGCGGAGAGAAGCAGAGAACGGCCATTGCCAGAGCCTTAGTCCATAGTCCGAAGGTTCTTTTGGCCGATGAGCCGACCGGCAATCTTGATGCGATCAATGCCAATGATATAGTTGATCTGCTTTTGAGTATAAATAAGTTCGGGACAACAGTAGTTCTGGTGAGCCATGATAAAGAAATAGTCAATCGGCTCGGCAAGAGAGTGATAACCATAGACAACGGTCGGGTTATAAGCGACAAGCAGCGAGGTAAATATATAATATAATTTTAACGATACAAAATGCTTCTATCTTTTTGGAGAATGTTAAAATTCAGCATTCAGGATATTACCCGTAATATCTGGCTATCAGCCGTTACGGTAATTATTTTGATATTGGCCCTTTTTTCCATAAATATGTTGGTAGTGGTGAAATTGATAGGTGATACTGCCGTTAATGCTATCAAAGAGAAGATAGATATCAATCTTTATCTTGACCCTGAAGCTGAAGAAGATGAGATAAAGGTTCTTCGTTCCGAGATATCGAATTTGGAACAAGTAAAGGACTTGAAGTATATTTCGAAAGCCGATGCCTTAGAGATATTCAAGAGCAGGAATGAGGATAATCCGGAAGTACTCCAAGCTTTAAGAGAGCTGGGAAAAAATCCATTAACACCTACTTTGATAATAAAGCCGAACGATATAGACGAGTTGGATAAGCTTACCCATGAGATAAATAAGATAGAAAGCGATATAATAGATTCCAGGAATTTCACGGATCACAAAGTGGTTTTGGAAAAGATAAATTCGGTGACCGATAAAGCAAGTCAGACCAGTATGGCCCTTGCCATTGTTTTTATACTGGTTACTTTGTCAGTGGTCTTTAATGCCGTCAGGGTGGCCATATACACTCATAGTACCGAGATCGCCATAATGCGTTTGGTGGGAGCTTCTAATTATTTCATCTATATGCCATTTCTCATATCCAGCCTTATTTATACTATTATTGGCATTTTGGTCATAATAGGAATTTTTTATCCTTTCCTGAGTTTGCTCCAGCCGTATTTAGAAACGTTTTTCGTGAGCTATAATGTGAACGTGGTTGACTATTTCAATAGTAATTTCCTTATGATATATGGAGGCGAATTCTTAGGAGTAGCCTTGATAAATATAATAGCCAGTTTCTTGGCGGTAAGGAGATATTCTGATGTTTAGAGTATAGAAGATAATTTGTAATTTGTAATTGGTAATTTGGGATATAGTATTCAGTATGCAGTATAGGGTATTTTAGGCTTGTCATCCTTAAGGATCCCGCCTTGGCGGGAGACGAAGGATCTATATTGGGTAATTAGTTATTGGTTATTTGCAATTTGATATTTGTAGTTTGTTACAAGTTATGCGTTTTTTAGAATTTAGAATTTTGGTCATTTGAATTTATTCCCCTCTAGAGAGGGGTGGACTGCTGTAGCGGAGCGAAAGCAGGACGGGGTGTGTCAGAGTTTAGGATTTAGAGTTTAGGATCTTTCCCATAGTCCCTCCCTTTGTTAGGATCTTTCCCAGTTCCTCCCCTTAGCAGGGGGAGGTCAGGAGGGGTTAATGGTCAAAATATGCAATTTAAAATAGGCCCTGTCGGGCCTATTTGGGAATATGAGAAAAAAAGTGCTTAAAAAAGATTTTTTTAAAAGATCCACACTGACAGTAGCTAAGGATCTTTTAGGTAAATACTTGGTGAGAAGGTACGAAGACAAAGAGATCGCTTTAATGATAACCGAGGTAGAAGCCTATGACGGGCCAAAAGACAAGGCTTCGCACGCCAGCCGGAAAATGACAGACAGGAATGCTATTATGTTCGGCCCCGGGGGGTATTTTTATATTTATCTTTGCTACGGTATGTATGAGATGTTGAATTTTGTTACTGGTGATAAAGGTTATCCGGCCGCTATTTTGGTTAGGGGGGTGGAAGGGTATGATGGTCCGGGCAAACTGACCAAGGCCTTGGAGATAGATAGAAGTTTGAATAAAGAAGAGATGATCAAGAAGAACGGTCTTTGGGTTGAGGACAGAGGGGCTAGCGTCAAGCCAAGACAAATAAAGAGAACTCCCAGAATAGGGGTGGATTATGCCGGTGAAGTTTGGAAGAACAAGCCATATAGATTTATTTTAGAAATTGACTGACAACTTTTTTATATTTTGACAAAATCAATTTTTTTATTTAATATATAAACATCAATCGCCACCTGGCGATTTTTATTGGTAAAACGCATAACACATAACACATAACACATAACTCATAACACATAACGGGCGAAACTCTAAATCCTAAATAAATACCAAATTACCAATATCAAATATCAAATTACCAATTACAGATAACCAGATTCGGGGATCGTCTAATGGTAGGACAGCTGGTTTTGGTCCAGTCAATGGGGGTTCGATTCCCTCTCCCCGAGCTAATAAAAATAAAAAAGAGCAAGCGTACTTGCTCTTTTTTATTTTTATGCGTCTCGCGGGGAGAGGATG
>CAZRQU010000013.1:19017-29732 GCA_964602485.1 uncultured Gammaproteobacteria bacterium | reverse complement strand
ATTACCCGATACAGATCCTTCGTCTCCCGCCTTCGCGGGATCCTCAGGATGACAAATAGCACCTTAATTCTATATTACTAATTACCAATTACAAATTATGATCAATCCTTATCTTCCCAAAAATCGAATACCGGGCCTATTGTGAAGATATTCTTACTGCCCTTTTTGTAGGTTAATATTAAAAGCTTAACGCCTTCCACGCTTTCTATCATATCTTCCCTGGAATTCTCAAGTTCGAATAATATATTTTTATCGCCTTCCCTTTTGATAGAGTACTGTTTAGGGAATGCTTCAAGGAATTTATAATCATCAGCAGATAATTCCTCGCCTGCCAGTTCTTTATCAACTATAGCAAGCACGTTTTCCAAATCCTTCTTTAAGATCTTAAGCTTGAGAACCGCCTGATTGTCTTTCTCTGTTATGTCTAATGCTGAAAACATTTGTAGAAGCATTTCCGTATTGGCCAAAAGTTCAGCCGTAAGCACATGATTCGGCTCTGCATATCTATATTCAGCGTATTGATTGTCTTGATCGACCTTGCTCAAGTGGCTTGAGTCGGTTTGTTGATAAGTAGTAAGTATATCAGCTTCCACCTGAAGATTGACCCAGGCACCGGCCACCGTATCCAGCTTCCTTTTTGTCCAAGCTTGATTACGAGCATAAGCGGGTTTATGGCTGTCAGGCGCGGTCATAAATTCCTTGGCAGTATACAAAGTAGTCCAATAATTATTACTATGCCAAGTCCAAGAAGTAAAATCCCTTAATTGGCTTTCCAGTTTATTCTTTTGCTGTTCATATCCTTCATACAAAGTGTTGGCCGCATAATATGAGTTTATATCGTCTATGGGGTATATAAGATCGATCATATCATAAACAGTAAAAAGGCAACGGCGCGGTTCTCGGTCTATGCTACATAAGGTTTTTACGAAATCCGTATCCACATCTCTAGTGGTGTCCGCCTCAAGATAAACGCCCACTTTAGGGTAAGTCAACTCTCCAATTATATAATCATTGGGCCAGTAGGCCTCAGTAAGCATCTTCATACCAACCAAAGGTTTGGTGCTGGTTGACGTTTGGTCTATCGCTCCTTCTATTTCCAAAAAATCGAACTGGGACAACTCGCTGCGCATTCTCTCTAACTTAATATCTATATCCTGTTCACTGCCGGAAAGAATCTCGGTAGCCGAGACGTCTTCACCGAAAAGGTCTTTAAAGACATTATTATAATGAAGGTAGGTAAGATCGCCTCGCAAGCCGGTAAAATAAGACATCAGCTTATATATCTTGGCCCAACGATTCTGCAGATCTTGATTAGCGGAAAAGTCCTCGGCCAACAATATGGCGGCGTAGAAGCTTATTCGCCAATCATCTTTATCCAGAAGACAGTTAGGGCAATCTTCGGAACGATAGTGTAGAGAAAAAACTGAATTCAACCAGCTTGAAGCCAGATAAAAATTACGCAAACGACTGGAGTCAAGATAATTGTTCGGCACTTCGAAGATGCCATAGTCGCGCTCATAAAGAAGGACTGGGGATTTATGAAGTCCCTCAGCTTCTCTTATAAGCTTGACTTCACGACGAACATTCTCTTCAAGATAATCAGGCAGTTGGAAGGAATAATGGTTGGCCTCGCCTACCGAAAACATATCAGTGGCTTCCAAGGTTGCCTCCCTGTTTATCTGATCTTCGGTAGGCTGTAAAAGACGCAAAGCGGTGGCAAAGAATATTAACTCCAATCTTTCCGCTTCCAAAGTCGGATCATTAACTATTCCCGCCTCTTGCCTCCGCTCTTCATATCTAGTTTTGGCTATCTTGTATAATTTAAGGTTAGTCTCCCAAAGATTATCATAAAAAGTAGTACTTTCTACTTCTTTGTATACAGATTTAAGTACATTTTGATAATAATAAAGAAGGAAATCAGCGGTTATCAATGTCGGCATCTGCTTCTTGTCCAAATGATCGTAAATAGTATAAAAATCATCAGCCTGGGCAGAGAAAGGATTGTCCAAAACAGCAAATCCATTTTCATTAAGGTCATCAAGTCCTGATTCCAGATCTATCTTGCGGTTGATATCGTGATAATTGGCTACATCAACCTTGATGTTCATAGGAAGCTCTATGTCGTCAAATCCGACTTCTATATCATGTTCCGGTTTTTTATAAAAATCTCCAAAACTTAAATTCTCCACTTCCCAATCAGCCAGCTCTCCATCACCATTCTTGTCGCCTTCTGCCAGCTCTTCTCCTTCGGGAAGAGATCCCGGCTGTTTCTTCTTTTCCAAGGCCTCTTTGAGTGGATCGTCTTCTTCTTTTTGTGAAGCTTGCTCTTGGGTTTTATTCTCTTTAGGGGTAGTGGCCATCTTAATGCCTACGAATATCAAAGTAGCCACGGTGGCCATAACCAAAAAAATGCCTATGAATATCACTATGCTTTTGTGGCGATCCAACCAGGATCCTTGAGCTTCTCCTTGCATATATTTTCTACTTCAAATATTTTGCCTTATTGATATTATGTTCCTCTAAGGTTTTGGAAAAAATGGTCTCTCCGCTCTCGCTGGCTGTAAGAAAATAATTATAATCGGTATCTGCCGGATATATGGCTGCTTCTATAGCCCTGAGCCCCGGATTGGTTATCGGCCCCGGAGGCAACCCGCGATGTTTATAAGTATTATAAGGCGAATCTATCTTCGTATCTTCCAAACTGTAAATAGGCTTATTCTCCCCCAGGATATAAGCCAAAGTAGCGCAGGACTGAAGGGGTTGTCCGTTCTTGATCCGATTATTAAAAATTCCGGAAACCATTTTCATGTCGTCTTGGCTTCTAACCTCTTTTTCTATCAATGAGGCCATGGCCACTATCTCATAAAGATCTTTGCCCTGCTCTTCGATATCTAACCTCATCTCTTCCGTTATCTTGCGATCGAAATTAGAAAGCATTTTATTGATGACATTGTTAACCGAAGCATCAATGAATATCTTATAGGTATCAGGGAAAAGATAGCCTTCCATATCATAAGGATCGGGAATGCCTTTTAGAAATTCGAATCTGGCGGCATATTTGCTCTTGTTCTTTACTTCTTTGACGAATTCCTCTTTTGGAAATAATCCTTGTTCTTCAAAATAACGGGCAATGTCGCGATTGTTCCAGCCTTCTATCACCTTTATCTCTCTTTCGTTGCTAACCACCTTGCCGCTGGAAAGATCATTCGCTATTTCTTTTATGGACATAGCCGGCGACAGCTCATAGACTCCGGCCTGCATATTCTTTTCCATATCTTGACGCCAGATGTATATCTCGAAAAAGGTTTTGGAACTTATCAAGCCTTCGGCCTCCAGGTTGGCTCCTATGTTCTTCACGCTATCACCTCCGGAAACCACGAATTTCTTCATTTCGCCTTCCTTGTCTAACGGCCTGTTTACAGCCTTCGTGTAGGAAATTATCCAAAAAATGGAGCCTAACACTGTTAGTAATATTGCTATCTTGAATATCTTTATTATCATAAATACTCACTTAATCCTTCTTCTTTCATTTTTTTTAATAGTTTGGTTATATGTACAACCTCCTCTTTCTTTACTACCAGTAAAGCGTCTCTGGTATTAACGACAACCGTTCCTTCCAGGCCTATGGCCGCCAATATCTTTTTATTTTCCAAATTATAAAGCAATGAATCCTGGCAAGCATAAGCTATCACCCGCCCATTGACCACATTATCATCTCTCTTTTTTTCCAAGGCTTCCTTTAAGGCATAAAGGGTTCCCGGATCGGACCACCCCATATTCGTTTTAAGGACAACCGCATTGGAAAGATCTATTTTCTCCAGTATGGCCTGATCAAAGTGACGTTCAGGAACATTGGAATAATCCCCGCTGACCACTCTTTCGTACACATCGGGAGCTAATTCCTTATAGCTTTGGAACAGGAATTCCACCGAAGTGATGAAGTATCCCGGATTCCAAAGATATTCACCGCCTCTCATCATCTCCTGGCATTCGTCCATAGGCGGTCTGTATTTCCATCCGGAAAAGTCACAAACATCAAAACCATCCAACAATGCTCCTGAGGAGCCTATCTTTATCCAACCAAGATTATTATTGGCAAATCGAGGCCTTTCGCCCAGGAAGATGAATCTATTCGGGTCTTTTTCTATTAATTTTTCAGCTGTACGCAAGGCCTTGGCGAACTCCCCTTCTCTCTGCATTAAATGATCGGCCCACAGGATGGCCACTGCCCCTTTGTACCCCCTATCATAAAGCTCTTTCATCCCCAGGCACACGGCTGCGGCCAAGTCCTTCCTTTCCGGCTCCACTATAAGATTCCCTTCCGGCAGGGCAGGCAATTGTTCTCGTATTTTATCTTTATATAAAGGGGTTGTTTGAATAATGATATTCTCTTCTCCGAATACCGGAGCCACTCTATCAAAAGCCAATTGGATAGTGGACTTGCCGTTGAATATCTTGTCGAATTGTTTGGGTGAGTTCACCCGGGAAAGAGGCCACAACCTGGTACCTATCCCACCAGCGAATATTATCAGTTTCATATTAAGAAAGCCTCCTTTTCTTGATATTTTATTATTAATTCCTCTTATTGGAATCTAAACACTCTTTTCTTATCCTTCTTGGTGTAAGTAACTACTTCATTTCCGGGCTTCACGTGGTTGAAAACCTCCACCAATCCGCCATCTCCTCTTATACCAACTTCCACTTCATGCTCCTTGGCATGTCCGCTTTCCCAAACTTTTATATATTTTTTATCATTTTTCTCTATCACTGCCCTGGCCGGGACCACTAGAACATTTTTCTTTATATTAGTGGTTACGTCCACATTGGCGGTCATACCGGACTTCACCTTCTCAAGCTTTGCCGGCTCCTCATCAAATATTACTTTAACTTTATAATAAATAACATCTTGTATCACTGTCTCTGCCGGTTCGATGAATTCCACTGCTCCTTTGAATATTTCATCCTCTCCAAAAGCATCCAATGTGATACTGGCCTGATCGCCGACACTCACTTTGGCTATATCGGATTCTGATATATCAACCTCTATTTCCAATTCATTCTCGGCCAAAACAGATATGGCCGGCAAAGATCGATCGACCTGTTCTCCCGGCTCATACTCTATATCCACCACTTTGCCGTCTATTGGAGATCTTATCTTACTGTCCTCTATGTTCCTATCTATCAGATCAAGAGCGGCTCTGGCTTGTTTGACCTTTGAACTATAAAGGTCGATATCCTCTCTTCTGGCAGGAGCCCTGAGCTGACTGAGCCGACTCTTGGCAACTTCCCAAGACTCTTTAGCCGAAGTCACGCTGGATTCAGCCGCTGCTATCTCCTTATTGCCGGATTTTTTAGCTGTTGCTAAAGAATTCTCAGCTGCGATGATCGCATCCTCCAAGGCCACTTCAGCCTGATCAAGGGATTCTTGGGCTGAAGATACATTGGTTTCATAAGCCAAACGGGCATCATCCAAATTCTGAATAGCTGTTTCCACAGCCGAAATTCCGGAACTGATGTTGGTTATCTCGGTGTTTATAGTAGCTTTATAGGTTTCTTCATTGGTCTGGGAAAGCGAACTATATTCA
Source organism: uncultured Gammaproteobacteria bacterium (assembly GCA_964602485.1). Lineage (GTDB taxonomy): Bacteria > Patescibacteriota > Patescibacteriia > Patescibacteriales > WJLG01 > WJLG01. Next base: position 24,147 of record CAZRQU010000013.1, on the reverse strand, counting down.
AGCAAGTCGAAACAAATATTCAAAGCATCAAAAGTCTTATCCAAAGCCTCTAGGCAATCATCGGCGGCCTCATCAACCCTTGTTTCCAATGTTATGCTCTGAGCCAAAGCCAAACTGGTGTTAGCCTGCCCTAGAACGGACTTTGCTTCATCGTAAGCATCTTCGGTGCCAAGCAAATAGCTATTATTCTTGGACCCCAAAGAATCTATTATGTCATCATTGTTTATTATACTGTCTATATCATCCAAGGCGGTGTTGGCCGCTGACAGTTTGGAATCAATAGTGGTTACCAATATGCTCTCTTTGTTCTCTATTGAATTCTTATAAGTATCCTTGGTATTATTAAGATTCTTCAGAGCTGAGATCACAGCCTGTTCTTTGCCGGTAACGTTGTCCGGATCGTTGGACCTTAGGTCGCTTAATGACTTTTCTGCCTGAGCTATGGATTCTTGCACGTTTTCTTCGGTCTTTTCCAATGTGTCTTGAGCAGAATAATAATTTTTTCTGGCAGCTTCCACCTCGGCTTCGGCCACAGCTATCTCTTCTCTAGTGGCCCCGGCTCTGGTCTTTCTTAGGTTGGCTAAAGCAGCTTCCAGGTTCGACTCGGCCTCGCTCCTCTGGATCAACAAATGATCATAATCCAATTCGGCCAAAAGTTGATCCTTTTTCACCTTGTCGCCCGTTTCTACGTGTAGCTTATCCACTTTACCGCCCTGCCCGAAAGAAAGCTCTATTTCTTTGGCGGATTTGACCGAACCAACTTCGGAAACAGTTTGAACCAAGTCGGTCTTCTCCACTTTGACCGTAGTATATTCGTTGACTTCCCGAACAGGAAAAAGCCAAAAAACGGCGATCACCATCAACACTAGGAAGGTTATCGTCGTAATAATAACAGCTTTCTTGTTTATCTTTATTTTTATCATCAATAATTTTCAGATGTTCCGATCGCTTCCTTATTCTCTATTATCCTTTTCACCTTTTGTGTAAACTCTATAACAGAAAAGTGCTCTCGGATAAAATACTGATTAGCTCCTAACTTCAAGCCCCTGGCCTTACTGTCCTCGTCGGACACATCGGTGAAGATGAAGATATAAAGACCGGAAAGTTCGTCATCAGCCCTAATGGCCTTGATGATATCAAAACCGTCCAATTTAGGCAGGATCAGGTCAAGCACGATAATATCGGCATTGAACTTCTTGATACTGCCCAGAAGGTCCTCTATCTCATCCTCTTTATGACTGGTTTCCACCATGAAACCGGCCATTGAGAATTGAGAAGCCAAACCAGATGAGAGGTTGGAATCATCCTCGATTATGAATATATTTTTGTCCATATTTTTGACCTTTTAACACTTTTATTATAACATACAATCATCGTTTTAAAAACTTTTTCACCTAATATCATATGAAAATCCTTATTTTAGGCGCTTTGGGCAATCTTGGCTCTCAGCTGGTGGATGAATTTCAAAAAAATGACCATGAAACATATGGTTGGGACAGACCGGATCTCGATCTTACAGATAAAGAAACAACGGAAAAAAAGATAAAAGACCTGGCTCCGGAGATCATCATCAACGCAGTTGCCTATAATGCGGTCGATCGTTGTGAGGAAGATGAAAAAGAATATGAATTGGCTAAAATTTTAAATATAGACGTTCCCGGCAGGCTAGCTGAAATAGCTCAGGATATAAAAGCTATATTCGTACATTATTCCAGCGATTATGTGTTTGCCGGCGATAGTCGCTTAAGCTATACGGAAAAATCACCGACAGATCCGATAAATAAGTACGGCCAGACAAAGGCCGAAGGTGAAAAAGCCATAGCTCGAGTGGCTTTGGCCGGGCTTAAGTGGTATCTTATCCGTACTTCCAAGCTTTTCGGCCCTAAAGGAAAAAGTGAGCTGGCCAAACCCAGTTTTTTCGACACAATGTTGAAATTGGCTGAAGAAAAAGATGAGATCAAAGTAGTAGATGATGAAAAAAGTTGTTTCACCTATACTCCAGACCTAGCTCTTGCTACCCGCAACTTAATAGAACAAGCTCTAGATCATGGAATATACCACATAACCAATTCCGAACCGGCCACTTGGTATGAAGCTTGCAACTCCCTATTCTCTTTGGCCAATATCAACAAAAAGGTGGTTCCGGTATCAGCAGATGAATTTCCCAGACCGGCAAAAAGACCAAAGAGATCGCAATTGATAAACACTAAAACAGCTCATCTAAGAACTTACCAACAAGCGCTTGAACAATATTTGAACACAACATAGACAAGGAGATTAAGATGAAAAACGGCCAAGAGCCCAGAAAAAAGATCTTGATCATTGAAAACCTTAAAGAATATTTGGAGCAAGAGATAAACAATTACTTGTTCCAAGTAAACACCGTCGATGGAGAACTTTTCCTTTGTAGTTCATACATAGCCTCTATCGTTTCCGAATTCTCCAAACATTTTCCCAAAATGTGGAGAGCGGCCGAAGAATTCTTAAAAGGCCAAAAAGAAAAAGGCTACAATCCTTGGGAACTAGAGAGCGGAGGGAAAAAATGCTTCATTATCTGTTCTTTCTTTCCGGAAATTATCAAAAGAAGGCGAGTTTCCAATGACTACTATTCCAAATTCGGCGCCTCTCTCTTCTTTATGCATTATCTGCGTACCGACAGAGAGATAAGCTACCATATGGCCAACTGGTTCAATGACCTGGTGGACATAACCAATGAGGTTATTTGCGCTTCTACTTGAAGCGCTTTTTTTTATTTAATGATAATTAAAAAGCTTCGACCATCCTAAAAGGACAGCCGAAGCGCATTTATCATCTTCTGGCCAAAACTTCTTTAATGCTCACCGGCGCTTTTACCAAAGCATAATGAGCAGCTCCGATAACGCCACCGTCTGCCGGAAAATCGGCCTGAACGATATTTAAACTATCGGCCAGACTTTTCTGGTTCAAATTCTGCGAAAGCCAGTCCTTAACATAGGGGGTAAGCATGTCCAGGTCGCGCGATATCTGACCGCCGATAACGACCACCTCCGGATCAAAGGCCAAAAGCAAATTGGCCAAACCCATGCCCAGCTGAGCACCGATCTGAGCAACTGTGTTCTTGGCCGCCTTTTCCCCCTTCTTAGCGAGTTGGAACACGCCTTTGACCACTTCACTTGCCGATCCTCGGTAGATCAATTCTCGCAATTCTTTACTAGGGTCAAGAACGGCTCCGGTCTCCTCCAGAGCTGTCCGACGAATGCCCTTTGTGCCAATATAGGCTTCTAAGCAACCTTTATTGTCGCAACGGCAAACCCGACCGGCACGAAGATCCATACTGATATGTCCAAGCTCGCCGGCCAAACCGTTGGCCCCCAGATAGATCTCTTCATTAATGACCACGGCTCCACCAACGCCCGTGCCCAAGCCCAGGAACAATATTACTTTGCGTCCCCGACCGGCTCCGTAAACGGCTTCTGCCAAGGCTTGAAGCTTGGCGTCATTCATACCTACCACAGGGGCTCCGAGAGCCTCCCTCACTCTTTGAGCCACAGGCAAGCCGATCAGCCAAGGAATGTTCGGAGAATTCCCGATAACAACATTCTTCTTCTGGTCCCAAATACCGGGAGTTCCCAAGCCGATCGCCAAACTCTCCCTATCAAGCTGGTACTTATGGATAAGGTGCTCCCCTGCCTGGGCCAACCTAGAAACAAAAGTTTCCGGGCCATTCTCCACTCCAGACGGCACCTTATCAAAAGATATCAGCTCGCTGCCATTGAACAATCCAACCTTAAAAAATGTTCCTCCCAGATCGAATCCGATCGCACAAGTCATTTAGACCTCCTCTACCCAATCTTGAAATTTAAAGGTGTTTGTTGTTATGTGATGGTATTTTATCATCAAAGATCCTAGGCCAAAAGAATGGATATGCCTGGACCCATTTTGGCAACCTTTGATAAAAAGAACGAATACTCCCATTTTTTATAACATAGAATAAATATTTAGCCAAGGCTTCGAAAAAACAAACAATATAAAAACAGTTAAAACAAAAGCCCCGCATCTTCATAAAAAAGACAAGGGGCAAAAGAGCAAAGATCGGACATCAAAACATCTTCGGGATCTGTTCTTGACGATATTGCTTATACTGTTCACTTCCCAACTCGGCTTTCATATGATCCCTTGTGTTCTCATCCACTCTGGAAAATATCTTTTCCAGGATCTGTTTCCTAACATCGTCCGAGGATCCTTTTTTGCCGTTAAGATTATAAGCTCGAGATATTGAGAATTCCACTATGAACAAGAATTCACGAACATCCACGGATTCCCGACAGCCGATTATCCGGGTAAAACTTGAAACGGCTTCTGTCTTAATGTCATTTTCCCCGTTCCCGAAAGACTCGGAAATTATCTCAATGGTCCTGCCGATCAATCTTTTCAGGAATACACCGTTTATCATCTGGTCCTCCTTTTTTAAATGATCAATATATCAATGATGGTACTCCTTGCCATTCATTATAGTGGCCGCTCTATACAACTGTTCCATTAGAACGACTCTGGCCAACTCATGAGGAAATGTAAGATCTGACAATGATATCTGCGAATATTTTTTCATAAGTTCCTTGGAAAACCCCAAACTGCCGCCAAGAACAAAAACAGCTTGCTCATTCTTTTCTTGCAAAAGACCGGCAAACCCTTCCGAATCCAAAGACTTTCCTTTTTCAGTTAAAAGAAAAACTTCATTCTTGGGATACTTAGCCAAAAAACGTGCGACTTTCTCGCCTTCAACCTTCTTGGTCTTCTCTTTATCGCCTACGCAAATAGGTTCAGGAGAAACCTCCTCAAAAGCTATCTTAGCATAAGGTTTCAAACGTTTTTCATATTCAGCCATGGCTTCTCGCCAATGACTCTCTTTTATCTTGCCTACGGCAACTATGGTTATATCTAACATATCATAGATATCTTACACATATATCTTAAAAACTGCAAGCACTGGCTAATTTTAAAATAAAAATGTCTAATTGATAAGATCCCAAACGGGTAACAAACTGCAAATATCAAAATGCAAAGTGCAAATTACAAATAGCAAAGTGCAAATTACAGAGTGCAAATTACCAATTCCATTAACCCCTCCTAGCCTCCCCTTGGTAAGGGGAG
>CAZRQU010000013.1:14435-18917 GCA_964602485.1 uncultured Gammaproteobacteria bacterium | reverse complement strand
CTCTATACTGAATACTCTATACTGAATACTCTATACTGAATACTCTATACTGAATACTCTATACTGAATCTACCATCCACCTCCGCCGCCTCCGCCGCCTCCGCCGCCGGAAAAACCGGACCCTCCGGCTCCGGTCGAGCTGGAAGCGCTTTGTGAAATACTGCTAGCTATACTATTCATTGAAGAAGCAAAAGAATTAACATCAAACCCATCCAAAGATGAACCAATATACCAACTTGGAACATGAGTTCGGAAATAATCATCATCATATATCTTTTTCATCTTCTTTATCCAGATCTTGGTCATACCAAAAGCTACCGCATAGGGCAATATTTTTTCGAACATATTTTCCTCTTCATAGAATTGCGCCCTATATTTCTCGGCCGTGGCCATGTAGGTTCTAAATCCTTTTGTCTTCCAAACCACATTTATGCCCTTGATGGTCTTTTTTGTCATGAACAAAGCGAACATAATAACTATCACTCCTGAACAAAGGAAAGATATGGGCAAAAAGAAACTTTGTCCGGGTCCGATACCGAATATCCCGACAAAGAAAAAAATAACGGCCAGCACGATCATATATATCTTTATCATAAGTCCTGCCTTTTCCATATACCCATTATCGATCAAAAAATTCCTGGCTTCTTTTTTTATCTCCGGCACAGCACTATGAAAATCTTTCTTTAACTTGAACAAACTAACCTGGGAACGATCCTTGAAGAGAGCATCATATATCTTCTTCTCTGCTCGCGTTAACTGGCTAGTGTCGGCATTCTTCACCTTCTGCAAAATATGATCATCCTTACTAAAGAAGGAAACCCCTTTTTTCTTTTTTTCCTTTATGGTCAAAAGTCCATCCACGGCCATTTTTATGATAGCGGCCGTAATAAATTTACTTCTAAGACCACCTTCCTTTTCCAACATACCCATTTCCAAGGGACCCAAACCGTTCGGAGGCTCATAATGGGCAATGATCGTTTTCTTCATATCTGGATCGTCTCCATAGGCTTTCCAGATCAAATAACTCATAATGAAAGAAACCAATGGCACCAATAGCCACAAATAATCATTCCTCCAAAGATCGATCACTGTCGGCTCATAAATATCCACTATTCCCGAGGGGAAACTGGCTGACAAGGTCACACCCTCTCCTTTTCGTAAAGGAGAAGCGGTAAAAACCTTAAGCGTATTATCGTTTATCCATTGATGCTTGGCCAATCCCGGATCTTTTGATCCCGGTCTGCCCATGTAATGATAGATATCTGTATTGTCTCGACTAACCCCTGGCGGAAAAACTATTTTGGCCTCATAATCATCAATATCCATATCCCAATAATGCCCGGATATATTCCAATAGAACTCATCAAAGTTGTCATGTTCGCGAACCGCATTCTTGACCAAATATTCTATTTTATATTGGTTGGCGCCTTTTACTTCTTTGTTAGGATCGCCTATCTTCCAAGTTAAGGTATTAAAACCTTCTTTAACGTCATATTCATAAGGATGGCCGTCAAAGTCAGTTATGGATAGAAGCTTTATCGGATAATATATCTTACCCTCGGGCGTTTTGGCGTTTTTGGGTAATATCCGAAAAATTCCGTGCTTGCCCGGCAAATCTCCGCAATCAGCTGTGATCCTTTCGGTTACCAAAAGCGATGAATCATCCCTTAATTCGAATTCGGCTTTAAGATCCTGAATGTACCACTCATGCACATTCTCTCTGCCGGCAGAAACCGGCAAAGCAAGGAGTAAAAAGAAAAAACTAGAGAACAATATCCTTTTCATATTTTTTGTAATGATTATATTTATCATTATACATTCTTATCCGCCTTTGGACAAAATTAATTTGACAAAAAATAAAAAATATTTAATAATATCAAAAACTTGAACTTTCAAAAAAGGAGGAAAGATGAAAATCGCGATCTTGGTGCTTGCCATGTTTTCACTGACCATGGCTCGATCAGGCCCAATGGAAGCGGTGGAAAATTATTATTCATTGAGCCATCACCTACCGCCATTGCTGCAAGAAGTGGTCAAGTCTCCCAAGGGTGATATTGTTGAAAAGGACTTCCTGATAAAAGCCATTATCTATCATTTCTATGAAAAGGTCTTAACAGGAAAGGCACTTAGCGACCACGAGAATCTCCTTGCTCAATATTCCTGGTTTTCAGGCTCAGGTATGAGTATGCTGCCGCAATCTCCGAATGAAGTGCTAGATACGGCCATTCACATCCAGGGCAACAAAGCGCTTGTAAGCTTGCACGCTTTAAGAACAGAAATGTGGAATTCCTTGGAAGATTTCGCGGTCAATGACCTGAAATATATTTACGCTAGCTACCATGTGGTCAAACCGGAATATTCCTCTTTTCTCAGATCGATCCACGAGCTGAACTCCCGATTTGAATTCCCGATCTATGAGGTCAAGTGCTGTTCTGAAATAAATATCAGATTAAGCCTTGAGAAGATAGACGGCAAATGGATGATAATAAACGTAGAGTACATCTACAAAAGGTCGATCCTTGATCTAGCCCTCAACTAAGCGACGCGTTAGATCTTCTATCAGAGACCCGCGAGGCATTTTAATGTTTCGCGGGTTATTTTATTTTTTAGACTCATCTTCCAACAATTCTTTTTATTCTTTATGGAAAAAGTGGATGATCGACCGACAAAGTTGACCGAAGATCTTTTTAGTGCTATAAATAAATGATTTGCCAAAAGGCAAATGCGAACTTTCAAAAAAACCAAAAGGAGGATCCTTATGTCGAACGCTCGAAAGATGCCGACTGCCCGGTCGTTCATTGAAGAGATGGAAAAAGATTGGAGGAAAAAGATGAATCGCCTCCAATCGCAACTGGACAAAGGCCTGAGCCTATCCAAAAAACTCGAACTTCTGTTCATTCAACAGAATCAGGCCGGATTCGTCCAGGGCGATATCATCAAGAAAGCTCAACGTTTCTGGGTGCCGCGCCTATCAGGTGGTGAAAGACGTTTTCTGATCCAATACAATTCGGAAAGGGCCGATCGCTCCAAGGGCTTCGGCCGCAAGAATGTACCGATCGGTTCAAAGTCTGTCAACGGTGGCTGTTTTCTCTGTCTGGAAAACATATTCTGGCAGCAGAAGGGCCTGGAGATAGGCTACCGGATCGATATCAATGGTCGGGAATATATCGCGCTTTGCAATCCTTTTCCGCTCATGGAATGCCACATGACCATTACTTCAGGCAAACATGAGCCTCAGCAATGGATGGACGAAAAGGGTTCCGGCAAGAAGATCGAAAGGGTTGTTTCCGATCTTCTGGAACTGGCCTCCCGCTCTCCGGGATTCATATTCTTCTACAATGGACCCAAGGCCGGAGCGACCATAGAAGAACACTTGCATTTTCATGCTTTCAAACGGCCCATAGGGCAAGATCCCTACCCCATGGAGGAAGAGGCCAACCGCCAACTTCACGAAAGACAGGCACCGCCATTCCATCTTTCCGAATACCCGATAACCACCATCTTCTTCCGCGGGAAGAAAGAAGAAATAGCCGAAGGCGTTTCGAATTGCATCCAACAATGGACCGAAAGCTGTGAAAATTGGCAGAACCTCTCTGCCAATATCATTTGCAGTTATCGGGAAGACAAGAACGGCGAAGCCATTATGGACCTCTACCTTGTGCCTCGGGATATCCTTTTTTCCAAAGCTCCCGGGCGCACAGGCATCGTGGGTGGTCTGGAAGTTCTGGGCGAGATAGTCTTCTCTTCTCCTGAAGAAGGCCAGCTCATCAATTCCGGCAAGATAGACTATAACTACATTTGGTCGATCTTGAAATCGGTAGAAGCCCACACTGTCCAGCAGTTCTTGGAAGCAACCAGAAATACCATCAATATCTGATCCTCTATTCCATTGAGGTCAAAGCCGTTGGCGTGAAGTCAACGGCTTTTTTAATACTAAAAATAATAGCTTTAATGGCCGAGAATTTAAAAATGGGAAATTATTGTTTTTTGAAAGCGGTCTGCCAAAGAAGTAATACTTAAAAGAATACGAACTTGACCGTTGGCTATTCGATATTAAAATTATTTTATCACATCTCTTGCAAGCAAAGATCGATGCATTCGCTCATATCCGAAGGAGGCACAGGATCAAAACGACAAGGAACTTCTGTGTTATGATCTATGAATCCACCGGCTGTTTCATAGCACATTCTTTGTTCATCATCAAAAACCTCTTGCGGAGGCAGGAGGCCACATTGCAATATGCATTCATAAGATCCTGTTTTAGGCAGATCGCAATCCACTAAAGAAAAATCCCAACCGGTTATTTTGTTAGAAAATATGTTTATCTGGCAAGGAACTTCTCCCATTGGCTCTTGAGAGAGTTCTTCTTCCTCATAAATAATATTTTGTGACTCTTGTTCTGCTTCCGTGGTCGATGGTCGGTTCACCTCATTAAATTCGTTTACTTCTATTTCAGTTGTTTCTTCAACATCTTCTTCAACA
>CAZRQU010000013.1:5935-14335 GCA_964602485.1 uncultured Gammaproteobacteria bacterium | reverse complement strand
TCATTTACCTCATTCATATCCAGCATATCATCAGAGGGAATATTTGTATCGATCCCGTCTTTCGATACACTATCCTTTTCAACATCCCCATCCTCGCCGGTTATAGTCTCTTTTTTCTTTTGACAGTCGACCGGCTTAGGAACCTTGTTCACTTCTTCTTGGTTAGCCTCATCACCTTTATCTTTTTCATATAATAACCTATAAGCGCTTTCCAGATCTCCGGTCATTATATACTTGCAGGCCCGGGCACTGCCCAGTCTTGTTTCGCAACCAAGCCCGAATTTCAATCTTTGCTGTAAGGCAGCCAATTTTTCCGGGTCAGGGTCGCAAATATCCATCTCTGCCATAATTTGCAATAATAAACGACGGTATCTATACTGGGTCATAACCAAAGGTGATGAGCCTTCGAATATGCCAGAACCCATATTGGAGCTGACTTTGGTATGAGCCGATGCTAACAATAGCCACCCTTCTATATCATCCCAGCCTGCTTTAAGTAAGGCTTTTTGCCAAAAGATCACCATCTTCTTCTTTAGTTCCTTTCTTACTTTCTTTATATTGTCAGTAGAGAAAAAGACTCCTTTTCCACTAGCATCTTCGGCAGCGGATAACAAGGCCCACAAATACCTCATTTGTTGGAAGGTGTCAGGTGACACATCCTCCTCATTTATTTTGGCTATCAATTCCTCTTTTAATTCATCTCCACGCCGGCGAACCGCTTTCATTATTTCCTCTCGACAATCATCATACTCTTTGGATGATATGTCGTGTTTTTCAGAACACCAAAAAATTCCCATGTCCTTCAATTTTAACAACCTGCCCATATCCCCGGCCTCAGCTATTCCCTCTTTAATGGCTTGCCCGGCTTGTTCTTCATTCTTTTTATCCGGCTTTCCATCGCCATCTTCATCTTTTATGAACTTCTCCAACTCTTTCCAGGCTCGATCCATTTCAGGAGCAAGGGCCTGATCTTCTTTGTCCTTGTCCTTATTCTTATCTTTATCTTCATTGTTCTTTATATTCTTTATTGGCGCCATTATAGCTAACCATATCCTATTCAGCCAATTCTTGAACTTTTGCCACCATCCTTGGTCGCTCTCTTCGCTTTCCTTTTTTACTTCCCCTTCCTTATTTAGGCAATGCCAACAAGCGTCCTCCCTTAAAACGCACTCTTCGCATTTGCCTTGGCAATCCTTGATATTATCATAAGCTCGATCGTCTCTCTCTTGGCAAGCAGTATCAAGGTCATACTTCTGCCCTTCTTTATCATAAACTGCTTTATATGGTCCAATGTCCACATCGTCATCTATTCCGCGATCGGGAGCGCTAATAGCCCCGACTCCAACCGGAAAGATCAATATGAGCAAAAAAAATGTTGGGATGACCCTTTTATAGATGTTTTTCATAATTTTAAACTAAATTTTGATCATATATTAATTATAGCTCTTATCATCCTAATTAAAAAGGTTATAAACGGTTTTAGGTATAAAAAAGGCCCGCTTGCTAACGCGCAAACGGGCCGGTGATCAACGAAGATAAGTAGTTCTTAGAAGAACATTCTATCATCCGTTGCCACGGTTTGAGGTTTAGTTTCCTCAGCCCCCCTGAAAGGAGCTTCCTCGATGAAAAGATTCTCAAGCCGCCACTGATCCTTCAAATGGTCGAGCACCCCGGACACTTTCTGGCAATACTTGGTCATTTTCTTGTACCCGGCCTCTTCCACTTTTTGGCTATAGTCATAAGACTTCTTGCCATAGCCGGTCCAGTAAGAAGCGATCAACCAATCTTGAGACTGGATGTGCTCCTTTTTCTTGGCTTCGTGGATATGCCGGATGCCGCAATACACATTGATATGCGGCTTGACCAGATCGCGTGGCCGACAGCCGTACATAATGGCCGTCGAAGGCATCACCTGCATCAAGCCGATGGCGCCCGAATCGCTTAAAGCGTATCTCTCGCCTTTGGATTCGATCGCCATATGGGCCAAGACCAGATCACGATCCACATCAGTGAATCCGTTCTTTATCCTGATCCTGTCCACCAACTCGCCCCAAGTCTTCTCGATATAGGGCAAATAGGCAATACCGATCTTAACAGCCGCCTCTACCTCGGAAAGCCCCCGAGTATCAACGCGAAGATAAGGAGAACTCCTCTTGCGCCGCGGAATGCAAACCTGTATTTGCTCGGCATATCTGTCGAGCGCCTCATAGACCTCTTTAAGGTCTTCTGTTTTCTCCTCCTTGATCCTTTTTCTGATCCGTGTCAGCTTTTCTTCGCTCTCCAGCTTATATGTCTGTATCTTTTCCTGATAACTTTCGTACAGACAATATACGCCATAGGCAGCAGCCGGAAGCAAAGTAACTAATGACAGGAGAAGTATGATCAGAACAATTTCCTGATCACCTCTTTCATCTCTTTCGTTTTGATTCATTCAAACCTCCAAGGGTTTTTGTTTATGGATATTACAAGGTGCAAATTCAAGATAATATAACATATTTACTAATTTTTGTCAATGGTTAGCCAAAATAGACAAATTAAAAGAGCTTGCCCGCCAAAATATGGCAAACAAGCTCATAAGGACTGGAAAAAGGATCAGCAAAGTCTTTCCAGTAAAATATTCAACATCCGCCGAACAGGCTCGGCCGCTCCCCACAGGAGTTGGTCCCCTACCGTGAACAGCTTCAGAACCTTGCCTCTTCCGCTTTGAGCTTTATGCAAACGACCGACATTGATATCCAGTTTGCCGGTCACCGCGGCCGGGGTTAGCCGTGATCTTACCGACCTTTCATCGCTCGGCACCACGTGAACCCAACTATTGGCGATATCCAGCATATAGCCCAAAGATTCGATATGAATATTATCTTTGAGCTCAACCCGGATCACCTGGCTATGACAGCGCATTACCGGTACCCGCACACAGATACTCTCTACCGGAATAGCTGATCTTTCGGACAAACCAAGGATCTTGTTGGTCTCGGTCTCGCCCTTCCATTCCTCTCTGGTTCGGCCATCCAATATCATAGAATCTATCCAAGGGATAAGATTAAAGGCCAAAGGGACGCCGAATTGCTTGGTTGGAATGGCTTGAACATTGGAGTTGAAGATCTTTTTGATCAACTCCTCCTGTTTAAGAATGCCTCCGCCCTCCTCTGAAGCAATACTGGACAAGATCCTGGATTGATCGATCAGCTCTTTCATCGACTTGGCGCCGGCTCCGGAAGCCGCCTGATAAGTGGCAACGAAGATACTCTTCGCCAAGCCGGCTTTGAAAAGACCGTGCAAGGCCAGCATCATCAAGCTGGTGGTGCAGTTCCCTCCGCAATAAATACGAATTCCGTCATCCAAAGCTTCATTGATCTGTTTCCGATTGATAGGATCAAGGACGATGATAGCATCGTCATTCATCCGAAAAGCCGATGAAGCGTCGAGAAAGTACCCATTCCAGCCGATCTTCAGCAGTTGCGGATACATCTCCTTGGACCAAGATGAACCTTGGCAGGTCATGATAATATCACATTCTGCCAATTGCTCTACCTGGGTGGAATCACAAACCGGCTCATTAAAGAACTGGACCTTCTGGCCGATCTGATCCTTGGATGAACTGAAGGGAACCATGACCAACCTTTTTTCTCTCAGCTGGATCATATCATTTTCTTGAAGCATTCTTTGCCAAAGAACTTGGCCCACCATCCCCCTGTAGCCAACAAACCCAACTTTGATATCGTCCATTAAGGACTCCTTTCATTAGAAATTGATATTTACCTAAAGTGCAATGAACAAGGTTCGATTTAAAATATCATTAAATGCCTATTTGGTCAAATATAGCCTTTTATCGCTATAAATGCTAACATTATAATATAAATGAACGCAATACATATGGATAGAACTATTGCCAAAACACTGACCAAAGACGAAAAAGTAATAAAAGAATTCACTTTCTCGTCAAAATTCATAAATATATTCATGGCCTTATCATTGATCAAGTGGTTACTGATATTCGGCGTGTTGTCGGCTGTTCTTTTCTTCGCCATTGAATTCAATGAATTCGCCCCGCCTATAGATCTGCCAATGATAGACATGGATAAACTAAACAACTCCTCAGAAGAAAGTTTGAAAGAAAGCTTGGCAGGCAAAAACTTTATTGAAGGATCCATAGCAAAGGCTTGGGCATACCCCATAGCTATCTTCATATTCATAGCTTTTCCGATAGTTATATTCTACTATCAATACTATCTACGTATAGCCAATCGCTATGTGCTCACGGAATCCAGAATAATGTTCAAACGGGGCTGGCTATCCACTGAGGTGGAAAGTATACATTACGACCGGATCACCGATGTTTTAGTAACGCAGTCCATTTGGGATAAATTCATTTTCGGAGTTGGCAAATTATTCATCAATACTGCCGGTGGAGAGGATTATGAGGCGAAAATGGTGAACATAAGAGATCCGCATGAAATGAAAAAAAAGATATACAGCTTGAAGAACAAAAATCTTGAAAGAAATAATAATGAAGGAGCATAAAAACCGCGGATCATCCGCGGTTTTTTATTCACTTCCAGATCTATTAAATAAAAAAGGAAGTCGGGCAAGACTTCCAAAAAGTTGCGGAAGGTGATCACATTTCCAAAGGTCCTTCACCGCTTTCAAAAATGATCAAAGCCATGGCCGGCGTGAACGCCAAAAGGCTTATTGCCAAAACGGCCAAAATAATGATCAAGATCCTTTTCATAACTTCTCCTTATCCTTTTAAAAAAGGCAAAATGAGCGAACGTAAAAATACCGATAAAGAAAACTGTTGCGACCGCCACGGCCAAAAACAACCACTTCAACATACTTCTTCCTTTTATTTGAGTTTACTCCACCAGTCTTGATCGTTTTTATACCACCTTATAGTGTCGATCAGGCCTTTGTCAAATTCTATTTGTTTTTCCCAACCTAGTTCCTTTTTGGCCTTATCGGAATTTATGGCATAACGCATATCATGTCCAGGCCGATCATCTACGAATTCTACCATGTTCTCTCCGGCATCCATTATATCAACTATCTTCTTAGCCAGGGCAATGCCGGTCATCTCTCCGCCGCCACCAAATAAATATGTCTGCCCCGGTTGGCCTTCCTTTACTACCGCCTCAACTCCACGGTTATGGTCATCTACATGTATCCAATCCCTAACTGCCTGGCCTTTGCCGTAAAGAGGTATCTTTTTACCTTCCAATATATTGGTAATGGCCAAAGGAATGAACTTTTCCGGAAATTGATATGAACCATAGTTGTTGGAACAATTGGAAATGGTCACCGGCAAACCGTGGGTGACAAAATATGATCTGACCAGATGGTCAGAGGCCGCTTTGGAAGCGGCGTAAGGACTTCTTGGATCATAAGGGGTTTTTTCCGAAAAAGGTTCTTCCTCTTTTTTTAAATGGCCAAAAACCTCATCGGTCGATATGTGATGAAAACGTATCTTGCCATTGTGCAAAGCCGCATCCAAAAGAACGCGTGTACCTTCCACATTGGTCTGAATAAAAGGAGCTGAGCTGGATATAGAACGATCAACGTGCGACTCAGCTGCAAAATTTATTATCACATCGATATTATTATCCTTTACAATGAAATTAACCAAAGATTCATCGCAAATATCCCCTTGTACGAACTTATAATTATCTTTACCTTCTATATCTTTAAGGTTTTCAACATTACCGGCATAGGTTAACTTATCTAGGTTAACAACACTATCAGTCTTATACCTCCCTAAGTAGGTTCTTATAAAATTAGAGCCGATAAAACCGGCCCCTCCTGTTATTAATATATTCATATATGCCAAAAATAAAGGTTAAAAAAGAAAAAATTATTTTTTAGAGGCACTCCTTAATTCTTCTTCTAACTTAGAAGAAACCCATTTCATTTCCTTTTCTTCTATCTTCTTTACTTTCTTGAAATTTATTGTCCCGCCATGTCCATCATTCTCAAAGGTTGGTATCAGCCAAATATGGGCATGGGGAACCTCATCTCCCAATACAATGGATTTAACTTGGTCTATCTTGAACACCTTCTTGATAGCATTGGCTATTTTTTTAGTGACTTCAAAATATTTTCCGGCATTGTCAACATCCCAAACCCAGCGATAATGCTTTTTCGGTATGACCAAAGTATGACCCAAGTTAAGAGGACGAATGTCCAAAAAAGCTAAGAACTGGTCATCTTCATAAACCTTATAGCTGGGAATGTTGCCGGAAACGATCTCACAAAATATACAATCCATAATATTCAATTATCGCTCTTCAAACCTCGATTGAAGATCGAAGACTTATAATTCTTTAATTGATCTTATAAGGTGAGTTATCATCGTCTTCCCAACGGATCTCATCTATCTCCTCTTTTTTATTCTTACCTTTGAAAAGTTTATCCGGAAGATTAAAGCTCAAAGCCGGGTCGCTAGATATGCACTTATACCCATGAACGACTCCAGGAGGAACGACTACGGCTGCCGGACGATCAGCACCGACTTCGAATTTCATATGTTGATCATGAGTGGCCGATCTTTCTCGCCTGTCCCAAAGATAAACCTCAAAGGTCCCCGGTCCGGCAAAAACAAAAAAGTCCGTCTGTTGCCTATGCTCATGCGGACCCCTTGTCTTTCCGGGCATAGTTATACTCATATAACTCATAACCGGCCGATACTCATCTTCGTCTTGGCGATATATCTCAGCCAGCCACCCCCTCTCATCTTCGAATTTCTTTAATTCCTTTACGATAACTCCATCTATCATAATTTGAAGTTTGATATTTGGAATTTTTTCAACTTTATGATGTAAACTCGCAAATATCAATGATCAATTCTTATTCTCCTTGATCTTAAACCTTCATAAGGCCATTCTGAGCTCCGGGTTTCTTCAATACGCTGGCAGAATTCTTAACCCCAAGCTTCATGGCTTTTTGTATGTTCCCTTGGTGATATTCAAGCCCGGCTACGAACGAAGAAGAAAAGGCATCTCCCACTCCGGTAGTATCAGCAACATTATTGACGTTAGCCGACTTTTCATAATATACCTTTTCTCCATCATAGGCATAAGCTCCTTCTTTATCGCAAGTCACCACTGCTATTTCGGCTCCCAGTTCTTTTATAACCTTAAGCAAATTCTCCGGCTTCTTAAGAAATTTCTTACTCTTCTTCTTCCAACGATCATCGGAAAGAGCCAGCTCTATAGCTTCATCTCTATTAAGGACCAGGACATCGGCATATTTTATATACTTTTTCAATTTCTTGGCTCCGGCCTTAAGTTGAACCGATCCCGGATTCCAGGCAAAACGAACACCAACGACCGAAAAGACCTTGTCCAAAACCTTTTCCCATTCTCCGGAAAGCGAAGTTATGTAAAGCCACTTGGCTTGGTTCAATGCTTTCTTTTCGGCGAAATTTATCTGCAATCCCTCATTGGCTCCCCGATGTGTAAAAGCTATATGTTCATTGCTTTTAGTGACCAGAATGAAAGAAAAACCGGTCGGCATACTTTGAGAAACTTTTATGAACTTAGTGGATACTCTTTCTTTTTTGAAATTCTCCAAGATGTCTCGTCCACGCTGATCATTGCCCAACTGGGAAACGGTAGCTGTTTTGTATCCTAAACGCGACAATGATACGGCTGTGTTAGCTGCTCCTCCGCCAAAATATTTTCTATAATTGGAAATGCTTATTTTGGCTCCGTATTCAAAGCCGACCAATTTTTGTTTTGTAAGGTCTTGGCTGTTATCGACCAGCTGCCCCTCCTCGGTGTCAAAGGTCTCGTCGATGACCGCTCCGCCTATGGTTATAAAATCATATTTCATATTTCCTCCTTGATTATTTTGCTTGTTTTTCCTGCTTTTTATTATACCAAAAAAGCGAAAAAAATAAAAACAGAGCGGAATCGTTTCCGCTCTGGGTAGAACCTTCTTTAAATATCAAAAAGAAAATCCTTAAGAGGTCCATTCGGTATCTTAAGCAGTTTCTGGGCATCCTCTATGATGCTTTCCATGAATCTGCCGCCCACTTTCCTGGATAAAAGCTCCAGCTCGCTCTCGAGAGGACCGAACATCTTCTCCAAAGCAGCTTGCTCAAAATTATTTTGCCTGTATCTTGATTTATCCACGCCCCGATACCAATACAAAGCCCGATCTATCATGACCTGACTGTCCTTGTCCGCCAAATACAGAATATAGGCCACCCGCCTGATGATCACTTTCTCGAAACGACGGAGCTCTTGTTTGTCCGGAACATCCAGATCGCTCCTGTTTTGGGCATTCTCAGGTTTCATCACGACCTCCCTTTTTCACGAATGAACGAATGATATATATAAATCTAGATCAAAACCGGTGATAAGTCAAATAAGTTGCTATCCACTAAAAACGGCTGGTTTTAAA
>CAZRQU010000013.1:0-5835 GCA_964602485.1 uncultured Gammaproteobacteria bacterium | reverse complement strand
CATGAAACCTCCAACTGTTTTGAGTTAAAAAAGAGCGAATACGATATTTTTCGATATATTTACTATAACATAAATCTATACTTTTGTAAAGGGTAAACACTGAACAAACAAAAATGGCTCTTGAAGATCCGCTTCTTTTTTATTGCAGATCAGAAATGGTCTTTTCAAAAACTTCCTTCTCTTCCTTGGTTATAAGGTAAATATTATCACTATCTCCCCGCTTGGCATAATATAAACCTTCGTCATTGGCGTCACCTACCATTATAGTATAGTCATCCATCACGCCGTTGACCTCTACTATTATATTATGTTTTTCCAAGCCAGTTCCTTCAAAGGTCTGCTCTGGTATCTCGGCCGCTTTCAAGCTACCCATCTCTCCCAGCACTTCATACAGTTTCTCTTCATCGACTTCGAATTCATAAGGATCCACACCTTTCCAAACATTATCTACCTTCTCGACAGTGAATTCCCTGTTCGGATATTGAAAACGCACTTTATCGGCCCTTTCCGGCATAAAAGAAAATATCTTCTTATCTCGCCAATCATCTTTAAGGAAGGCCACTCTTATATTACTGTCCAAAAGATAGGTCTTACTATCATCTTTTTGGGAAACATAGCAACTACCGGCAGTCGGACCGGTTTTTCCTAAAACGAAATCCAACTCAAAGCCATCGCCATATAGACCGATATCCGTCCCTTCTTCGCCTGTTTTAAAATCGAATTTCTTATTCTTGTTCTTGCTCACCACTTCCAAATCGGCTTTGGACATCTCGTTTATCGACTCTTTCAACCTGTTGGCATCTATACCGCTTATATAAAAATCCTTCGTGCCGGCTATCTTCCAATTTTCACCTTCTCTTTCAAGTACAGTGGTTGTCGTGCCTGTTTCGATCTCTACCTTGTTGATATTCTCATGATCTGCCTCTTTCAAAAAACTGTCCACTTCGGATAAGCTCTTTTTCCAGGTCTGCCAAGGGCCTTGTTGCACATAGGCGAAAATTATAAGTATCGCAAGTATCCCTCCTAAAATTAAATTTTTTCTATCCATATAAAATATTTTCGAACAATTGACCGATCAGCTATATCCATACCGAGCGGTCAATATGTTATTTATTCCTTCTTCTTAAGAAATATCTCAATAAACCGAAAGCCAGGACCAAAACGGTCATACCGAAAATATTGGCATACCGAATGATATTCTTAGTGGTCTTGTCCAGTTTCTTGATCGGCCTCTCGGTAACACCCTGGGAACGGATATTTATCAGGTCCTCATCCAAAGTGACCGAATCGACCATATTCTGTAAAAAGGTTACATTGTCTGAAGACTGATTATAGAATTGATCGGTTGGAAAATCACTGTCGGCCACAACCATCACCTTAGCTTCGGCGCTCCTACCCTCTTCAAAAGCGCTTTTCAATTCACCAGCCAGAGAAACAGCCAGATCGTACTGCCTAGTGTCCTCACAATCTGTGGTCTTGGCTTGCGGATCTATATTAAAGGTGGCGTTCTGGGCGCAAGCATCTTTGGTGGATCTGGCCATTATCGATATGTCCACTTTATCCTTGTCTATATTCTCTTCCACTATGTCTATGCTGGAAACCCAGGGCAAGGTCAAGCTCTCCAATGAAGAAACTACCGCATTGTCTTGATCGAAATTCTTTTTGACCACCTTCGGCCATAAAGCATAATTTATGTTCACATTGAATAATCCGGTCGGGATAGAAACCATTGAGTTCGAAACATCCGCGATCAAATTCTTGTTCAATTTTACGCCGTACTTATTGAGTAAACTGTCAAACCCTATCTTATTCCTATAAGGGCCTGTTCGCGGATCTATCAACACTCCATCCATCAGCACTATCAAGGGACGTCCGGACATCACAAAAGCATCTATTTTTTCCAATTCAGCCTCTTCAAAAGGCTCTCTAGGTCCGAACATAACCAGAGTGTCTATATTGTCCATAACAACATCTTCGGCCTTTAGGTCTATTTCTTCCACTTTATAAAGATCTTCAAGTCCTTTATAGAATTTTCTGGCATGGGTGCCGGCGTCTATTACGCCATGACTGGACAATAACCCAACTGTCATCATGGATTCGCTGGTCAATTTCTTGATAGCGGTAGTAACGGTGTATTCCAAATTACGGCTGGAATCTATCATTGGCACCACCTCTCTTTGATCGCCATACTGGATCACCATTCCCATAAACCCTTGTACAACCTCGTAAGAATCATTGCGCATCACGTTGAACTGTAAAGGGGCTATGCCTTTTTGGGTTAGCTCGTTCAAAGGGTCCTCAAAAGAAGAAGGGTCTATGAAGGCCACTTCCACATTCCCGCCGGAATAATTCTTATACTCATCCAGGATATCCTTTATCTCCTGTTCTAAATTACGAAACTTAGGTGGAAGATTCTTGGAAAAATAAACCTTGATATTAACCACATCGTCCAGCTTGGAAACAGTCTTTCGGCTGACCTTGGATATGGAATAATCCTTGTTCTCTGTCAGATCGAAACGGACGAACATCTGGTAGGAAATAAAATTCAAGGCTATCAATATACCTATCACTAAAATAACGGTCAAAGAGAAATTGCCGTTCTTTTTCAAATGATCGGACAACTTTATTTTTTTGATGAACTTCATATTTATATAATACTATTTAATTACTTAATACCTCTTTTCTCTATCGCCCTGACGTTCAACCATAGAAAGATGAAGCTGAATGAAAGGTAATATATTATATCCTTGGTATCTATTACTCCTCTAGCTATGTTGTCGAAATGGCTACCTAGTCCCAAAAAGGCAAAAACATCTGAAACACCGGAAGGCAAGCTCACTAAAATAAAATTATATCCTATTATAAAAGCCAAGAAACAAGCCACCAAACCCAAAACGAAAGCGATGATCTGATTCTTGGTCAAAGAGGAGATGAAAAGGCCCAATGACAGGTAAGCCGCGCCTAGGAAAGCCGCGCCCAAATAGCTGCCGGCGAGAACTCCCCAGTCCACATCCCCCAAAAAGGAAATGGTTATCGGCATACTTAGGGTCAAAAGCAAAGCTATGAACAAAAAGCTTAAAGCAGAAAAGAATTTGGCCAAAACCACCTGCCAATTAGTGACCGGCATGGTCAAGAGCCATTCAATGGTCCCGCTTTTCTTTTCTTCCGACCACAGCCTCATAGTGATAGCCGGAGACAGGAATAAGAATATCCAAGGAAGAATGGAAAAATATCCCCTCATGGTCGCCTGACCGACAAAGAAGAAATTCTTGAAGAAAAGCCAATTGCCGACTATCAAGAAAACGCCAATGAATATATAGGCGATCGGGGAATTGAAATAGCTCATCAATTCCTTCTTATATAGACTCCAAACAGTTTTTATGTATTTTTTCTTGTCCATATTATATCGAATTTTAAATTATAAATTTATTTAGTTAGTTCTCTGAATATGTCCTCCAGGCTGGCCTTTATCTTGTTGACCTCTAAAATGCTCCAATCCGCCACCGAAGAAACGGTCTTGAACAAATTTTCGCGAACATCCCTGCCTTCGCGCGGCCTGATCTCGTAGCCGAAAGTATTATCATTTTCTTTATCTTTTTCTATAACCAGCTCCACCTCTTCCATATCGTTCAATTTCTGCAAAACCTCTTCCTTGTTACCTTTTATCTTCACATAATAGGTATCGCTTGGTTTGGCCTTTTGAGCTAATTCTTCCGGAGAACCTTCGCCGGTTATTCGGCCATTGTTGATTATTATCACTCGATCGCAAACAGCCTCTACCTCTCCTAAAATATGCGTGGAGAAGATAACGGTCTTTTCTTTTCCAATATCACGGATCAATTTTCTGATCTCGGAAACCTGGTTCGGGTCCAGGCCGGTGGTCGGTTCATCCAATATAAGGACATCAGGGTTATGAATTATAGCCTGAGCCAGTCCTACTCTTTGTTTATACCCTTTGGAAAGCTGTTCTATGGTCTTTTTCAAAACCTCATTTAATCCGCACTTTTGGGCAACTTCTTTTATTCGTTCATCTATCTTATCCTTTTCCACACCTCTCATTTCAGCCACGAACTTCAAATACTCCTTAGCTTTCATATCTTCATACAAAGGAACGGACTCTGGAAGGTATCCTATTTTCGACCTAGTTTCGATAGGATCATTGACCACATCTTTGTCGCCCAAAGTCACCGAACCCTCGTCCGGTTTCCAAAAAGATGTGATTATCTTCATAGTAGTGGTCTTACCGGCGCCATTCGGCCCCAGAAAGCCCAGGATCTCCCCTTCTTTGACAGAAAGGCTAATATCCTCGAGCACTTTGTTGTTTCCGATCTTTTTACTTAGGTTCTTTATTTCTATCATATGAGTTTCTTTTTTAAATAAAAAAGCACTTAATATCGAATTAAATACTTTTTCTTTAGGATATAATATTTTAGAACATTAAAAAATCTCCGTCAACTTTACAAAAAACGATATAAATTGCTTAATCTAAAAATCCTTTTATTATCTCAAAAGCTTTAGCCGGGCGACCTAAATAATATTTCAAGCTGTCCTTGGGCTTAATAAAATAAGCTTTGCCCAGATCATCGACATCTATAAGTATATATCCCCATAATCTGGACGGAAAACTTGTAGTATTTTTGATAAAACTATTGGTGGCGCCTAATCCGACCTTTTTCATAACTTGGAACATACTGGCCGGACTAGCAATGGAATATTGCTTACCATCTCTAGGATTGATGTAATTAACTGTTTTATTTAAGGCAGTTACACCTTGTTGTTCCGTCTCTGGTGAACTGAGACCCGACTCTTTGTTGGAAATATCTTGATAAATGATAGTGTCTGACACTTTTTCGGAAACCTGGCCATATTTAGTATAGAACTTAACATATATGGTCTTTTCGCCTTCGGTCGGTGATAGAACGAACTCCTTTTCTTTTTGATACGGCTCCAGAGAGGCGTAAGTGAAGTTCGGATCCTCGGATATGGCCATTTGCGAAACATTGTCCCCGGCCAAGAGCAACAGAGATGCTTTGAGCAGACCGGTGAACTCGGCGTCGTCATTGATAAACACTTTGAATTCGCCTTCAGGATTCAAAGTGCTGGGATCCGGCTTCTTTGGAGGCAGAAAGGCGTCTACCGGCAAATGCGAATTTCCATCGCCGGTTTCAGCGCTTTGATCTTGTTGGGAAAGCTGATCGGACGAAATGCTAATGCTGGAAAAGGTCGGGGTGTTGGAAGCAGAGCTCGTAAGCGATACTCTGTACTGAGCCCATTGGTCATTGATGCCGTCTTTCAATCCGGATGGCAGAGCGGAAGAACCGCAGAAAACATTACTACCGGCCACACTGCAGTCACCTCTTGCTATCTCACTCCAGGAAACAGAAGAGAGTCCGGCCTCTGTGCCAGCTGTTCTGAGATAGGCTTGAACATTGCCACTGTTCAATTCCTCTATCCAAGATAATTCATTTAAATAGCTTTCATCATCTTGCCAGTCAAAAGGAGAAGAGATGAGCGAACCGGAACTGTTATAGATATCATAGTTTATAGAAATATCTGAGAATGTCGGGGTAGTGAACTGGTCTGTTGTTGATAGCTCTACCTGATATTGGAGATATGGCTGACCGTCAGTGACACAAGATGAATTGGATATGTCGTAGCCATCCCAATATTCATAGCATGTTCCCCAGGCCGGAGCGCCTGTCATATCAGAGGTGGTGCCGGTACGAAACCTAACCGAAGTAGTGGTGGTTAAGGTGGTCCAATCGGCTATTCCCATATCTATATTAGAAACACTTATAGCCTGAGAAACATAGGTGCCGGTGGCTGAGTAACCGG
>CAZRQU010000012.1:10387-32694 GCA_964602485.1 uncultured Gammaproteobacteria bacterium | reverse complement strand
CAAATCTCACCGCCCCGACAAAACCGATAAGGTTTTAAAAAAATAAGTTTATGTTTTGTGAGTTTCACGCGCGTGTGAGCGCGTGATGCTGAGCAGTCTCCGAAGGAGACATGAGCGAAGTGCAAATCTCACCGCCCCGACCAGTGGATGTTTTATTTGATCCAGGTAGAGAATAAAATATCAATAAATAATTATATTAATTTTTGATTTTAGATTATTTTCAAATTAAAAATTTTAAATTGTAAATAGTATGCCAAATATCAAATCGGCTAAAAAGGAACTGAGAAAAGGCAAGAAGAAAGCTCAAAGGAATCTGGGAGTCAGCATAGAGTTGAAGAAGTTGGCCAAACAAAGCTTAAAAGCCATTGAGGCTGGTGACGCCAAAGCTGATGAGCTGGTTCAAAAGACTTTGAAAGCCTATGACAAAGCGGCTAAAAAAAGAATCATCAAAGCCAACACTAGAGATAGGAAAAAATCCAGCTTGCACAAGAAACTCAATTCTTCCAAAAAAGCTAAAAAATAAAAAATCGCCCCTTTGTGGGCGATTTTTTAAAATATGCAAAGGAGAATCGTATCAATAGTAATTATAGCAACCGTTCTTTTAGGTTCGCTTTTTTTATTTTTTTATCTTCATTCCAAACGAGATGTTTTGGAAGTGTCCTTTTTATCTATTGGCCAAGGTGATTCTGTATTGATAGAATCACCGTATGGGCAGAATATTTTGATAGATGGCGGTCCGGACAATGCGGTGATCCATGAATTAGGCAAGAATTTGCCTTTTTATGATCGAACCATAGATCTAATGATACTTACACACCCACACGCCGACCATGTTGTTGGATTGGTGGAAGTGTTAGAAAGATATCAGGTCAAAAATATATTGTATACCGGGGCTTCGCATACAAGCCCGGTATATCTAAAGTGGCTTAGGTTGATCAAAGAAAAGGAAATTCCTTTAAAGATGATCTCAGGCCGGCAAAGGGTAGATCTAGGTAAAGATTCCCATTTGGACATATTATGGCCCCAGGAAGATCTTTTGAATAAGAAAGTCTCTAATCTAAATAATACCTCCATAGTGGCCAGATTGATCTATGGACAAAACACCTTTTTGTTCACTGGCGATATAGAAAAAGAGACGGAAGAAAGTCTTTTGGGTTCAAAAATAGACCTGAGAGCAGATATTTTAAAGGTCGCTCATCATGGTTCAGATACTTCAACCTCAAAAGAATTCATAAAGGCCGTTTCCCCTGAAGTGGCTGTTATCACTTTCGGTGATAATAATTTTGGTTTTCCCGATCAAGCGGTGGTAAACAGGCTGCAAGACAATGGAGTAAAGATATTTGATACTCAGAAGGGGTCTATCGTTTTTTTAGCTGACGGTATTTTAATAGAAAAAGGTGATCGATAACTTGCAAAAAATATGTAAGAGTTATATTATGTAGGATCGTTCATTTCATTAAAGACCAATACAAGCAAGGAGGAATATTATGCCATATGCACTTAAGGGTAGCATCGATGAAGAGCTGAGTTTTGATATGCGCCGCCTTTTTCCCGAAGAGTGCGGTCTTTCCGGTGTGGTCAATTATCGCCATGCCGCTAAGATAGCTTCGGTTTGTGGAGCTTTGCAGGTTAGCCGAGGAGAGAAAGGTTGTGGCTGTATATCACGTCGAGGCAAGGAATTGTTCGTAGAGAAGAAGAATGGTTCGGTAACAGTCGAATTCAGCGGGAGCAGGTTCACTGATGATGATTTCAAGACCAAGCTTCCCGGCTGGTGGGCCATGTTCCATAATCGTTATTCGACTGCCGGCAATTCAGGGTCTTTGGAGAATATCCAGCCGATGATAGTTAGACATAGCCGTTTTGGCTGGTTAGCTATCGCTCATAACGGGACATTGATAGGGCACGAAAAGATTCGTTCCAGATTGATGGCAGATGGCCATGCTCGCTTCGACTCAAGTTCGGATACGGAAATAATACTGAACTTGATCCTCAATTCTTCCAGGAAGACAATTGAAGGAGCTATTAGAGAAGCTTTGAAAAAAGTGCCGGCCGCTTATTCCTTGTTGGTAATGACCGAAGACAAGATGTTTGCCATTAGGGACAGGCATGGTATCAGGCCTTTTGCTATGGCGCCTATCGGAGACGGTTTTCTGTTAACTTCGGAAACATTTCCCTTGAAAAAGCTTAGACAAAATGGTTTTCCTGTTGGAAAGATAGACCATATAAAGCCGGGGGAGATGATAGTTTTCGAAGAAGGGAAAAGCGGTTTTAAGCGTGTCCAATACGCCAGAGCTTCTCCAAGCCCATGCGCTTTCGAGTTCGCTTATTTTTCC
This sequence comes from uncultured Gammaproteobacteria bacterium, assembly GCA_964602485.1. Lineage (GTDB taxonomy): Bacteria > Patescibacteriota > Patescibacteriia > Patescibacteriales > WJLG01 > WJLG01. Next base: position 30,361 of record CAZRQU010000012.1, on the reverse strand, counting down.
AATCCTATGTCAGATTATATGGGTGTGCCTTTTTGGTATTTCCGTAGGCGATGTGGACGACAGATAGCGCTTGAGAATCTAAACCTTAAAGCTGATATAGTTTCGGCCATCCCGGATTCTGGTGTTTATGGAGCTTATGGTCTGGCTAAAGCTTTGGGGGTTTCGAATGAGATCCTTTTTCACAGGAGTCATGATCCAATGGGTGGAGCTTTGCGTACATTCACTAATCCGGATGCCGGCGGTCGTTTGAAAAGGGTCGGCTGGAAGCTACACGCCGTAGATGACCCTAAACCTAAGGTCATACCGGAAGACGATCCGGACTTTGTCACTTTATCCGGCAAGAATATCATCTTAGTTGATGATTCCATTGTTAGAAGCAATACCGTTAAGCGAGTGGTGGAAATGGCCAGGCAAGCCGGGGCGGCCAAGGTGAGTATAGCCGTTCTTTACCCGCCGATCATCAGCCCTTGTTTCTACGGCATGAATTTTCCTACGCACGAGGAGCTGATCGCCTATAATTTTTCCATTGAAGAGATCAGGCGGGAAGCAGGTGTTGATGAATTGATATACATCAGCCAGGAAGGATACAAAGGCTTGGTGAAGGATCTTTATGGTTGCGGTGTTTGCGGGGCCTGCTTTCATGGGAAGTACCCGGTTCAACCCAAGTCTGTGTGATCACAAGGCTGGTTAAGCCAAGAGACCTTTTAGGTTTTTTGGCTTTTTTTCTTGCAAAAATCCTAATTTTAGTTATAATAGAGGCAAGATAAATAATTAATAATGATTAGTTCAACAGCTAGTCTTTTTTAAAAGATCGATATGAACGATTCAAGAAAAGAAAGGACTTTGATCATCGTTAAGCCTGATGGAGTCCAAAGATCATTGATCGGTGAGATCATTAGAAGATATGAACGAACCGGTCTTAAGTTGGTCGGTTTGAAGATAATGATCCCGAGTGAGGATTTTGCCGTTAAACATTATTATGAGGTTGGAGGTGATGAATGGATAGAATCTGTTGGAGAAAAAGCCAGAGCTTCTTATGAAAAGAAGGGAATGAAATCTCCATACAAAACCAATAAGGATAATGGTTGGGCGGTACTTAAGGCCAATGCTAAATATCTTTCTTCCGGACCGGTAGTTTGTATGGTTTGGGAAGGTAACAGCGCGGTTGCTCTTTGCCGCAAGATAACCGGCGGGACTGAGCCTTTGACATCTGATGTCGGCACTATCCGTGGTGATCTTACACTGGATTCTTATGCTTTGGCTGACGTTGACCAGAGAAGCGTTCGAAACCTTATTCATGCTTCAGGATCAGCCGAAGAGGCCTCTAAAGAGATACCTATATGGTTTAGAGAAGAGGAGCTTGTCAGTTATAATCATTTGATGGAAAAGATACTTTATGATGTTAATATTGACGGCATCAAGGAATAAAGTATATAATATTATCATATGAATAAAACCACTATCCAAAACAGAATTAATGTCGTAGTCGTATTGTTGGTCGTCGTAGTTGTCGGCGCCTTTGGAAGTGGTTTAACAGGATAGAAGATACATAGAATTCAAATAGTAAAGCCACTTCCAAAAAAAGGAAGTGGCTTTTTCGTTCTTTCACCTTTTAAGGAGTTTGTCGTATGGAAGATGCAGTATTCGTAGTTTCTGATGTAGGCGTGGTGCCGGTTCTGAACAATGAAGAATTAGCTCAAATGAATGGCAAAAGTCTTGAATTTATTCATGGTTTCGTGGACCATCTGGTTTCTTGTTTAAGAAAACAAGAACAAAATTGGCACGAACATGATGAATTGGCCGATATGACCCTTTGGTTGATAGAGGCCAAGGATCTTGACCTTAGTCAAAGTTCAACCGAAGAGATAAGATCTTTGGCTCAAGAACATGGCTATAAAAAAGACCAGCAAAATGTTTTTTGTTGATAAAGCTCGTTTTAAATAGATCAAGACAGGCGGATCTTACCCCGCGCTTGGACCTTTGCTTTAAGGGTAATTGACCTTAAAGCGACCGTTTCGCGCCGAAGATGTTCACAAACATCTTTTAGGTGATCAAATGACCAAAATATGCATTTGAAGAGAATACGGAGATAAAGGTCAGGCAAACTGGTCTTGATCGTTGAAAAACGATCTATTGGGTTGCTCGCATATTTGGGCAACCCATTTTTTATATCGAAGATTCGGTGTTAAGTTGGATGCCGATATATCCCGCCCTCCTTTTAGAGCGGTTTAATGACTTAGGGTCGGAGCAATTAACTTTATTTAATATAAGCAAATATTTTCTTATATTAGTGTTAAAAAGATTGATTTTTGTCTTTCTTTGTGGTATTCTGAATTTATCAAAGAAATCAGTTGTAAAGCGACAGTCATTAATAAGTTATGTCGTTTTTTTATATTAAAAGACGCTTGAGTTTATAAGTTTCATCTAACAAGACTTGATCTGAGTTATTATTTATAGATTCGAGTGCGCCAAAAGTTATGTCAGGACATTCGAAGTGGGCAACTACCCATAGACAAAAAGAGGCTAATGATGCCAAAAGGGGGAAGATCTTCACCAAAATGGCCAATGTTATAACCATAGCGGCCAGAGAAAAAGGAGGGGATCCAGAAACCAATTTTTCTTTAAGAGTGGCCATAGATAGGGCAAGGTCGGTCAATATGCCCAAAGACAATATAGAAAAGGCCGTTAAAAGAGGTACCGGAGAGTTGGAAGGAGCGCAGATAGAGGAGTTATATTATGAAGGTATTGGGCCGGCTAATAGCCAATTCATAATAAAAAGCCTTACCGACAACAAGAATCGCAGCGCTTCGGATATTAGGCATATATTTTCTAAGTATGGAGGATCATTAGGGTCAGTGATGTGGAATTTTGATAAAAAAGGAGTAGTCAGGATAAATAAAGAGAACGCTGAAAAGGGAGGTCTTGATAATGAAGAAGTCGAGCTTGAATTAATAGAGCAGGGTGTAGAGGATATTATTAGGGAAGAAGAAGGAATTACTATCTATACCCCTATGTCTTCTTTAGCTGATCTTAAAGTATATTTTGACAATAAGGGCATAGAAACCGAGTCTGCTGATATAGAATATGTGGCTAAAAGCGTTCAAACCGTGCCAGATGATGATAAGCAAAAGATAGAGAAGTTCATAGAGGCGTTGGAGGACTTGGATGATGTTTCCGATTATTACACCAATGTGGATGTTTAAAATTTCATTGTTCTATTTTTGTCTTTTTGACAATAGAGCGATGTAGCGATAAAGCAATGAAAAAGATAATTCTTGGGATCGATCCCGGCATAGCTGATACCGGTTACGGGATAATAGAAAAGCTTCCTGGTGGAAAAATGAGATGTTTGGCTTATGGGTCGATAAGGACAGCAGCTAAAACGGAATTATCGGAAAGGATATATTCTTTGCATAATGATCTTAACAAGATAATAAAGCAATTCAAGCCTGGCTTAGTGGCGGTCGAGGAGTTATTTTTTTGCAAAAATGCTAAAACAGCCTTGATGGTCGGGCAGGCAAGAGGAGTAGTTCTTTTGACCATAAAAGAGAATGGCCTGCCAGTGGCGGAATTTACTCCTTTGCAGATAAAACAATCAATATCCACTTATGGTAAGGCTGGCAAGGCTCAAGTTCAAAAGATGGTCAAGATGCTCTTGGGTCTAGATGAGATACCCAAGCCCGACGATGCCGCCGACGCTTTGGCTGCGGCTATTTGCGCTTTTAATTATATTTGATTATGCCCTCTAATAAAAAATTGAAAATAGTTTCAATATCCTCAGAGCTTACGCCCTTTTCCAAATCGGGCGGTCTTTCGGATGTTGCCAGAAGTTTGCCGGAAGCTTTGAACAAGGCCGGTCAAGAGGTTATCTGTATAACTCCTTTGTACGGGCAGGTAATAGACAAGAAAAAGTATAAACTCGATCTTATATATAGGGATGTCAAAGTGAGATTGAACTCCGAGGATTCGGTGATGATCAATTTTTGGCAGGGTTTTTTAAATGGTAAAACGCCGGTTTACTTTATAGAAAGCAGTAAATATTTTTCCAAAAGAAAGACTTTGTATGGTTCCAGTCATGAGAATGCCAGGTTCCTTGTCTTTGATGTGGCCGCTTTAAAACTTCTTTCTTTATTGAAATATGAAGCAGATATCATACATTGTCATGATTGGCAGACCGGATTGATCCCTTATTATTTAAAGACGGATTTTCAATATTCCAAAACATTGAAGAAGGCTAAGACCATCTACACTATACATAATCTTATATTCCAGCTTGGCCGAAATTGGTGGGAGATCCCGCCGGAAAAGAGAGATGACGGCCGCGGCCGCCTGCCTCATTTGGAAGATGAGGATGTTGAATATGTGAATTTCGCCAAAAGAGCTATTCTCTCCGCCGACGCCATCAGTACTGTTTCTGAAACTTACAGGGATGAGATAATGACCAAGGATTTCGGACAGGATCTGCACAGGATATTATCCAATCGAGAAGATAGATTATTTGGCATAGTCAATGGTATAGATTATGAAGCTTGGAATCCGGTCAATGATCCTGGATTGAAGAAGAATTATGATGTAGATAGTCGAGAAGCCAAGGGCGTGAACAAGGAATATCTTCAAAAGGAATTTAATTTGACGGTCAATAAGGATATACCGATGTTGTGCTCCACTTCAAGAATGACTTTTCAAAAAGGCTTTGATCTGATAGTACTTATATTGGATAGGCTGATGTCTATGATGAATGTTCAGATAGTTATGGCCGGGTCTTGTGATGTTAAAGATTATCTTTCCGTTTTTAAAAAGATGAAAAAGAAATATCCCAAGAAATTCGTAGCCCTAACCTCTCACGAAGAGAACCAAAAGTATGAGACTTTGTTCTACGCGGCTTCTGATTTTTTCGTTCTACCTTCCAATTATGAGCCTTGTGGCATAAATCAAATGATAGCCATGAGGTATGGAAGCGTGCCAATAGTCAGAAAAGTGGGAGGATTGAGCGACACAGTGGCCAATTATAATCCTAACACGGGCAAAGGCACCGGTTTCGTCTTTTCTCATTTTGATGAATTCCATCTTTTTGGTTGCATAATCAGAGCTATGGAGAATTACAACGGAGATGAAAGAAGGTGGGATAAATTAGTAAGAAGAGTAATGGCGCAGGCCAATGATTGGTCGATACCAGCTAAGAAGTATATCAAGCTCTATAAAAAGATAATCAAGGATAATGGTCATAAGAAGTTGAAATGATATGAAATGGATAAATTTTTTCCATATATACCAACTGGCTAATGCAGATAGTTACATAATAGAAGAGGCAACAGAAGAGAGTTATAAGCGTATCTGCCGAGCCCTGGAGGAGCACCCTAAGATAAGGATAACTATGAATATTACCGGTTGTTTAGTGCTTCGCTGGAAACAACTTGGCTATGGTGATCTAGTGGAAAGACTCAAGAGGTTGGTGAAAAAAGGGCAGTTGGAACTGGTTGGTTCGGCTTCTTATCATTCTTTGCTTCCCTTGATCCCGCAGAAAGAGATAAAGAAACAAATAGAGGAGGATATAGATATATTAAAGAAGAATTTCGGCCATGATCTTAAGCTTCGAGGATTCTTCTTTCCGGAGATGGCCTATGGAAAAGAAGCGGCTAGAATAGTGAAGAAGATGGGATTTGAATGGATCATACTAGACGAGATATCATTGACCGGCAGATTAGGGGAAGTTGACTTTGATCAGATTTATTCTGACAAATCCAGTGGACTGAAGGTGGTTTTTAGATCTAGAAAATATTCTTCTTGTTTTTTCCCGACATTCATCAAAGAGAATCCCGAAGAAAAAGGACTCTTCATAACCGGAACAGACGGTGAGCTTTATGGCTTGAGGCACAAGGATCAGCCGGGAGATTTTGAGGATCTTTTGAAAAGGAAAGATCTGGAAACTCAAATCATATCTGAATTTATAGATGACGGGGGGAGGCCCAAACCGGCTGATCTCGTTCCTTCAAGCTGGGAGTCAACAGAGGAAGAATTGAAGAATGGCAATTCTTATTATCTGTGGTACCATAAAGGTAATGAGATACAAGAAAAGATATGGGAATTGGCTAATCTGGCCTATGATATAGTGGATAAATTCAAAAAGGATAGAAACTATAATTGGGCCCGCTGGCATTTGGTCAGAGGATTGGCCAGCTGTACTTTTTGGTGGGCGTCGGAAAAAGATTTTACCCCGGTTTTTGGACCTTATGCCTGGAGTCCTGACCAGGTGGAGAGAGGAACGAATGAATTGGTAAGAGCTATAAGGTCGTTGGATGATGTTACTACCAGACAAGTTAAAATAGACGCTGAAAAATTATATTTGGATATAAAACATTTGGTTTGGGAAAAACACTGGACGTATTATTGGAAGCCCAGTTAGGGATTTTTGAAAAATAATAGTCAACCGATCAATTAGACCCTTGATCCCGGAGCAGAAGACTAGGCGGCCTATATGATCATGGAATCAATACGCTAAATGAATATAATTCATCAACTTTTCGATATAGATTATGTCGAGCAACTTTTTAAGAAGAAGGTATTGCCCCAATATCCTGATTTTGTTCGGATAAAGAAGATAAGAATAAAGCCTAGAAAAGACCATGTTTGGGATCAGACCTACCATGTGGTCATAGAGTATAGGACCCAGTTCATTGACAAGGAAGGCAAGGTAAAGGAATTGCCGATATTTTGTTCGGCTCATTCCTGTGAACCGCGCAAGAATCTTTATTCTGCTCTTAAATATCTTTGGGATAGTGGGTTTGGCTACAGTTTATTGACCGTTCCTCATCCTCTTTTTTATTCTCAGAAATTCAAGGCCACTTTTTACCGAGGAGCCAAAGGGAGGAACTTTTATTATTTCATAAGAGAGAACCGATTATCGGAAATAGAAAAGACCATACCGCAGGTAGCTGCTTGGTTCGCCAAGTTGCATAAGTTGCCAGCTGACAATATCGGCAATTTCAATCAGAAGAACAGCCGTATCAAAACAGCCATTCCTGGCAAAGAAAAGATATTGCGTTCCATAGAACTGAAATATCCGCATTATTATCCGATCTACAAGAATCTATACAATAATTTCATAAGGCAAGAGGAGGGTTTTTTGAATTCTACAAAAAAGAGATGGCTAGTGCACGGCGATGCCCATCCGGAGAATATGATCAGAGTGGGGGAAAAGAAATTAGCGGTTATAGATTTTAATGATCTGTGTGTTTCGGATCATGCTCGGGATATCGGTTGTTTTTTGCAACAATTCGGTTATATGGGTTCCAGGAAAATAGAAGATGTCGATTTCGTATCCAGAATGAAAGATCTGTTCTTGGAGAAGTATTTGGGCTATATGAAAATGGAACTTAATGACGATCTTGAAAAAAGGATAAAGAATTATAGTGACTGGACTTCTTTGCGAACAGCTACTTTCTTTTTACTTAAAAATAGTTCATCTCCGGAAAATGCCAAGCCTTTGATAGATGGACTTTTAAGAGAAGATAGTGATTGATATTATATGAAGATAGCTATTGTGGCGAAATTATGGGAAGAGGTTTCTCCTTTTTCTAGGGGCGGAACAGGGTCTTCTTTAGGTTTTTTGGTCAATGGTTTGGTGGAAAGAGGTCATCAAATAACCCTTTTTGCCACCGGAAATTCCAAGACCAAAGCTCAAAGGTTGGTATCAGTAAGAGAATTGCCTTATCGAGGTGATTATTCTGAGATACACGAATATGAGAATATAGCCAATGCTTTCAGAGAGCACAAGAATTTTGACATCATTCATTGTGCAGTTGAACAGAAGAGCGTTCTTTTTGGCGGATTAGTTGATACTCCCAGCTTGCATTCCATAAGATATGGAGAATTTTTCGAGCATGAGCTTGAACTTTTGAAGAAGTACAAAGATCTTGATTTCGTGGGTAATTCCAAAGGGCTGAAAAGAGTTTTGCCTTTCTTGAACTGGAAAGGCACGATCTATAACGGTCTTGATGTAGATCGCTTCTCTTATCAAAAAGATCCCGAGGACTATCTTCTTTACTTGGCCAGGTTGAGTCCGGCCAAAGGGGTGGATATAGCCATAGATGTGGCCAGGGAAGCTAATAGGAAATTATTCATAGCTGGAAAAATGTCAGAAACCGACAGGGATTTTTTAGATAAAAAGGTTCTGCCTTTCATAGACGGCGAAAACGTTATTTATCTCGGAGAGATAGGGGACAAGAAAAAGGTGAAGGTGTTGTCCGAGGCCTATGCTCTTCTACAGCCGGCCTCTACCAAGATATTTGAAGCTTGCAGTAATACTATTTTAGAGGCCATGGCTTCAGGAGTACCGGTGATAGCCACTGATAGCGGCTCCAATAAAGAGCTGATCAAAGAAGGCCGGACAGGATTTGTAGTTAAAACTAAAAAACAGATGGTCAAGGCGGTCGACAAAGTGAAAAAGATAGACAGGAAAGAATGTTTAAAAAGGGCAAAAAGATATTTTTCTTTGGATAAGATGGTTTCCGAATATGAGAGTTTGTATAAAAAAATGATAAAGAAGTGATTTTAAATATGAAGCTTGGCATAGCTCGCGCCTTTAACGGTGAACACAGGAAATACAGGAAGTTCTCTAAAATGATGAGTTTGGACGCTTTCCTTTTTGATATAGATTCCGCTAAATGGTTGGATAATTTAAAAGATGCTGATGCTTATCTTTGGCATGCTGATAGTAAAGAACATAACTATCGGACCATCCATGATAGGATATATTTCATAGAGAATATTTTGAAAAAACCGGTTTTTCCGGATATGAATATGTACTTCGCCTATGGCGACAAGGTCAAAGAGGCGGACATATTCAAATATCATAACATTCCTACTCCTAAGACCCATATAACCTATAAAAAGGAGAGAGCTTTGAATTTGATAGAAAGGATAAAATATCCTTTTATCTTGAAAGATGCTCATGGTTATGGCGGACTGCACGTAAAGAAGATAGATAACAAAAAAGAAGCCAAGGAAGTAATAGATAAGATATTTTCTGTGCGTGGACTCAGGCAGGGAAATAAAAAAGCCATATCCATAAAGAAGGGGTATTTCTTTGCTCAGGAATTTATGCCTATTGAGAAGGATCTTAGAGTGATAATTATAGGTAACGAGGTAACTTGTGCTTACTGGAGATATAATCAAGAAGGCTGGAAGAATAATGTGAGCAAAGGAGCTAGAGTATCTTTTGATAATATCCCTTCCCGTGCGCTTGATGTTTGCCTTGGGCTGCATAAGAAAATGGGATTCCATTGGATGAGCTATGATGTTTTCATTTCGAACAAAGGAGTTTCTTTGATGAATGAGTTTTCTTGTAATTTCGGCATCAAGGCTCCGCAAGAGGCTGGATATGAGATAAGAAAAATGCAAGTTGAATATATTAAAAATTATTTGAATAAATATGGCAAAAAGAAGAAATAATAAAAAAGTGAAAGTATTGATGGCTTCGGCCGAAGCTTCACCTTTGGCTAAAGTCGGGGGGCTGTCTGATGTGGTCGGCAGTTTACCTAAAGCTCTTAACGAATTAGAGTGCGACGCTCGTGTCATTATGCCTAAATATGGGAGTATAGATCAGAAGAAGTATGACCTTAAAAAAATAAAAGCATCCATAAGTATAGAAGTTGATGGAAAAAAGGAAAAGGTAAGTATTTGGCAGACCAAGAAGGCTATTTCAGGTACTACCGTTTACTTGATAGGGAATAAGAGATTCGATAAACCCGAGGTTTATCATGGCGATAATTCCGAGCGTTTTTTATTTTTTTCCGCTGCTTGCTTGGAGGTTTTGCCTTTGATCGGTTTCAAGCCGAATGTTATTCATTGTCATGATTTTCACTCTGCCTTCATTTTGCCTTTGCTCAAGTCGGGTAATTATCCGCAATTATCGGAAATAAAGACCGTATATACTATTCACAACCTCAAATATCAAGGGAAGACAACCCCTAAAAAATTGAAAATGGTAGACATGCATGAGAACTCTTTAGCTTCAATAGCTACCGATGCGGCCGATGGCGATATAAATTTTATGGTCCAAGGAATAATAAATTCTGATATATTTAACACGGTCAGTCCCACTTACGCCAAAGAGATCACTCAAAAGGAGCAAGGAGCTGGCCTGGACAGGGTTATTAGGACCAATAAAGATAAACTTTATGGAATAATAAATGGTCTGGATACAGATAGTTTCGACCCGGCAAAAGATAATAATATAGCCTTTAATTATTCTGTAAAGGATCTTTCTAAGAAAAACAAAAACAAACTTCACCTTCAGAAACTTTTGGGCTTGCCCGAAGATGGTAATAAGGCCTTGGTTGGTTTTATATCCAGGCTAGCCTGGCAAAAGGGACTAGAGCTGATAACCGAGAAGATGATAAAAGAATGTGATTGCCAATTCGTGTTCCTTGGTACCGGAGAGAAGAAATATGAAGATAAGTTAAAGCGCTTAGGAGAGAAATATCCAAATAAAGTGAGCGCCAATATAATGTTTGATATCAGCTTGGCTCAGAAGATATATGCCGGGTCGGATATCTTTTTGATGCCTTCGCGTTTCGAGCCTTGCGGCTTAGGACAGATGATAGCCATGAGATACGGAACGGTTGTAGTAGCTAGGGCCACCGGAGGTCTTAAAGACACCGTAGATGGTGATGTTGGTTTCAAGTTTACTGAATTCAAGTCCGAAAAACTGCAAAAAACATTACAGAAATGTCTCCGAACATACTATAACAATTCGGAAAAATGGCTTAAATTACAAAAAAATTGTCTTAAAAAGGATTTTTCTTGGAAGAATTCAGCCAAGCAATACCAAGATCTTTATAAACAGCTTCTGGCTAAAAAAGCTTGACAAAAATTAAACTATTGACTAATATAAATAATAATGCTATAATTCTGTTTCTGAAAGAAAACAATAAAATATAGTTTTTTTCAAGTTGTTTTTATACCAATCAAAAATTACTAATCAATAAAGACGGCTTCCCCATGGCTTGTTTGATCTAGATAAAATGAGTGAGGCAAATAACACACAATTGAATACAGCCGAGATCTTGAAAATTCTTTTAGGTCGGTTGAATAAAAAAGAGAGAGATATAATATCCCGTCGTTTTGGTTTGAAGAAAAGCAAGCGGGAGACTCTGGAATCTGTGGGGAAACTTCACAATTTGACCAGAGAAAGAATAAGGCAGATAGAGAATGCCAGCATCAAAAAGCTTTCTGAGTTGAAGGAATTGGAAGAGAATCTTTCCGACCTTAAACAGAAGGTGGATCTTCTATTGCGTGAGCATGGCGGATTGATGGAGAAAGAATATCTTTTTCATCTTTTGAATACTTTTTCCCCGGTGGAAAAAAATAGTGATGATTATCAAGTGGAGAAGAATCATTATGATTTTTTCTTAAGCCGGCTTCTTAATGATCATTTTGAAGAGCTTAGTTCTTCAAAACATTTCAAGAAGAGCTATAAGTTGAAATACGAAACTTTGGAACATATGGAAGAGTTGGCCAAGCAGTTAGTTAGAAAGATAGAGGAGATAAAAGAAACTTGCCAAACTGAAGATATGATCAACATGTTGGCCAATGATGAGGTTTATCAGAAGTATCAAGACAAATACGATCAAGACTCCGATCAAGTGAACGTGGCTAGTTATTGGTCTGATAGTCTTTTTGATGAGGACCATGATCTGGTTCATAACAATAAAGGACTTTATTCTTTGCTTCAGGCCCTTTCCGATGTTGAACAGAATAAATTCGGTTATTGGGGTAAATACGACTGGGGTGAGATAAAGCCAAAAACGATCAATGACAAGATATATTTGATCTTGAAGCACGAGAATAAGCCGATGCATTTCGTTAAGATAGCTGAGAAGATAAATGAAATAGGTTTTGATAAGAAGGTTGCCAATCCGGCCACTGTCCATAATGAACTTATACTTGATGAAAAATATGTGTTGGTTGGTCGAGGTATTTATGGTCTTAAAGAGTGGGGCTACAAGAAAGGTATAGTCTTGGATGTGATAAAAGAGATAATGAAAGAAAAAGGCGAGCCCATGACCAAGGAGCAGATCATAGAAAGCGTATTGGAGAATCGATTGGTCAAAAGGACCACTATCAATCTGGCCCTAATGAATAAGGATGTATTCGAAAAGACATCTGAGGGTAAGTACAGATTGAAGAGTTCATAGAGCATAACTTAAAAACGCATAACATATCATAAGCCCCGTAAAGGGGCTTTTTGTTAATTTGATATTGAGTAATTGGTAATTAGTAATTTGTAATTTGGGATCTTATTAGTTCCTCCTCTTACCAAGATCTTCCCCATAGTTCCTCCCCTTGCCAAGGGGAGGCTAGGAGGGGCCAATGGAATACAGTATTCGGTATTCAGTATAGGGTATTCAGGCTTGTCATCCTTAAGGAGCGGATAGTGATGAAGGATCTATATTTGGTAATTAGTAATTAGTATTCAGTATTCAGGTTTTGTCATTTAAGGTAATTAGTAATTGGTAATTTGGGGTTGTCATCCTGAGGAGCCCGCGGAAGCGGGAGACGAAGGATGTGTATTGGGTAATTAGTTATTGGTTATTTGTAATTTGCATTTTGCAGTTTGATCTTTGCATTTTGCCAATAAGGTTGACCCGTTTTTTGTATTTTGCTATAATTCTAATAAGATTATTTTCCCTTGTGGAAAATGATCTTATATGATGTTCAAACTAGTAGCAAGTTTAACATCATTAGGGAAAACAATAACCCCCCACTGTTTTTAGGCTTCAGATATATTTTTCTGCGCCCAAGAACAGTGGGGGGTTTTGCTATTATTAAAGCTTTTTCAGCGCTTGAAATTTTGTTTTTTAAGTGTTATAATAGGTTAGGTAAATACATTTTTCCAAATATGCTAAAAAATTTTTTTAGTTTCGTTTTCGAGTTGATAAAAGTGGTTGTTATATCACTGGCGATCATTATTCCGGTAAGGTATTTTTTGATACAGCCTTTTTATGTAAAAGGCGCTTCAATGGAGCCTAATTTCCACGACCATGAATATTTGATAATAGATGAAATAAGTTATCGTTTTAATGATCCGGAAAGAGGGGATATCATAGTTTTTAGATATCCCAAGAACCCTCAAGAGTATTTCATCAAGAGAGTGATCGGTTTGCCAGGAGAATCTGTCGAGGTAAAAGATGGCGATGTGTATATATACAATGATCAATATGAGAACGGAGCCGTATTGGAAGAACCTTATTTATCCGAAGATACCAAAACTTATAGCGGGTATATAAAGGATACGGTTATTTTGGAAGATGATGAATATTTCGTATTGGGGGATAATCGCAACTCCAGTAAGGATTCAAGGACATTCGGTCCGGTTAACCGAAGTTTTATCACCGGCCGGGTCTTATTGCGCGGATGGCCTTTTGATAAGTTTGGCCTGTTTAAAACTCCGGAATATCAATTTTAGTTCGTGATCAGTGATTTGTAATTCTCAATTTAGAAAAATCTTTAAAGCTTGTTCCGATATTTTCTACTAAATCCAAATTACAAATTACAAATTACCAATTTATGCCTAAGAAAAAAAGTACAAATAAAAGGCCTACCCAAGCAAGGTCTAAAAGGCCTCAGGCCAAGTCCAACAATCCTACTCCTAAAGGAAGTAGAAGTTTTAGCCGTTTAAGGGGGATGAAGGATATAACTAGTGAGGATTATAAGTATTGGGATTTGGTTATGCGTAAGGCCGAGGATCTGGCTAGCGTTTATAGTTTCAAGAAGATAAGTACGCCAATATTGGAATCGCTTAGCTTGTATTTGAAATCTACCGGAGAGGATACTGACATAGTGAGCAAGGAAATGTATTCTTTTGTTGACAAGAATGATGAGAAAGTGGCCTTGCGACCGGAAATAACCCCTAGTTTGGTTAGAGCTTATATAGAGAATGGAATGTTCAACCAACCCCAGCCTTTGAAGATGTTCTCTTGCGGCCCAATATTCAGACATGAAAAGCCACAGGCCGGGAGATACAGACAGGCTCATCAGTTGGATTTCGAGATATTCGGGGAAGAGAATCCGATGGCTGATTTCCTTTTGATGCTTATCGCTTATAATCTATTTTCAGAATTACAGATAAATGTTCAATTACAGGTCAATAGCATTGGTTGCCAAGAGTGCCGACCTGGTTATTTGAAGAAATTGACAGAGTATTACAAGCAAAGAGGCAATCGTTCCAAGCTTTGCAATGATTGTAAGAAAAGACTGACCAAGAATCCTTTAAGGCTTCTAGATTGTAAAGAAGAGGGGTGTAAAGAATTGAAAGCCGAAGCTCCGCCGATCATAGATTCTTTATGTGAGGATTGCCAAAAGAGCTTCACTAAGATATTGGAGTATCTTGATGAAATGGACATACCTTATAATTTGAACCCTAACTTGGTTAGAGGTTTGGATTATTATAATCGTACAGTTTTTGAGGTTTGGGAAATAGAAGAAGGTCAGGATGTAGCTGTGAACGAACTTTCTTTGGCCGGAGGAGGGCGTTATGATGGCTTGGTCGAGCATATGGGGGGTAGGCCAACACCTGCTTGCGGATTCGCTGCCGGCATTGAAAGAACAGTCAATCGAGTAAAGGCCAACAAGATACCTTTGGAAAGAAAGAATAATAACTTGATATTCATTGCCCAACTAGGTGATAATGCCAGACGTTTGGCCATTAGCCTTTTTGAGGAACTAAGGAAGGCCGGTTTTAATGTGAAACAAGCTTTTACTAAAGATAGCTTAAAGGGGCAACTGGAAGAAGCTAATCGTTTTGGAGCCAAACTGTCTTTGATATTGGGGCAAAAAGAAGTGAATGACGAGACTATACTTTTCCGGGATATGGAATCAGGTAATCAGGAGGTGGTAGATTTCAATAAGACAAAACCCGAAATAGTCAAAAGAATGGAAAGTTTCGAAGAGAATAATTAATATAAAATAAATAGATTGGAGGTTAAAAATGACAGAATTCAAGAGGAAAAAAGGCGAGAGCTTCGAGAGTTTTTTAAGGAAGTTCAACAAGGCCTTAAGATCAAGCAAGAGATTGAATGAGGCTAGGGGAAGGAAATCCTTGGCACCGAAGAAGAATAAAAGAAAACAAAAAGAATACGCTCTCACCAGTTTGAAGTTGCGACAGAAGAATGAGTATTTAAGAAAGATCGGCAAGCTGAGTGAAGATAGCAGAAATAAAAAGAGATATAAATAAAAGAACCGCCCGAAAGGGCGGTCTTTTATTTATATCGAAATTCTTTTCAAGCCCCGCGCTTTTTAGGGCGACGGGATGTCGGGCTCCGACCAGAAGCTCGGAGCAGTTGACGATCATTGTTTTTTGAATAATCCGAGAAAAGGGTTTTTCTTTTCGTTTTGTTTGATCTTTTCCCTGGCCCTTTTGGTTTTCACGAATTTTAGCCAGCCGGGGGAAGGGTATTTTTTATTCTTGTCGGTTATTATCTCTACTAGGTCGCCATTTTTTAATTCTTGCTCTAGACTACCCATTTTTTCGTTTATTTTGGCCCCTACGGCTTTGTTGCCTACATCAGTATGGACGGCATAGGCGAAGTCTACCGGAGTGGACCCTTCAGGAAGTTCGAAAGCGTCTCCTTTGGGGGAGAATATGAAAAGCCTATGCCTAAAGACATCGAATTTTACATTTTGCAGGAAATCACGAGTACTTTTTATCTCTCTCTGCATTTCCAGGATCTCGTTTACCCATTTTGGTTGCCTGATCCCATCCATTCCCTGCTTCTGTTTGTAGTGCCAATGAGCAGCGATACCATACAAGGCTTCGTCGTTCATTTCTTTGGTCCTGATCTGGAATTCGACCGATTTACCTTCAGGTCCGAACACAGTGGTATGCAAACTCCTGTAACCATTCGGCTTGGGCATGGCTATGTAGTCCTTGAAGCGTCCGGGCTTAGGCTTCCAGATGGAATGCACCAGGCCTAGGGCCTTATAGCAATCGGATATATTGTCCGTTAGTATCCTAAGGGCGAAAACGTCATATATTTCATCAAATCGCCTGTTTTTTTGCTGCATTTTCCTATATATACTATATAGATGCTTGAATCTTCCCTCTATCTTGAAGTTCAATCCGGATTCTGTCAGCTCTCTTGTTAGAACCCTTCTTAATCTTTGTATATATTGGTTCCTTTCAGCCTTTTTTTCCACTTCATATTCATACTCTATTTTTTTGAATTCTTCCGGGTACAAATACTTGAAACAAATATCCTCCATTTGCCATTTTAAACGCCAGATACCCAGTATTCCGGCGATCGGGGCGTATATTTCCAAAGTTTCCTTAGCTATTCTTTCTTGTTTTTCCGGAGGGAGAACATCTAAGGTTTTAAGGTTGTGAAGACGATCGCAGAATTTTATCATTATCACTCGGATATCCTTGGCCATAGCCAAGACCATTTTGCGTAGGTTTTCCCTATACCTTTCTATTCCGCGGTATTTTATTTTTCCAAGTTTGGTTATTCCTTCTACCAAGATAGCCGCCTCTTTACCAAAATTATTTTCTATTTCCTTGATCGGACAACCGGTATCTTCGGGAACATCATGCAAAAGGCCCGCTATGATGGTGGTTATGTCGGCTTTCATTTGAGCCAACATAAAAGAAGTATGCAAACTATGTTGTATGTAAGGCTCACCGCTTCTTCTCATCTGTCCTTTATGGGCATTATCAGCGAAATCATAAGCTAATTTGACCAGATCCGTGTCTGCTTGCGGGTTGTTTTCTTTTATTTTTTCTATTATTTGTTCAATGGTCATTTTGGGATATGGAATTTATAATTTGGGATATGGAATTCAAGACGATCTGACTATATACCATACATCAAATTTATGTTATAATAACATTAAATAGTATAATAAGGCAATAGCCAATATAAGATGATAAAAGGCAAAAGGAAAACCTTTGAATATTTTTTTAGCAAAAGGGTGATTTTTTGTGTTATGCTCCTTTTGTTTTTCACTTTTTTATTCCCCGCTCTCGTGCCCGTTCAGGCTGTGGATGTAGGTAGTGAATACGCTGAAAAGACCGGGCTCCCGGGAACAGATCCGCGGGTCATAGCCGTTCGAATAATCCAGATAGCTTTGGGATTTTTGGGGATAATAGCCGTTGGGTTGATAATGTATGGAGGATTCCTATGGATGACATCCAATGGTAACGAGGAACAGATCGCCAAGGCCAAGAAGACATTAAGGAATGCGGTCATTGGCCTGTTGATAATATTATCCTCCTTTTCTATCGTTACTTTCGTGCTCTCCAGAATGTTGGATGCCACCGGCGCAGGTTCGGGCGGATCAAGTGGGCCTTCTGTCGGCGGATCAGGCGGTATTGGTGTTTTGGGTAATTGTTCAGTGGAAAGCATTTACCCAACAGACGGCCAGAATGATGTTCCACGCAACACTTCTATTATAATAACTTTCCGAGAAGAGGTTGATTCTGCCACTGTTTGTGATGACGGAGGGGATGGGCGCTGCGACGGCGATCCGATACGAGATGACGGTCGTATAAAGTTATATCGATCAGGCGATGATCCAGAAGCTACTTATATAAAAGATGTTAATGTTTACGACACAGCTGATCGTCGAACTTTCGTATTCGTTCCGGGCGTTTATCTTGGCTCTCCATCGGAGTTCATTTGGTACACAATGTTAATTTCCAATAATGAAGAAGGAGCCGGAGAAGTCACTAAGTCTGACGGAACGCCTGTCTTTGATGATTGTCGCAACAATTATGTGGAATGGAAATTCGAAGTGAGTAATGTATTGGACCTAACTCCGCCACAGCTCAGGGAAGGCAGGAGCTTCCCGCCTCCGGACAATATCCGCGATTCGGTTTCAATTACTTCTAATGCCGCCAGAGCCCAAGGGTCGATCGCGGTGGATGCCAACCCCGATGTATATACTTCTTCCATTTTGGAGTCCAGCAATACGATCGTCGGTCCCGATATCCAGGATATAGCCGTTTACGAAAATAACGATCAGGGAGGGGATATGACCGTTACCGTCCTGGACGGCGGAGTAAGCGCCCAATTGAGCCGAGGAGGAACTTTATTGGGAGCTTCGGAATTCAACGGTCAGACAGTGGAATTCGATAATATATTCAGTTTAACGGTTGACGGTGAAGTTTCCGCCGGTAACCAATGGGAGATAAGCATATCCCCTAAGGTCCAGGCCGATACTTTGACCATTGGTCGGGATGTTTATACTTTCGTCCCTTCGGCATCTACCGATAATCAAATAACCCTGGGCGCCGATGTGAACGCTACTGCCGCTAATATAGCGTCAGCCATAGACGGACATCCGAGCATCAACGCTTCTGCTTCCGGAAATGTGGTGGATGTAGAAGCTAGGGTCGCCGGAGTTGATGGTGATGACATAATAATAGAGACCAGTGATGGTTCTAAATTGGATATTTCAGGAATGCAAGGAGGAAGCGATAGAGTGCAGACAGCAACAGTGAATGATAAAAAGGATCAGCCGATGAATTCGGTTATTCAAATGAATTTCAATGAAGCGGTTATGCCGACCACTGTTTCCGGCCCGGCCTCCGATATAAATGATCATATACGCGTGGTCAATGCCGAATCCACTGCCAGAGACGGTGACGGTTGTTCTATTGATGCAGATTGCGCTTCTTATAATTGTTCTGCCGGCACTTGCGAAGGCGATCATCTTCCGGGAACTTTTAGATTGTCCAATCAGTATAAAACGGTTGAGTTTATAAGTGACGACCAGTGCGGTGTCAATGGTTGCGGCGAACCTATATATTGCCTGCCTAAGAATAGCCACTTGCGCGTGGAATTGATCCCGGCCAGTTTGGCTAGCTGTTCAGGCGATCCTGATTGTTCTTCCAAAAATCCTTATGATTCTTGTATAGATAATGTATGTAAAGAGAATCTAGAAGGCAATTATCCAGATAGCCGAACCAGAAATTACCCGGGAGTCGATGTGGAGGCGATGGATGGAATTATGGATGCGGCTCTCAATTCTTTTGACGGCGACCGCAATGGTTACGCTGAAGGACCGGTTGAATGGTTCAGCGACAATACGCCTCAATATTCTTCAGATCAACAGTGTCAGGATGATATCAAGGATATAATAGAGGCAGTTACGGAAACCAGGATAGATCAAGATGCTATTTTGGCTGATGTCACCGGCACTTTTGATTCAGGAGTTCCTTGTGAAAGTGATCCGGGATCAGCCGCTTGTTTAGCTGCTCAAAGGTTCGCTATGCAGGCCATAGGCTTCAATGATGCTAAGCTTGACCGTGATGGGAATATATTCATACTTAACGAGAATGAGGATCAGCCCGGCTTGGGAGCTTGTGTTAGGGATACTATCAGTTCTTCTTTGTGCGGTAATGATATAGAGATCCCAACCTATTTCTGTGATGAGGGTGATAATTTCAGGTGGAGTTTCTATATTAGCGAAGAAATGGAAATAGAACCGCCGGTCATAGAGAATATATCCCCAAATAGCAATGGAGCCAGCTTGAGCGATCCTGCCGAAGCGGTTTTTGATAAGATGCTTATGTCTTCCACCTTAAAGACCGGTTATACGATAATAAAGAATGAACAAGGAGGAGAAATAATGCATAAGAATGTGAACCTTTGGAGTTTGGGAGGTCTAGCTCCGGGATATTGGACCACCAATGATGGACTGGATACCGATCTTAACGGTCAGGTGGATAAGACCAAGCTAATGATAAAACATAGTATGCTGGCCGAATCAGTCACTTACCGGGGACAGATCGGGTCAGGCGTTAAAGATATTTATCAAAATTGTTTCAAGCCCAGTTCCGGGCCCGGATGCTCGGTTTCCGATTTCCAGCCTTCTTGTTGTGATGGTAGTGAGGTGGATGTTTTGGGGCCGACAGGGGACTGCCCATAATCAATTACGAATTACGAATTACGAATTACGAATATAAGAATTACG
>CAZRQU010000012.1:0-10287 GCA_964602485.1 uncultured Gammaproteobacteria bacterium | reverse complement strand
AATTACGAATATAAGAATTACGAATATAAGAATTACGAATATAAGAATTACGAATATAAGAATTACGAATGATAAGACATAAGGGTAAAAAGGTAATATTCTTGGTTTTTTCCGTGCTTTTGATGCTAACGGCTGTTTTTGCTTTTCCTGAGAGTTCTTTGGCTTTGGCCGAGGAGGATCTGGGCACCGAGTACGGAGAAGCGACCGGATTGGGTGATGCGGATCCAAGAGTGATCGTTACCAATATAATTAGGATAGTATTGGCTTTTCTGGGGATCTTGGCGGTGGCTATAATAATCTATGGCGGGTTCTTATGGATGACTTCCAACGGTAATGAAGAGAAGGTGAGCAAGGCCAAAAAGGTTCTAATAAGTGCTATTATAGGACTTCTTATAATATTATCATCTTTTGCTATAGCTTCTTTTGTATTGTCGTCTCTTTTAGAGGCGACTACCGGTGGAAGCGGTTCTGGCCCAGGACCCGGCCCAGGGCCCGGCCCCGGTCCAAGCCCGACAGTTAGCTGTGATGGGAATACCATGTCACCTGAATGCGACCCGGATGATTCCGAATGCTTCCCCGGGGAATATTGCGAACCTTCTAGCTGTACTTGCCAAGGCGGCGGGGTCGGCACTCCTTGCGATGGAGCTACGTCCACCCCTGAATGCGACCCGGATGACAGTATATGTGGAACCGGTCTTTTTTGTGATGTTGATTCTGGATGTACCTGTCAGGAAGGCGGAGGACAGGGCGATGCTTGTAATGCCACCAGTACTCCAGGGGTTTGTGAACCGGACCAGGATAAATGTTCCTATGGCTATACTTGTGATAATACCACTTGCGTTTGCGGTAATGTTCCGGTCATTGAATGGATATCACCGATCGGCGGTTTCTGTGATGACGACCCTGACGTTGGCTGTTCCTCCGATGATGATTGCGGTACCACTTGTAATACCGACACTCCGAACGGAGCGGTTGGCAATATAGTGAGTATTGGCGGAAGGAATTTTGGTTCCACTACCGGCCAAGTCCTTTTTTGGGATGGTAGTGATCTTAATGCTGTTGGGGATGACCCGGCCACTGTCAATTCCGATTGTGATTCTAATTGGTCCAATGATCAAATAATAATAGTGGTTCCTTCCGGCGCGCAGACAGGGCCTATAAGGATAGTGAGAAGTGATCTGGAGGATGACGACACCAATGACGATGTCGGGCCGGTCATAAATGATTTTTTAGTGAATGATATATCAAAACCGGGTCTTTGTAAGTTGAGCCCAGAAGAAGGCGATCTGGACGACACTTTGGAGTATGATGGTGTCAACCTGACATCAGGCAATGCCTTGTTTGGAACCTACTCAAGTTCCTTACCGGCCAAGAACCAAAGGTTTATCAGTCCTATAGACGGACAAGCAGATGTTCCTGATATAGAGAATGGCAACACCACGACCTATGTTGCCGGTGGAGCTGGCCAAAATAGTAATTATCTCCGTTTTAGAAAAGTTTCTGACGATCGCAGCGGGCCTTTTATCTCCGCCTTTGAACCTTATGCCGGAGCACCTGGCCAATATGTTACCATCTATGGCCAAGGTTTTGGTTTGTCAAAGTCCGCTTCCAAAGTATATTTCGGTAGTGAGTCTTCAGGAGTGGAAGCTAGTTATGAATTCCCTGACATATGCGCCGACAGTGTTTGGGGAGACGAACAGATAATAGTAAAAGTGCCGGACATAATAGACAATGATGATCATATTATAACAGTTCAATTAAAGAGCGGGACCGTGGACACCGGCTCTCTTAGCACTAGTACTTTTAGGGTCGATAGCGATCTGCCGCTTTTGCCTTCTTTATGTAAGATAAAACCGGTCATTGGACAACCAGGAGATGAAATAAGTCTGTGGGGAGAATATTTTGATACTCAAGACACTAACAGCAAGGTGCGTTTTTATCGCGATAGAGATGTTGCCGGAAGCGATATATATTATTGGGATACCGATTTCAATGAATCAGCCGTCAATCGCCCTGACCGGGTGGATACTGTGGTCCATACTGACGCTCGCACCGGTCCGGTGAAAGTAGTGAAGGACACGCCGGAGTTAGAAGGAAACAGTGTGGATTTTACGGTCGGTTCCTGTTTGGATGCTGATGATCCAGATGAGGTTTGTGGAGGAACTCAAGTATGTTGTCCGGAAGGTAGTTATAAATCCGGACGTTGTCAGGATAGTATTAGTGATTGTTCTATGGATATACCTTCCAGTGTCTACGAATGGGAATTCAGCACCAGTCCGGCGACTTCCACCTTGGAAGGCGATTTCGGCAGTTGTACAGAGATGAGCGAAGAAGAAGGACAGTGTTTAGCGGTAATTTGTCCTAATTCCCCGGGGCAATGCTCTTTTAGGGATAATGTGACGGATAAAATAGTCGGTGAATGCGACCCAGCTTGCGCCAGTCAAGGTGATTGCGCTTCATCTTCGGTCAGCTGTTCCTATGATAGTGTTCTTGATGTTTGCCTGGATGACTCTCAAACCACCTGCGATCTGGCCTCTTCTACTCAAGATATATTAGGAGAGTCCGTAGAAGCCGAATGTATAGAGTATAATGGATCAGGAGTAAGAGTTATGTATGTAGCTGAAGAAGTGAGTTGCCCTAGTGGATGGACGAAGGTGCTTAGTATAGAGGGAGATAATGTGGCTGCTTGCGTAAATGAGGGCGAAACTTGCATGCTTTGTAATGAAGGCTTTGAATGTGTAGATGATGGTGATGATGACCTTGAGGGCGTGTGCTCCGACAATGTTGATATATGTCCAGCCGGTTCGGCTTGCCAGAGCGACGGAACCTGTAAAGAAAAGAAGACTCCCGGATGTGAATGTTGTTGTCGGAAGGCCAATGAAGATGAGGACTGTTGCGCAGAGTTGACCTGTTCCGGAGCTTGCGGTACGGAAACTGAAGAGGATAATCCTAATTTAGGATTATGTTCTGGTTGTCGAGTTGATTTTGATGGTGATATGGAAAATGTTACGGCCATAGAACAGGCAGCTTCAGATGAGGCTTGTAATTGTTCAAATAGCCAAAATAAATATTGCGATGTGGATGCCGGACCTTTGGATGACAATGGAATACCAATGGGGGTTTGTCGTGATTGTGCCCAATTAAGCTCCCCAGAAGCTTGCAATATTCATAGCGCAGCTTGTTGTATAGATGCTATGGATGAGGATGGTTGCCGTGGGTATTTGCCTGACGGACAGGACAAAATTAGTAATAATGGCGATGACGAAGAGATAGTCTTGGATGGCGGATTGGCTTATTGCGGATATTTCGAGTGTAGTGATGAGACTAATTCAGCGCCAAGCAGTTTAGATCCTTTTCGCGAACCAACAGGTGGCGATATCAGATATTTTACCAACGAGGCTAGCTCCACTGTCGGTTGTTCTGGTGAAGAAGAAGGTATCGGTCTGGGTTGTGCCAGTACTACCGCCGATGTTTGTGATGTCAGTGGTTGTTCCTTTGAATGTTTGAACGAGGATGGTAGTGGACCCGGTTATCCTTCTTGCGGTGTTTGTTGCTGTGACCCTACCTTGCCGGAAGCAGATGACCAGTGCAACGCTTTGCCGGAAACCGATTTTGCCGGTTTGTCATGCCAACCCGACAAAGATCCTTGTGGCTGTTCGACCGGCGACCCGGAAGATTGCCAGCGCGGACTTTGTTGTGGCTGTAGCGAAGATGTTCATTGTGGCGATCCGGATCAGTTCGGTTGTGGTAATGATACTTGCTGCCGGGCCAGGGCCAGTGTGGCTGAAACCTCTCCAGCCGATCTATTACCGGAGAGTGATCCGAATTATACCGAGACTTGTACCAATATAGCCATAACTGCCGAGTTCGATCAAAAGATGAATATCTCCAGTTTTTCCGGGAATATGATAATTCTAGGCGAGTATGATACCACTTGCCCGGAAGGTACTCAATATCTAGCCGAGGCCGGGGAAGGTTATGAAGATAAGAATATAATAGTTAAGACTTTTTATAAAATATATAATTTTATAAGCAGGCCGATAGCTAAGCTTTTTAGCCGAGATGCTCTGGCTTCAGCTCCGCCTTCGTCGACCAGAAATTATTGCGCGGTACGCGGATCGGTGTCTGGCAGTCATTCTGGCAATACCACCGAAATAATGTTCTCCCCGATAGAATTACTTGATACTGACACTAAATATTATGTGATAGTCAAAGGCGATGATGACTTTTCTGATGTTCTAAGAGAAGGCGTTTTGGACCTGTGGGGAAATGGTTTTGATGGTAGTAATTCTCCAGTAGATAATACGGCCGCCTTCAACGGTTTGACTTACGGCAATTCCTATATTTGGTCCTTTAAGACCATGGAGGATCAGGACACTTTAGGAGTTTGTGAAGTGGATCGGGTGGTATTGGAACCAAGCTCTTATTTGTTCAATAGATCTGAAGATGACCTTAAAGAGCTAGATGATAATTACGGAGGCGAAACCTATGATACCATAGCTGATAATGACAAATTGTTCATTGCCACTGCCTTGAGTGCAGATCAACAAAAATTGGTCAGAGTAGAGAATATCTATGATTGGGATTGGAATTGGGATATAAATAATCCATCGGTAGTTAATTATGATCCGGAAGACGGACAAATACCGGAAAATAAGGACAACCAAAGATTGATCGAAGCTCAGTCGGACGTTACGGACGCGGAAACCGATATTACAGCCGAAATAAATATTACGGATAATCCTTACGGATTAGGCGGAGATGGAGTTAGTGATGTTTCCGATATTCAGGTTTTCATCTGCAACAACCCTTGGCCGCCGGTAAACCCGGTGAGCGGTGAATGGTATCCTTGGATAGATGAAGAGGATAATTGCAGTAGCGGTTTGGAAGGTAATTCATGCTATGATTACAGTTATAAATTATATTATTGCCGCGATAGCGGAGAGTATGGCACAGCTGATGACCTGCCGGCTATAATGAGCGATGACACGGTCATTAGAGGTAGTTCGGACGATCTGCGATGCAGTGATCCGACCGGTGATTGCGCCGGGTTGAATATAGATGACCCTTGTGGGTTAGGTGGAAGATGTTATCGAGCGGTTTTAAAAGAATCTTTCTTCTTCCGCGAAGAGGCTCCGGAGTTAAGCGGAACCAGTTTGAGCATATTTGCGGTTGATGAAGGTGAAGCTTTGGAGTTCGATTGGGATGAGGTACCGGCACCGAGTGGCGAAACTGTGTCTTATTATAAATTATACTATGGCACCGCTCCCGGTCCGCCTTTTGAGGACAGTATACGCGTTGAAACCGGGGAAGCGCCGTATAACACCGGGGATAATCTGGTGGTCGAAGGCTTGGAGGATGGGCAAGACTATTACTTTGCCTTAACGGCAGTGAGCGAAGACGGCAGTGAGAGTGATTATGGATATCCGGCAGAAGATAATTATCCAAAAGTGCCGGCTGATGAAGTGGCTCCGCAAAGGGTTGAAAATGTTTATGCTACTGCTTCTTCCAGCTGGTATAATATAGTAGGCAGGGCAGATTCTTATTATGATGAGGATAGCGAGGAAGGAAAAGTTCAATTCAGTTGGACAGTGGATACGGAAGCCGGATCAAGCGAGGGCGACGGTACTAGTTGGAAGCCAGGGACCTACGCTGATGTTAAGGATAGGGTAGGGCAGATAGTCCTTTACTACGGAACAGAAGAGGATAAGAACTATACGGAGAATATCCCCATAAGCGGAATTGACGCTCTGTCAATAGGCGAGACGGTCACTTTATCAGGACTGGCTACCGGTACTCCTTATTATTTCTATTTCGTGGTCGAGTATTCAGGGGATGGAGGGTCAAGCCTGTCTTCCAATGAGGCATCAACCACCATTGGTCAAGAGGAAGATAACAGGAGTTATTTGGATACTAGAATGAACATATCCGATTCCATAACGGTCACTTGGCGAGCCAATCAAGATGATACGGTAGGATATAAGGTATATTACGGGCTTGATCATGCTTTTTATGGAGAATTCATAGAGGTTCAAGGACGCGATAATACAAAAGCTTCTTTTCCGATAGCTAACAATGAGGCTATGTACTATGTTGCTGTCACTGCCGTGGACGAAGCTGGTAATGAGAGCGGTGATTCGGATGAGATAATAATGGTCCCTGGAAAGACCAATTCTACTTTCAAGAATGCTCTTACCAATGTTAGTTTTGAGAACGGGCAAGTGGGTAGTATGCCGGTCGGCTGGAGCGCCTTTAATGATAACAGGGCCTATACCAGAATATCAGATGAAGCTTCTTTTTTGGGCAGTCAGAGTTTGAATATATTTCAAGAACCGGGAATACCTTATCCGGGCAGATGCGGACAGGATCTGGTGGACAGGAAGAGCCCGGAGTACGATGCCTATCCTTATTCTAATAGGTTCACTTGGGATGGCAGTCAGTGTGATTTTGACGATCAGGCCTATTATTGCGGGCAGGATTGCGTATTCAACAATGGACAGAATCTCAGCTGGCCTTATACCAACAAGGTCATGAGAACGGGTTTTACTTATAATGTTTCCAATTTGAATTGGGAAGTCGGAGAAGAATATCTGATGGCTTTTTATTACAAAGGGAAATTGGCCCGCAGTATAAGGCCGGAAATAGCTTACAGCCTTACTTGGTCCGGACAGTGTCTGACCAATACGAACGATCGTTGCGAAAGGACTTCCGGCTGGGAAGTGTGCCAAGATAATTCTAATAGATGTTGCCGTTATACCAATATCAATCCGGAAACCGGTGAACCATACCAAACCAATTGTTATCCAAGATTGTCTTTAGGCAGTATCCCGGCTGGTGAGCACGAAGGCGGATATGGCGGCTGGAAACTTTATATGACCACCTTTGAATACACTGAAGGTTTGGCTGGTCTGTATAACAACAGTGGAATACTTAGGAATTTAGCCGGTTTGAGAATAGGATATAATAGTACCGGCGACGGAACGGATTTTTACGTGGATGATTTTATAATAGCTAAAAAAGAAGAATTGCAATAGATTGGTTAAACTTTCCCCCGCAACCTAAAAAGGGGTGCGGTTCAATGTAAAAATAAATAAAAATTAACATTATATATTTTATGTTCGAAAACGCAGACCAAAAAGATCCAAAACAAGGAAATCAACCGGGAGCAGGCAATGGCCCTGCTAAGGCTCCGACACCGGGGCAAGATCCGACCGCAGTCCCTCCTAAGAATAAGCAACCCAACCAAGAAGTGGAGGATATGTTTGCTGAAGTGGATGACAAAAGTAGCCAGCCCGGATCATCAGCTTCACCAAAAGGACAGGCCAAAGACGCTGCCGGCAATAACGATCAAGGCCAAGATGAAGGAGGCGCTTGGGTTATAAAATTATTGATAGCAGTGTTAATATTCTTGATCTTGGGTATAGCGGGATTCGTGGTCGCTAATCGATTTATGGGCTTTGTGGTGTTTGAGGGGCTTGATTTTTTGAATAAACCTGAAGAAAAGCCGGCCATAGAACAGGACCTTGGCGGAGAAGGTGGTATTGAAGAAGACATAATGGAAGACGAAACAGTAGATGATGAAGATGGGTTGGAAGAAGACGGCGAAGGTATTGATGAAGATAATATGGCTGAAGAGGATCTTGAAGGTATGCCAAGTGCTACCGGGACCGAAGATATGCAGGACATGGAACAAGATATGGATCAGGCTACCACTAGCCAAGAAGGATTGCCGGCTTCTACTAGCACTAAAGACATGCAGACAGGAACCACTACTGATGAAAGCATGAATGAAGAACAAGAACCTGAAGAGGCAGGAGATAGAGATACGGATGGTGATGGTTTAACAGACAAAGAAGAGCAGGCACTGGGAACCGATATAGATAATAAGGATACCGACGGCGACGGTCTGTTCGATGGCGATGAATATTTGGAATATAAGACCAACGCTTTAAAAAAGGATTCGGACGATGATGGATTGATCGATTCAGAAGAGGTCCTTAAGTACAAGACCGACCCTTTGAACCCCGATACTGACGGTGACGGCTATGAGGATGGGGTCGAAGTCGAAAGCGGTTATGATCCAACAGCTTAAAAAGAATTTTATTTATGGATAAAACAAAAGAGAAAAAAGATAAGGTATCCGAAGATGAACCAAAGACAGCCAAGCAAGCTGCAGCCGAAAAGAGAGAAGAGAATATAGAGAACGATATAGAAAAGAATATCCGTTTTCATATGATGCCTAAGAAATATAAGACATCAGCCTCTCCGGCAGATACTAGTAAAACGAAAATGATCGGAGCGATCATAATCGGCTTTGGTTTTTTAGTGATGATCGGTCTAATAATCGCCGCTTATATGTATTTCATCAAACCGCAGACTGAAAAGGGCCAACAGGAAACTCAGGAAAAGGCTGCAAAGAAACAAGAGATCGTCACAAAGAAGGAACAGGTAGAGGAAGTGAAAGAGGATAAGAAAGAAGTCGCCAGCAAGGAGGAAGAAGAAAACAAAGAAGAAGAGGAGGAAGAGGAGAAGGGCGAAGAGAAGAAAAGTATCAAGGCCAATATCGGTTCAGACGACAGTTCCACTAGCACCAAGAAAATAGCTACCAGCAGTGAAGAGATAGCTACTTCTACTGACGAGACATCTACCAGTACGGCAGAAGATGAGGCAGAGGATGATCTGGTAATAAATACTTCTGATTCTGACAATGACGGTCTTTTTGATAAAGAGGAGCAACTTTTAGGATCATTGGCATCTTCGACCGATACTGATGGCGATGGCTATGATGACCTGTCTGAAACTCTTTCCTTATACAACCCAGTGAATACTGATAAACTTTATAGTAATGACGCTATAAGCAGATATGAGAATGAATATTTACAGTATTCTTTGCTTTATCCCAAGGAATGGAATCTGAGCGTGGTTGGTAATAATGATTCTGTGGTGTTTGCTATTGGAGATGGGTCATTCATTAATTTGATAGCTCAGCCGAACAAAGAGGGAGCCGGGATATTGTCTTGGGTCAAGGACCTTCTGCCCAAATCAGAGGCAAACGAGGAAGATATAGTATCCGGAGACAATTGGCAAGGACTTTATCATAATAATGGACGGATCTTCTACCTAACGGATAACGACAAAGAAAATGTCTACATATTCGATTATTCACCGGCTCAGGAAGACTCTCTTGATTATTATAACTTGTTCAAAGTGATGATAAATAGTTTTGAAGTTGATAATTAGTAATTAGTATTCAGTATAGAGTATTCAGGTTTTGTCATTTAAGGTAATCGGTAATTTGGAACATGGAAAGTAATTTGTAATTAGTAATTTGGGTATTTATTTAGAGTTTTGAGTTTTGGTCATTTGGATTTGTTTAGGGTTTAGAATTTAGAATTTAGAGTTTTACTTGTTACGCGTTACGCGTTATGAGTTATGAGTTATTCGTATGACATTAGTATTATATGGTAGAGATAAACAACACGACCAAAGCAAAAGTTCCTAAAAAGAAGGTAAAAGAAGCAGTTGAGAGTTTCTTAAAATATCATAAAGTGTCAGACAAAGATGTTTCCATTGCCTTTGTCGGCGAGAAGAAGATAAGAGAATTGAATAATAGCTACAGGGAAAAGGATAAGGTTACGGACGTGCTGTCTTTTGAAGGAGAGGGTGCGTCATTGGGAGAGATATTGATATGTCCCGGGCAGATAAAGAGACAAGCCAAAGAATTGGGGCATAGTTATGACCATGAATTGATATTCATTTTAGTACACGGCCTTTTGCATCTTATAGGGCGCGAGGACGACACGGAAGAGAAGAGGAAGAAGATGGTGAAAGAAGGAGAAGAATTTATTAGAATTTTGTAATTTTTAGTTTTTAATTTTGTAAACAATTTTTAAGTTCCAATTTTTAATTCTTAAAAATTGAAGAATAAAGATCATAGCAACAATGTTTAATTTTAAAAGATTATCAAAGAGTTTCCTTTATGCCTTTCGCGGTTTGGTCAAGACTTTTAAGGAAGAACAGAATTTGCGAATACAAGCAATAATTGGTATAATTATAATGATAGCCGGTTTTTATTTTAGAATAGAACCGGTTGAATGGTCTTTGCTGATATTTGTTATCGGTCTGGTTATAATAATGGAATTGGCCAATAGCGCGGTTGAGCGCATAACCGATGTTCTCAAACCTCGGATACACAATTATGTAAAGGAGATAAAAGACATCACAGCCGCCGCCGTGATGATTTCGGCATTGGTATCAGTGATGATCGGATTGATAATTTTTGTACCA
>CAZRQU010000011.1:0-33857 GCA_964602485.1 uncultured Gammaproteobacteria bacterium | reverse complement strand
GTGTAGCCCCTCGTTCGCAGGCGACCTCGGGACACATTTTGCGGCCATGCCGCAAAATGTGGAGATGGCGGGAGTTGAACCCGCGTCCAATAAGCTTTTACTGATATGTTTACGAAAAGTAGCTTGATCTGGGGTTTAACCTATCCTTTATAGATCAAGCAAAACAAGATAGGCGATCCTTTTTAGGTTTCGAAATCCCGCTCAAAGGAAAAACGGAAGATCTATCCTCTTGTTTGACACCCGCGATCCAACTAGAGGAGTCGCTGGGACGGATGGTCGCGGCTATTTAAGCGGCAACAGGAGCGAAAGCTGGGACCTTCCAAGAGAAGGCAGCTTTGCTAGCAAGTTTTTTGGCACTTGTAATCCTCCAGATAAAGTTTTACGTGAGCACTGGAACACGTTTTCGAATACCAGCTAAAGTTATTATTGTCGATGCCTTTCATCCCCTTTTTAAAATTATTCAATTGTCAAATTACAATATTGACCCCTTTTGCTAACCGACTCTTATCTTATTCTTCATCAATGCTCTAGACTGTCTGTCCAATTCTCTTTTTTTGATAGACTCTCGCTTGTCTTGTTTTTTCTTACCTCTAGCTAAAGCAACCGCCAATTTAACAAAGCCGTTCTTAGTATATATTTTTAAAGGTATCAATGTCAATCCTTGTTCACTCTTTTTCCCTAAAAGGTGTGATATCTGCTTTTTATTCAAAAGCAGTTTTCTATCTCTTTCCGGATCATATTCCTTAACGCTGGCTGCTTTATTATACAAAGGAACAAAACATTTCCTTAGAACCGGTTCTGGTAAACGCCCCTTGTCTATTTGAACAAAACTAACAAAAGAGCCTTTCAAGCTACCATTACCTTGTTTTAATGATTTTACTTCATGTCCGCGCAGCACTAAGCCAGCTTCCAGGGTGTCGAATATCTCATAGTCGAAACTAGCTCTTTTGTTGTTTACTAAAACCGGCATAATTAACCCCAAATCTCTTTTAATTCTTCGTTTATCTCTTCTTGATCCTGCTCTTCCAGTTCTCTTGGTTCGAAAAAGTCATCGTTCACCCCTTCGGCGGATTTGTTTATCTTTTCTACCATTTCCGAGCACGCAAGAAGATGAACTCTGTCTTGGCACTCTGTTTCTTCTGCCAACATCAGGATCTTTTGCTTCAACTCATTATCGTCAGTAACAACACTGATCTCTTCCTTAAAATCAAAAGATTCTAAATTATTTTTTACTATTTCCAGTATCTTATCATCTGCACAAAGGTAATTATTCCCATCTTTTGGGGCAAAAATAACCTTTATCCCCTTTTCTTCTTTTTTATCTCCCATAGGATCAGAACTGTCGAAAACCAAAAAGACATCACAATTATTGTTGGAAAAATGCTCACTGATCGTGTCTAACAATATCTTGTCGAAGCTCTCTTCTTCCAAGATCCCTATTTTACCGGCCAAATTATTAGCATCTATAATATACATCATAGCTTTTTTCTATTTCACTAAATTCCATTCCTTTAACTTATCTACTGTCTTCTGGTTAGAAAGAATATTATGAAGAACGCCTCTATATTCCGGACTTTTAACCCTTTCTTCCACCTTTTGATATCCTTTATATTGAGCTAGCATCTCTTCTTTTTTCTTATCTATCTCTTCTTCTGTCACTTTTATTCCTTCTTTTTCAGCCACTTCCCTGATAAGCAAGGCACTTTTTATTCTTTTAACCGCTCCTGGAGAGAACTCTAATTTCAAGTCATCTCTTGTCTTTTTAAGACTGGAAAGATAATCTTCCATTTTTCCCCCTTGGGAATTTATATTTCCTTCAAGCTCTCTGATCATGGTCTCTGTCTCATTCTCCACCAATACCTCGGGTATATCGGAAAATTTAGTATGCTTAAGAACCTCTTCTATAACCTTGGATTCCGTTTTTCTTTTAGCTTCCTGTTTCTTTTCTGATTCAAGGCCTTCAGCAATATTCTTTTTCAATTCTTCCAAGCTGTTCAACCCGAAGCTCTTGGCCAATTCGTCGTTCACCTCAGGCATCTCTCTAGCAAAGACATCTATAACGGTCACCTTGAATTGGACCATCTTCCCGGCCAAATTCTTCTGGTGAAAATCCTTAGGATAAGGAAGTTCGAACTCTTTGGTTTCTCCACCTTTTATTCCAACCAATTGTTTATCAAAGCCGGGTACGAAATATTCCTTA
This sequence comes from uncultured Gammaproteobacteria bacterium, assembly GCA_964602485.1. Classification (GTDB taxonomy): domain Bacteria; phylum Patescibacteriota; class Patescibacteriia; order Patescibacteriales; family WJLG01; genus WJLG01. The sequence continues at coordinate 31,657 of CAZRQU010000011.1, read as the reverse complement.
CCCAAAACAACGGCCATTCCTTTTTGCTGTCCTCCCTCTAAAGGGACACTGTCCAAGAACATCTCCAGATCAATGGTCACTTTATCTCCTTCTTTTGCCTCTCTATCCACTTTCTTTTCAGTAGCGCGACTTTCTTTTATATTCTCAATGGTTTTATCTACTTCTTTTTTATCTATTTTAGCTTCTTCCGGTTTAACCTTAAGGTCTTTATATTTTTCAATGGTTACCTTGGGCAATAAAGCCATTAATATCTTGAACTCCACCGGATTATCCGGAGCTAATTTGGTTATCTCCACCTGAGGCTGGCCGACCGGCTGCTCTTCGGAAAGATTATCCTTGATAACTTTTTCGAAATTCTTATTTATAGCTATTCTGGCGGCTTTGTCCAAAATACTCATTTCTCCCACTTTTGACTTCAAAACATCGTAAGGAACATTACCTTGCCTAAATCCATCTATCTTAACCTCTTTGGAAAGCTCGTCAGCGCCTTCTTTCAAATAAGGCTTAAATTCCTCCTGATTTAATTCAATTGTTAGCTCTATTTGTGATCTTTCTAACTCTTTTTTTTCTACTTTCATTTTTCAGCTAGGTATTTGGTTGACTAGTTGACCTTTGGCTTTTAAAAAACCAATTGACCAATATACTAATTAACCAATTAACTACTTATTATTTATCGAATATTTCTGACAACATAGGAACAACTTGTTTTTTCCTGGACATAACTCCCTCTAAATATATTTCTTCATTTAAAGGTCTGCCTAAGGCTTCCGACATCTTATTTTCATCATCGGTCACCACCCAAAATTTGGACCCTTCCTTGAAAATATCTGTAACAAAAGTGATCACGCTATGGTAACCCTGTTCTTTTAGGTCTTTCATTGCTTGGATCAACTCTTCCTCGCGTTCATTAACGTTATTAATATCAACTGTCTCTATCTGATTTATGAAGAATTTTCCGTCTTTGAGATCATACTCTTTATAGTCATTCTTTATCACCTCTTGAGGGCTCAGGTCGTCTATAGATGATCTAACCTTGAATATCTGTATACCAAGATCACGTGGATCGTCTATCTCGGCCACTTTAGCCAATCTTTTTATAACTTGTTCGTCTTTTTCTGTACAGGTAGGTGATTTAGTGATCACTGTATCAACCAAAATAGCAGACAACATCAATGAGGCTAGGTTCTTATCGAACCCGACATTGGTAAAAAAGAATTTGTCAGCAACCATGGTAGCGCTTGACCCCCATGGCAAAGTTTCAAAACTTATCGGCTTATCATAGCTGAAATTAACTTTATGGTGGTCCAAAACCTCCTTGATCTCAGCTTCTTCAAAACCTTTTAGCATTTGGGGTGATTCATTGTGGTCGACCAAAACAACTTCCTTGCCGGCTAAACTTTCCAGTTTTTCAGGAATCTCGAAACCGAATCTTTCCAATACATGTTCTGTTTCCTTGTTGATATCACCAGCGATGGCCGGCTTATACTCCTTGCCGTCCTTTAATTTGTTCTTAAGGTCAGCGTAAGCAATAGCAGCTGCCACGCTGTCCAGGTCGGGCGACTTGTGCCCTATGATATAGACCATATTTTGGAATTTGGAATTTGGAATTTGGAATTTTTACATTCACAAAATAACAGATCCCTTTGAATTAACTTTCTATTCTTTGTCCTTTTTGTCGTCGTCTTCCTCTTTCTCATCATCACCTTGTTCTTCCTTATCGTCTTCTTTCTTTACTTCTTTATTATTAGCTTTAGCTCCTTTTTCTTCATCATCATCCTTTTTAGTTCCTTTGCTTTCTTTTTCCTCTTCTTGAGTTTCTTTTTCCTGCTCATCATCAATATTTTCCCCCTCTTCTTGGCCGATCTTGACAGATGTTCCATCTCCTTCTTCCATAATGTCTATTTTCCAACCGGTAAGTCTGGCTGCCAAACGAACGTTCTGTCCTCTTTTACCAATAGCCAAAGACAGCTGATCGGACTCCACCCTAACCAAGGCTGTTTGCTCTTCTTCATTAAGCTCGACAGAATTAACTTTAGCCGGAGATAGAGCGTTTGTGATAAAATTCTTAGGCTCCTCATCCCATTCAACCATATCCACCCTTTCTCCTCCAAGCTCTGCGATTATTGTTTGGATACGGCTACCTCTTTGCCCTACACAAGAACCGATGGGGTCAACATTTTCTTGATCGGTCCAAATAGCAACCTTGGCGCGAGAACCGGCCTCTCTGGCCACCGCTTTGATCTCTAAAAGACCGTTGGCGACCTCCGGTATCTCTAAATAGAATATCTTCTTTAATATCTCATCAGAAGTACGGGAAAGGATTATTTCCGCTCCTTTTGAGCCTGACCTAACTTCTTTTACATAAACCTTTATCTTCTCTCCCGGTTGATACCTTTCACCATAGATCTGTTCTTCCGGGGTTAACTTACCGACTGCTTTACCTAAGTCAACTAGAACGTTGCGCCCCTCTCTTCTTTGCACAACACCGGAAACGACTTCGTCTTCCTTATCTTTGAATTCATTATATATCATATCCCTTTCTGCTTCTCTTAATTTCTGTATAATGACCTGTTTAGCGGTCTGAGCAGCCATTCTTCCATATTCAGTCGGTACTTCCAGCTCGGTCACTATCTCATCATCTATCTTAGCGCCTTTTTTAAGAAGCTGGGCGTCGGATAATTGTATCTCTGTTTTAGGGTTGAATCTTCTGATTTCTTCTCCTTCCTCAGCTTCAGCGGCAGCTTCCTTAGCCTTCTCTTCGTCATAATCCTCAGGAAGGTCTTCAACCACCACTTTTACATCCATAACTTTGGACTTTCCTGTTTCAGGGTCGAATTCAACTTTTATATTCTGGTTCTTCTGCCCATAATCCTTTCTATAAGCAGCGGCTAAAGCTAGCTCGATAGTTTCCAGGACCGATTCATAGCTTAAGCCTTTTTCTTCGCAAACGGTCCTAATAGCTGTTGTTAGTTCTGACATATTTTCTTATAGCGCAAAACGTATGGCAATAAAGCGATATCGTTTTGACATTTATTATATGTTTCTTGATAATATTATCACACGCCATATTACATGCGCGTCAAATTAATAAAAATGGCTACTTGTCCATCAAGAACAACTAGCCTTATTAAACCCATGATCACTTTGATAATTTACCACAGCTAAACAAACTTGTCAATTATGCTCACGAGCTTGCACATCGTCACTTTCTTTCCAAAACAAGATAATAATTATACTTATCCTTCTTATACTCTCTGATATTCAACCCGGCCCTCTTAACGGTCTTTTTAAGTTCTCTTCTGGTAAAAGCATGGTAGTATCTCTGGCTTAAGAACCTTTCTTTGTCTTTTCTCCAGTCAAAAAGAACATCACCGAAATCCATATCATTCTTACCCAGCATTTTAAGTAAAAAATATTTGAATATCAATTTTCTATATTTTGGCCGGCTCCAAAGATTCCAAACCGTAACAATAACGAGGCCGTCCTTCTTTATCTTGTTCTTGATCTGTTTCAAGGCCTGAACCCGCAGATCAAGTCCTGGCAAATGGTGAAGAACCGCTATTGAGACCACATAGTCGAAATTATGTTCCGGAATTTGTCCTAATTCCAAAATATTCCCTTTTAAGAATCTTTGATCCGGATATTCTTTTTTAGCTATATTTATCAACTCCTGGCTTGAATCCACTCCTAAATATTTAACGTTCTTATCTTTAAAAGCTCTAAGAAGGCGTCCGTTACCGCAACCAACATCCAAAACAGAGGATCCAGACTCGATCTCTTCCATCATATGGACCACTTCCGGCCACAGCGGTTTACCTCGAGTTTCAGAAAAACCTTCAGCTATCTCCCTGTAATTGCGGTCAACCAGCTCTAATATTCTTTTTTTAGTATCTCCATTCATAAACCTTTTTTAAATCTTGTTTATCGAGCTATGATCACTTTTATTTATTTACATCAAAAACCACTCTAAAACCGCACCTCTTTTAGGGCGGCGGAATGTCGAACTTAAAGACTTTCAACCCCAGGGTGGTTAGCCCTGAACAGCTCTCACTATTTTTATTTCATCATAACTATAATCCTCCCCCAAGGCCTCTTTGATCGGTTTTAGTCTTTCATGTCCGACTTCTTTGATGGCCTTTTCTATTCTTTTTCTCTTATTCTTATCCACTAACTTCTCTATATTTTTGGCTAACGATCTTTCGGCCAAAAAACAAAGATGTTCTATGACAGTGCTTTTGGAAAGGCCTCTTTCTTTAGCTATCTGTTCGACGCTCATCCCTTTATTATACAGGTCCATTGTTTCCAGTTGGGTTAACTTCGTATTCAGAACATCCTTTTTCTCTCCCACCTGAAAATCTTTTTGAGACCTCTCTTCATTTTTATCTGCTTTTTTTGATCTAAATCTTCTTTTTGGCCTTTCTTCTCTTTGCTCAGCAAGCACTTTTCCTCCAGTCAAACAATTATCACAATGACCGCAATCGCGAGCCTCAGGGTCTGAAAAATAATCAAGGATATATTTATGTCGACAAAGAGGAGAAAAAACATAGTCTTCCATCTGATCCAACTTCCTGTAAGCCCGCCTGGCTTTTTCTTTTAGAGCGCCAAAATCGAGCTCTATTTCAGAAGAGGGAACCCTTTTAAGGATCCTTATCTCAGTACCTCTTTTAGGTGGGTGGTATTCTACCAATCCTTTCTTCTTTAAAGAATTAAATGTTCTGACCAAAGACTCGCGATTATCCTCTATGGCTGCAGCTGTTTCCTCTAAGCTTATCTCTTTTCCTGCTTGCAACTCTTGCCCGAACCGATCATTAAGTTTGGCTAATATTTCCAGTTGTCTTCTGGCTTTTTTTCCTATAGCCTCCAAGGTGTCCTCTAAGCTGTCATTGAACCTAATATAAGCACTACTGACTTTTTCATTGTTCCTTTGGATATATCCTTCTTTCTCCAATATCTTCAAAACAGTGCCAATGGCCATGTCTGGCAGGTCTTCTTCCAATCCTTGGGCCAACTCTCCATAAGTAGTGAAAATAGAATCTTTCTCATAACTCAAAAGGTTCTCATAGATCTCTAAAATGGCTTCCGGTGGAGGATTATCACCTTTTATGAAAAACTCTTGCAAGCGTCTATCCTTGGAAGAATGAAAAAGAACACAAAACGCCGGTTGTCTGTCTCGGCCAGCTCGGCCAGCTTCCTGATAATAAGCTTCTACGGTTCCCGGCAGATCATGATGGATCACATATCTTATGTCAGGTTTATCTATCCCCAAGCCAAAAGCGTTAGTAGCGACTATCGCCTTAATTCTTCCTTTTAAGAAAGATTCCTGAACCCATCTTCTTGATTCCGGCTCCAAACCGGCATGATAAGCGGCCGCTTCAACCCCTCTATCTGAAAGAACCGTGGCTATCTCGTCGACCTTCCCTCTGGTGCCTGCATAAATAATACCGGATTTGTCCGAATTAGCTTCAACGGTGTTGATTATAAAGCCCATTTTTTGTTTGTCGTTTGCCCTAACGGACGCGAATTGTAAATTAGGTCTGGCAAAACCGGTGATCATCCTTTTAGGGTCACGCATATCCACCTGTTTTATTATATCCTCCTTGACCTCAGGAGTCGCCGTGGCTGTCAAAGCCAAGATCGGGGGACGCCCAACCATTTCCACCGCCTGCCTCAAACGCAGGTAAGCGGGGCGAAAATCGTGCCCCCATTGAGAGATACAATGAGCCTCATCTATTGCGAACAAACTTATATCCATACCTTTAAGCGCCTCTATAAAATCACGGTTATAAAATCTTTCTGGAGCTATATAAAGAAGTTTCAACTCACCATTGGATGCCTTGTTCATTCTATCTTTGGCCTCTTGAGGCATAATAGAAGAATTGATAAAAGAGGCCGGAATGCCTATGCTTTGCAAAAAGTCAACCTGGTCCTTCATTAAAGCTATCAAGGGGGATATAACTATAGTAACCCCTTTTAATGTCAAAGCGGGTAATTGATATATCAAGGATTTTCCACCGCCGGTCGGCATAACAACCAGAGTGTCCCGGCCGGACAACACCGAATCAATAGCCTCTTCCTGTCCAGGCCAAAAATCATCAAATCCATAATGGATCCTAAGAAGCTCTTTTACCTTTTTTTTATCTTCGTTCATATTTATAGAATACAGTAAAAACAAAAAAATGTCATACTATCAAATAAAAACCCGAAAAGGTGTATCCTTTCGGGTTTTTTATTTTTTCAAACAACTGTTAATGCTGGTTATTTTAAATTATTGATCGACCTTAAGCTCCTCTAAACTCAATAGCTTTTCTTATTCTTTCCACCGCTATTATATAAGCTGAAGTTCGCAGGTCACAATCATAACGCTCCTTGATCTCCCACACAAAATCGGTCGCTTGGTTCATTTTAGCCAATAAACGGTCCTGCACCCTTTCCGCTTCCCAATAATAGCTCCTTATATTCTGCACCCACTCAAAATAAGAGACCACTACTCCGCCAGCGTTGGCCAGAACATCAGGTATTACCATTTTTCCTTGAGCATTCAACTTTTCGTCAGCTTCGGTCGTTACCGGACCATTGGCTAATTCCAGTATTATTTCCGCTTTCACCTTATCGGCATTATCTTCGGTGATGACCCTTTCCAAAGCAGCCGGAACCAAAACCTTCACAGGTAAACATAAAAGCTCCTTATTGCTTATATTTTGAGACTCTGAAAAACCGACCACTGACCCATTTTGTTTTTTGTAAAGGAATAAAGCGTCTATATCCAAACCTTTTTCATTGTAAACACCTCCTTTGGAATCACTGACCGCCACCACTTTGTAGCCAGCCTCCGAGGCTATGCGCGCAAAATTATAACCGGCATTACCAAAACCGTTGACCGCTATCGTTATCTCTTCTTTTTTTAAGCCGGTTTTTTGTGAAATGTTCTCTAAGACATAAAAGCCTCCTTGAGCCGTAGCCGTATCACGCCCTAAAGATCCTCCCACTTCCACCGGTTTTCCAGTAACAACTGCCGGCTCGTCATGCCCGGCTATCTTGGAGTACTCATCCATTATCCAGGCCATTATTTGAGAGTTGGTATAAACATCCGGCGCCGGGACATCTATGTGTGGTCCGATATTCTTATGCAACAAGCCTACATAAGAACGAGTTAACGTCTCCAGCTCATTACGACTTAATTTTCTAGGGTCAACCTCGATCCCCCCTTTGCCTCCGCCAAAAGGAATGTCGACCACAGAACATTTCAAGCTCATCCAAAAAGATAAAGACTTGACCTCGTCCAGATCGACCTTGGGATGGAAACGGATACCCCCTTTGAAAGGGCCCCTAATATCGGAATGTTGCACTCTGTATCCTTTAAAGAATCTCATTGATCCATCATCCATCTTTACAGGTATATTAACCTCTATCGTTCTTTTTGGCTCTTTTATCTTTTCAGTATGCTCGTATATACTTTTTCTTTCGCTGGCTGTTTTAGCCTTTTCTTGTAAGATATCACATACTTTCTTGAGTTTTTCTACGCACTGTTGATATTGACTAGGCATATTCTTTTATTATTTACATTCATTCTCCTTGTAAAGTTCGAGTGTGTTTCTTAAAGCGGTGGCAATGGTTATTGGTCCCACTCCTCCCGGAACCGGAGTCACATAACCAGCCTTATCGCTAACGCTTTTAATATCTATATCACCAAAAACCTTTCCTTTATCATCTTTGGTTATACCGATATCTATAAGACAAGCTTCTTCTTTTATGTGTTCGGCTTTTATTAATCCCGGTTGTCCAACTGCTGAGATCAGAACATCAGCCTGACTTGTTTTGTTCTTTAGATCCTTGTCGTCTGCTCTGCACACGGAGACCCTAGCTCCACGACATTCAAAAACTTTTTTTATACTTTGTCCAAAAATATCAGAATTAACTACCGCGCAGACCATCTTATTGCGAACTTCGATCTTTATCTCATCCAATATCTCGAATACGGTCTGCAGTAAAGGAGGGATGGTCTTTTCTCGAAAACTGCATCCCAGGGATATATTCTTGATATTTTCAGGGTGAAAACGATCCACATCCTTCTTAGGATCGATCATCTTTATCAACTCATCGGTATCAAATCCCTTTGGCAAAGGCAATTGAAGAAGTATCGCATCGATATTCTTGTCGCTATTCAAAAAATCTATGGTTTGCTCGACCTCCTTCTGTTCAGCGTCAACCGGTATTTTATACAAATGAGTGTCCACCCCCACCTTTTTGGCTTCCTTTTCTTTAAGTTCCACATAAAGCTGGGAATCCTCTCTATCGCCAACCAAAATAATAGCCAGATCAGGACGACCCTTTGAGCAAGCATAACCACGCTTGATATTTATTATCTCAGCGACTATATCGTCTTTTATCTTTTCAGCTATCTTTTTCCCGTCTATAAGTTTCATAATACTGCTTTCACGAATATTGATATCTCGCGAATTGTTATTTATTATTTATCCGTTGGTAAAGGAAATTCTTGGCACACTTCTTCAATCTCCTTTTTAATTATTTCCAGGGCTTTTTCATCCTTTCTATTATCAATAGCTCTATCTATAAGGTCGACCACCTTCTTCATTTCCGGCTCTTTCATATTTCTAGTGGTTATCGCCGGGGTTCCCAGTCTTACTCCCGAAGGTTTCATTGGAGGATTAGGATCGTTCGGTATAGTTGATCGACTGCATGAGATCCCAACCTTATTAAGGACTTGTTCCACCTTTCTCCCACTAACACCGGTCTTGGTCATATCAACAACCATCAAATGATTATCTGTCCCTCCGGAGATCACTCTATACCCTTTAGAGATGAATTCTTCAGCCATAACTTTGGCGTTCCTTCTTACTTGCTTGGCATATTCCTTGAATTCCGGTTTTAGCGCCTCTCCAAAAGCAACTGCCTTAGCTAGAGTTATGTGGTCATGAGGTCCTCCTTGCATACCCGGAAAAAGACCTTTGTCCACCTGTTGAGCGTATTTTTCCTTACACATTATCATTGCCCCCCTAGGTCCTCTTAGGGTTTTATGGGTAGTAGTGGTGACCACATCGAATATCGGCACCGGATTGTTCATTTCTCCGGCTGCTATCAGCCCGGCCACATGAGCTATATCAGCAAAAGAATAAGCTCCCACCTCGCTGGCAATATCAGCAAATTTCTGCCAATCAACTTCTCTGGAATAAGCACTAAAGCCGACAACTAACATTTTAGGCTTCTCTTTCAAGGCGATCTGTCTTACCTGTTCCGGATCCATCAATTCGGTCTTTGGGTCAACTCCATACTGGACAAAATCATAAAGCATACCGGAAAAATTGACCGGATGACCATGAGAAAGATGCCCGCCATGGTCAAGCTTAAGACCTAAAACCTTATCTCCCGGCTTTAAAAAAGAAAAGTAAACAGCTGCATTGGCCGGAGACCCGGAAAGAGGCTGCACATTGACATGTTCAGCCGAAAAAAGCCGTTTAGCTCTTTCAATGGCAATATGCTCTATTTCATCCACGGTCTCATTACCACCATAATATCTTTTGTTAGGATAGCCCTCGCTATACTTATTGGTAAATATGGTTCCCATTGCCTCTAATACGGCTTTGGAGACATAATTCTCTGAAGCGATCAATTCCATTCCTTTGGACTGCCTCTCGGTTTCCTTTTCGACCCAGTTATATATTTCCGGGTCTTGTTGTGATAGATTTTTATATTCCAACATAAATAAAAATGAATATTAACTATTTTTCTCCTTTTTGATCATGTTGTTTTAACTAATAGGTCATATCACAACAAATTTATAAGTAATCTTTGGTATTATAATATTAGCTCTTTGGAAACCTGTTGTCAAAATGTCTTTTATAAGCAAAAAGAGCCTTGCTTCAGGCTCTTTTGAAAGGTGGTCTTGTCTCTCTAATCTATCTCCAAAGCATCAGCTACATCTTCTTCCTTCTCTTCCAATATCTCTGGATGATTCTCTATATACTTCAACAAAAAATAATCATCTCCGGAAACAGGCTCAATATCCCAATCGTCATCATCAGTAAGCTCAGCTTGTGAAGCTTCTTCTTCTTTGTATATGTCCACAAACTCTTTTTGTTGAACGGTTGGGAATATCTTTTTTATCACTCCTAATCGAGTTTCCTCGTCTGCTTGTCGAAAAACGTCCAGCGGGCCTTTTGCTTCTTCTTCCGGATCCTCTTGACCACTCTGAGAAGAGCTGTCCGGATCGACATCGGCCGCAAAAAGATCATCTTCTTGGCTTACTTGCTCGGAGTCGTTACCCAACCAATCATCACCAAGGTCACCTTCCATTCTAATGGAATAATCATTTCCTTCGTACATAAAAATAAAATGTTTTATTTTTATCTTTTCTAGATTATAACTTGTTTTTTAGAAAAGGTGAAGCCCCTTTGATCCTTTATTAGTGATCTTAAAATATCCTGCTTAAGATCACTTCAAATATTGCTTTTTTTGTGGATCAAAAAGCCCCTACCTCATTAAAAGCAGGGGCCTATCTATCCTTATTGTTCGGACCTATCCTTTAAGATCGGCGTTTGTTTCTGTCTAGCTTCCTCTAATTCTTTGTAGTTATACTCCTCTTCTTTTATAACTTGAGAAAAAACGAACAATAAACAAATCGCTACGATAATAACTATGATGAATATCTTTATGAGTTTTATCCACAGCTCTTTGTCCATGATCTTTTCTATTCTTTAATTTATTATCTCGTACTCATCATCTTCGTCCACTCTTTCTTTTTTGATCTCAAGCATCTTCAAAGTGTCCAGATCCTCAAGCTTGTTCATTTTCAAATAATTATTGGAAAAGGTATAGATCACATCATCCATATACAAACTCCTAAGAACATTGTTGTCATAATAACAATACCCTCTCCAACAATCCCTTGCTTCTTCTTGAAGGTCTGATGAAGGGTTCTCAGAATGATCTATTTTACCTTTTAGCTCAAAACCCTCTTCGTCCGCATCAAAGACCGCTGCGCCGGAAAAGGTCATCTTGCCCCAGCCACGACCATCAACATCCTCTCTTATGGTTACTGGTAGTACTAATAAGTTCTTATCTTTTGAGAACAAGAAAGCTTTATGATCCCTTAAGGCTATGGAGTTGCTGCCAGCGTCGCCCATAACATATGTGTCAACCTCTTTGGGTTCGGAGACATTAGAAACATCAAACAAGGATAATTTTACCCCTAGCTCCCGAACACCTCCCCATTCGGTTTGTTTTGTCTCCTTCCCCAAACCTATCAAAAGTTCGTTGTCATAAGGGTGCAAATAATTGGAAAATCCCGGTATTTTCAGCTCTCCCAGTACTTTCGGATCCATTGGATTCTTCAGATCTATCACGAACAAAGGATCAACTTGTTTGAATGTCACCATATACGCTCTGTCTTGCATGAAACGAACCGAATATATCCTTTCTCCGCGAGCCAGCTCCTCAACAGACCCCACCACCTTCAAATCGTCATCCAAAACATAAAGATTACTATAAGATTCCAACTCTTCTCCATCTTCCGTATATCTGGACCAGGTACGATTCTTAGTGGTGGCTATACGGAAATAACCATTATTCTCATCCATAGAGAATTGGTTAAGTACATTGCCGGTAACTTCGCCTTGGGCCTTATACTCAAGCTCGCCCTTATTTATAGAAACCTTATGGATGACCGTTTTCTCCATCTCTTTGGCCAAACTTTCATATTTGTTCTTCATTTCTTCTTCAACCCTATCTTCGAGCTCCTTTTTTTCCTCATCACTCAAAGACAAGGTATGTCTCTCCACTATTCGTCCGATCTTTTCCATTTTTTCATTCTCCGTCAATATATAGCTCGGGGATCGCTTTATCTCACTGATCATTTCCCTGTTCTTTTTGGAAAGATCCGGAAAGACCACTTCCTGCATCACAGCCATCACCAATTGATACTCACTTACTCTTTTAGTGTAAGTTATATAAAGATCGTCTTTCGACACATACATATTCTGATTCCCGGAAAGAACATATACTTCACCTTTTATGTCCTCTTGATCGTTCTTAGTGTTTATAGCCGTAACTGTAACAAAATTATATCTATCATAAGGAACATTAAAATAATACACCTCCGGAGCAAAACAACGGCCCATCCCTTCGCAATCCTGCGCCAACACTTCGCCGTCTTCCAAAACCCTAGGTAATATCGGATCTGTCGGGATATAGGAATAGTTATTATAATTGGTTACAAAATAGATGTAATCCCCTATCATTCGCGAATCACTATAATTACCTTCGAAATCAAGATCTCGCACCTCTTTGGGTTGCTTCTTGTTAGAAATATCGAAAACCTTGAAAAAAGTATAATTATATCTACGGTTAAATCCTTTGTAGACCTCCTTGGTCAATATATCAGAATCCCTACCAAAGATCACCAGCTTATCATCGTTCAAATATATATCACTAGGACGGGACTTGAACTCTATCTTAGTAAGAACCTTCGCCTCTTCAGGCGGATAAGCCTCTATTATGTAAAGGTTATTCTTTACCACTGCATAAACATAACGCCCATCATTCTTGATTATGTCAGCTTCGTCAACACCTTTCACTTGAATATTGGTCTCTGAATGGTCCTCAGCACCCTCATCTCCATAGCCGACTGATGTATCAGTTGCTCCCATTGCTTCAGAAACACTGTCAAGGGCGACATTCTTTTCCATTCCTAGGCTGGCTGTCGGAGACATGGGCATAGATCGCAACACCGCTTGACCGGAATAACCACCATATCCATATCCTGATTCCAAACTCTTTTCTTCTAAAAAGCTAGCTAGTTCATCATGATCAGAAAATTTATTTATTTGACTCTGTTCTTCAAGGTCTTTCTTGATGTTCTTAGGAACCTTAACGTCACCCTTCTTAGCCCAGTCATCCAAACCATCGCCCAGATCACCTGGAAGAAAAGAACAGCCCGTTAAGATCAAAGAAAAGGCCAACAATAGGGTTGTGACCCTGATATGATTCTTTTTCATATTTTTTCTTTTATAATAAGTAAAACAAATAAAGTACTACTATATAGTATACACCTTTTGCTTTTTTGTTAGAAACCTATTCAAAAGAGATCTGTTTTTCTGGCAACAGTCCTTTGTTCGTCATTTCGGAAATCGTTAAGCTTCTTTCGCTTAAACGATCACGCTGGTGTAAGAAGTCAAGCCAAGTAAAAAAGACCTCTGACCCAATAGGAGCGCTTAAAAAACCTGACCCGAAAACCCCTTTTCTCATACGATAAAAAGTATCTTCAGCTTTTTTTTCTTTCTTTAGGTCGGTAATAAGGTAATGTGTTAGCCTTTTGACCTCTTCTTGATCGTTCTGACCAATGCTCATGAATTCATTTATGCCCTTAAGCGGTGCTTCAAAATTCTTAACCTCTTTTCCTCCTTGTCCAAAGTTGGCAAATTCAGAACAAACTTCATAAGCCATTCTCTTGGTCGGAGAAGCTAGACTATCCTCCCCGTTAACACAGCCGACATTCAGCTCTATATCAAGTTCTTTCATTTTACCCATAAAGTCGTTCATGTCGCCCAAATACCTTTCCGGGCGAAAGGTGATATTCTTTCTTTTTTCTAAAACTTCTTCTTTTGAAAGATCACTATAACCGTCCCAATTTTCATCTAAAACCCCATAATGACGAACTGCTATCTCATGTCCGGCGTCTTTCCAAACTGAAATATCTCCGCCCTTAATATGCCCCACCCATTGGGGAGGGAACATTAAGACAAGCTTTATCCCGTACTCATCGGCCCGGGAGATCATTTCTTTTAATCTTTCGTAATCCTTTTTTATTTTATCATTAGCGGTTCTTTCCCCATGATAAGGAAGATTGTGTACTACTATATAATAATAAGGTATTTCAACCTCAACTTCATAAAGATCAAAAAATTCACTATTTCCGCAACCGGATAAAAAAAATGATCCCAACAATATGGTTATCAAAAATATCTTTCTCATATGTTCTTATTTTTTTCTTTTTATACCTTTCAATCCTAAGGAACTTAGTTTCTCCTTAAAGACATCTTTTAGGTAACGAAGGGAGTTGTATCTGGCTTGTCGACCAACAACCTCTAAAAATCCTTGGCCCGACACCCTTTTTTTACCGTATTTACCTTTAACGGCCAAAGGGCCTTCCCAATAGTTTATGGAGCCGAATATCATTTCTTGATTCTTAACCAAGGGTTCGACTGTCAGTTCTATACCCTTAGAAGGTATCTCAATTTTCCAAAAAAGATGATATTCAGCCTCTGTCTTCTTACTTTTCCACGGTCTTTTAGTGGGGGTCAGCTTTAGATCACGCGCCTCTTCCATTCGGCCGGTCGGATGAACTATATTCACCAAACGATCTTCTTCTTTTTCGCCATATTTAAAACAAACCAATTCAGTATCATCTTTCAACTGTATGGAGAACCAAGTCCACTTATCTTGAGCATAAGGAGTATTGGCCCACTGGTGATCCATCCAAGCTTTACCTTTTACTTTAACGATCCTATTGTTGATGAATACACTGCCTCTTGCTTCTAGATTAGTAAAGGAATAATAATAAGTGCGTCGGCCCGAGAGATCCAAATAACCCTCACCTCCCTCTAAAAGAGGCGGCTTGGTAGCCCTAAGATCAAGGTCGAAACTCTCTGTTTTTATATGATACTCAAAAGGATTAGGTTCTTCTATTACTCGGTTCACATAACCATCAATGATAATTGGATCGGTGTAATTTATATAAAGCAAAGGTCTTTTAAAACTGTCTTCGGAAATGACAGACACCAGATCCACGTTCGGATAGAATCTTTTACCAGTTATGTTCGTAAGTATGGAATGAGAAAAATGAACGGTCTTCAAGGGGATCTTTAAAAAGGGTATTTTGACCTTTTTCACGTCAGCCCTAAAAAAACAGTCCATAAAAGAATATTGACGGCCATCATCCCCTTTAAGATGTCCGTTAAAATACCACCATTCTATTATGTGGTTATGGGCTTGTTCATCTCTTGGAAAAACTATGGGTTTCATATTCTTATTATATCATATTTGAAACAGGGTTCTTACTTCAGCTTCTTAACCAGGTATGAACTTTTTAAGCTATACCCTTGCTTTCGATAGTACTCTCTAACCCCTATGCCGGAAATTACCGCCATCCCCTCAAACCCTTGCTTGCGAGCGATACTCTCAGCTTCTTTTAATAAACGCTTACCCAGCCCGGCATGCTGGGTCTTTTTTTTATTGCCGGGAGAAACCAACTCCCCGTAAACATGCAATTCTCTTACCAGCGCCGAGTTTTGTAAAAATTTCACCTCTTTGGGTAGTTTTGGGTCATTAGGTAAACGCAATCGACAAAAACCATAAAGGGTTTCCCCTGCTCTAGAGTCAAAACTTATGAAAAATTCCTTACCCCCGGCAGCCGGATATTCAACTATGTTCTTCTTGAGTTCTTTTTCTTTGACTTGCTCACCTCTACATTCCCGGCAACGGATACATTCACATTTCACACCCTGGTTCTTCATTATCTGGCGCAAATTGGTTATTTTATTGCCAGCTTCGATAGACTCTCCTGGAATATCACGGATCAAACGAATGATCCTCACATACCTGGGAACATACCGCTTGCAATCCACTATAAGCTTTTGTAAAACCTTGTCAGAGTACGGCTTATACTTTCCTTTTTTCCACCACTGATACAACAAACTACCTTTGGTAACGACGGTCGGGTAAAATTTTATCTGATCCGGCTGGAACCGTTCATCTGAAAAAAGCTTTTCGAACATTTCCCTGTCTTTTTTGGCCGTTGATCCTGGCAGTCCGGGCATTAAATGGTAAGTTATCTTAAAACCGAAATTCCTTAGAAGTTCAGTAGCGTGAACTATTTCTGAAATACCGTGCCCTCTTTTATTCAACTTCAATATATCATCATCTATATTCTGAACACCTATCTCCACTCGAGTACATCCCAGCTCTCTCATTTCTATCAGTTCTGCTTCGTCTATGTAGTCCGGCCTGGTCTCAAGGGTTAATCCAACTATTTTATATTTAGCTTTCTCATTCTTCTTTTGCTCTTTTGACAAAGCCTTTTTCAGATCCTCTATTTTTGCGCCTTGATTTGATCTTTGTCTCTTTGACCTTTGCGACCTGTAAACGTTTGCCGCCCTAAAACACTCGCTAATATACCAATATTTATACTTTTTTGGCAGATAGCTCCAAGTTCCGCCAATGACTATAAGCTCTATCTTGGTGGGTTCATGTCCATTGATCTCTAGGGCGCGCAGTCTTTGCCAAACTTGGTCAAAAGGATCATATTTATTCCTAATAGCTCTCATTACCGCCGGTTCGTTGGAAAGATAGCTTACCGGGACATCTTTTTCGTTTGGACAATAAACACAATTCCCTGGACAGGGCCAAGGCTTGGTTAGAACAGCTACCGGGGCTATACCCGAAAGAGTTCTTACCGCCCTTTTACGCAAGAGTCTTGCCAGCCCCTCGTTCTTTTTGATATTTCCTTTTTGTAATTCTTCCAAATAAACTTTCAGTATCTCTGAATTCTTTATCACTCTGTGACCCTTGGCTTTTTTTCTCTTTATCTTAGCCAACTCTTTCTCGTTTTTTGGTTTGGCTGTTATTATTTCCAATATTTTATCTTTCATGGTTTTTTTGCTATTATAAAAGCAGTTATCTACTATTAAATAAACCATAATTCTATGAATAAAACAAGGAGACTTCTATTATCTTTAAGTGTTTTATCTTGTTTGTTAATGATCCCACTCGGGGTTAGCGCCTTTGAGCTCAAAAAGGCCGACTCATTATTAATAGAAGAAAATATAAACGATAATGTTTATGCTTTGGCCAATGAGATCACTGTCAATGGGAAAATAGACGGAGACCTTATATGTTTGACCAAAGATCTGCGGATCAAGGGTGAAATAACCGGCGATGTTATCTGCGCTACTCAAAACGCCAGCTTAGGCGGAACTATATTAGGCGATCTCAGGATAGCTGCTGGAGAAAAAGCTGTGGTTAGCGGAAAAGTAAAGGGTAACGCCAATGTTTTATCTCAAAAATTTTCCATGCCTAGGTTGTCATCAGTAGGAAAGAGTCTTCTGCTGATGGCTGATGAAGCTGTTGTAGATGGAAGTGTTGAAAAAAACGTAGAAGGAGCTGTTTTAAGAGCCAATATAGCCGGGCATATCGGCGGTGATGTGGACCTTGAAATGGGGGGGAAAGAAATAAAAGAACCCCTATCTATAAATAAACAGGCCTACATAGGAGGTAACGTAAGCTATCGATCAGCCAACAAAAAAATAAACATATCCGAAGAGGCTTATATAAATAAGAGTGTCAATCATGAATTCAAAAAAATAAAAGAAAAGGAAAAGAATCCTTTTGGTTTTGGCTGGTTCTATTCTTTGGTGTTCTGTTTACTGCTTGGCCTGTTAACGGCCTGGTTGTTAAAAAAATACCTACCGGAAATAGACAAAAAAATGACAGAAAAGGCCGATCATTGTTTTGTCTGGGGAGCCTTATCCTTTATTTTAGCGCCAATACTACTATTTTTTCTTTTATTGACCATTGTTGGCATCCCCTTGGCTCTACTGGCCGGATTCTTATGGCTATTGATCCTTTTACTCTCCCGGCTTTTGGCAGGTATTTGGATAGGACAAAAGATCCTGAAAAAAACGAAGATCAAAAAGAACAACCTCTTCCTAAGCACTCTTATCGGTATAACAACGCTTAAATTAATAACCACTATTCCCTACATAGGCCAATTACTGGGCCTGCTCGCTACTATTTGGGCTCTAGGCTCTTTATGGCTAATATTTAAAGAGAAAAGACAAAAGAACCCTAGATCGAAGTCCAAGAGAAAGAAAAAGAAATAAAATACAGTTATTTAACTTGTTTTACCCTTGAGCAAGGGCTTGAACTTTTCCTGTTTTTGTGCTAACCTAAGCTTGATGAGCAAACACAAAGATCGTTTGTTCTTAATATGATAATAATTTATGCGCCTTTTCTTGGATCAAGCCTTAAAAGACTTTGTCTCGGAAAAGGGAATGAGCTAATGTTAAACAAGAATTCTAAAGAGAAGATCATCAAAAAGTTTCAAACTCACAAGAACGACACTGGTTCTCCTCAGGTGCAGATAGCTATCTTGACCGCTGAGATCAAAGAGCTTTCCGACCACTTGAAAGAACATCGTAAGGATCATTCTTCCAGAAGAGGTCTTTTGAAAAAAGTGAGTGAGAGAAGGAAGTTGCTCAAATATCTGCAAAAGGAAGACAAAAACGCTTTTAAGAAGTTAGCTGAGCAATTAAAGCTAAAAATAGCCAAAAAAATGGAAGAAGACAAAAAGAGAGAGGAAGAATTGGCTAAATTGGCAGAAACCCAGGAACAGGAAATATTAGAAGAAAAAGCGGCTAAAGAAGAAGAAAAAGAAGAATAAAATATTCAGGCTGCCTTTAGGCAGTCTGATTTCATAAGGAGAATAATATGATAAAACACAAGGAGCAAAGAGTGGGCATATTGGTCGACGTATCCAATATGTATCATTCTGCCAAGAATCTTTATAAAGCTCATGTAAATTTCAAAGGGGTTTTAGCAGAAACCTTGGCCGGAAGAAAACTTATTCGTGCTATAGCCTATGTGATCAATACCGAAACTCAGGAAGAATTGCCTTTCTTTGAAGCCTTAAGCCAACAAGGGTTTGAGGTAAAAATGAAGAATCTGCAAATTTTTGCCGGAGGTATGAAAAAAGGTGATTGGGACGTGGGTATCGCTGTTGACGCAGTAAAACTATCAGAAAAATTAGATGTGATAATACTGGTAACCGGCGACGGGGATTACTTCCCGGTGGTTGAATATCTGCAAAATACCAGAGGTTGCTTAGTTGAAGTGGCTGGTTTTAGACAAACCACTTCTGGAGAGCTGATAGGGATAGCTGATGATTTTATAGACTTAAGTTCTAAAGAAGAGTTTTTGATAAAAGGTCGTCAAAAAACAGACAGAAAAAAAAGACCGACTAAATAATCAATAATAACGAACTTGGTCGACAGACAAGTAGTGCTGTGCAGTTTACGGATTGCATAGTTCTGAAGTCTGTCGGCCAAGACCTAAAAAATGGAGAAAAAACAAGAACAAAAAGTTTCCACCACTTGGCTTGGTCGGGAACTCGAATTCAGAACGGGTCGTTTGGCTCAACAAGCTGATGCGGCCGTGATAACCCAATACGGGGAAACCGTGGTCATGGCTACGGTGGTGGAGGCTAAATATGAAAGAGATGTTGATTTCTTTCCTTTAATGGTAGATTTTGAGGAGAAACTATATGCGGCCGGAATAATCAAAGGCTCTCGCTGGGTAAAGAGAGAAGGAAGGCCCTCAGACGATGCTGTTTTGACCGGAAGGATGATAGATAGGTCTATCAGGCCTTTATTCGACGAATCTTCTAGAAAAGAAGTGCAAGTGGTAATAACCGTATTATCCGTCGACCCGGCGGCTAATTATGAAATAACCGCTCTGTTAGCTGCTTCGGCCGCCTTATCCATATCAGGAGTCAACTGGAACGGCCCTATAGGAGGAGTTAAGGTTGGCATGGTAAATGAAGAGTTGGTATTCAATCCCACTTACACACAAATGGGTGAAAGCTCGCTTGATCTAACCGTTGCCGGAACTGATAAAAAATCGATCATGATAGAAGCTGGAGCCAATGAACTGTCTGAGGATAAGGTATATGAAGCCATTACTCAAGGGCAAAAAGAGATGCAGCCGGCCATAGATCTGATGAAGCAATTAAAAGAAAAGGTGGGAGTGAAAGAAAAGACCGCTGAGCAAAAACTACTGTCAGAGGAAGCAAAAGAGGAAGAAAAAAGAAAGGAAGAATTCTCTAAGATCGCTGATGAATGGTTAAAAGAGAATGTTAACTCAATACTTTTCGATAAAAAATACTATACCAAGGGCGAAAGAAAAGCTGCCTTAAAGGTTATAAAAGAAGGTTTGGATAAGCTTCTTTTTGAAAAAGGAGCCGATGAAAGCCTTAGGAAAAGCATTATAAATTCCAATGTTGAAAAAGCGGCTGACGCCGAAGTTACTCGAGAGATATTGGAAAACGAAAAAAGGGTTGATGGGCGCGGATTGGATGATATTAGAGGGTTATCGGCTGATGTTTCCCTTTTTCCAAGAAATCATGGATCAGGTCTTTTTTCTCGAGGAGAAACACAGATCCTATCTGTTGTCACCTTGGGAGCCCCTGGTCTTGAACAAAGCCTTGAAGGCCTTGAAGGAGAAGGAACAAAAAGATACATGCATCACTATAATTTTCCTCCTTACTCAGTTGGCGAAACCAAACCAATGAGAGGTCCTGGCAGAAGAGAGATCGGCCATGGCGCCCTAGCAGAAAAAGCTTTAAAACCAGTGGTGCCAAGTAAAGAAGAGTTCCCTTACACAATAAGAGTTGTTTCTGAAACACTCGGATCGAACGGATCCTCTTCCATGGGAGCAACCTGTGGGTCCACCTTAGCCTTAATGGATGCGGGTGTTCCAATAAAAAAACCCGTGGCCGGCCTGGCTATAGGCCTAGCTTCAAATGAAGATATGAGCCAATGGAAGGTCTTAACAGATATTCAAGACCTGGAAGATGGCAAAGGTGGAATGGATTTTAAGATAACTGGAACAGAGGATGGTATAACCGCCATTCAGCTGGATACAAAGACCGATGGACTTACCGAGGAGATAATAAAAGAAGCTCTAGAGAAAGGCTCAAAGGGAAGATCAAAAATATTGGATGTCATTAAAGAATCAATTCCACAAAGCAGAGAAGAACTTTCTCAACATGCCCCTAGAATAGTTAGCTTCCATATAGATCCGGAAAAGATCGGTGATGTTATTGGTCCAGGCGGCAAAGTGATAAATAAAATAATAGAAGAGACTGGCGTGTCTATTGATATAGAAGATGATGGCTTCGTCATGATCTGCGGGAACGACGCTGAAATGTCTGACAAAGCCGTTCAAACCGTAAAAGAAATAACACACGAATTCGAAGCTGGTGAAACCTATAAAGGTAAGGTGGTTAGATTAATGGACTTTGGAGCCTTTGTAGAGCTTACCCCAGGCAATGATGGATTGGTGCATATTTCCGAAATGGCTCCCTATCGGGTCGGTAAGCCGGGAGATCTGGTTAGCATAGGAGACGAGGTTTGGGTCAAGATCAAAGAAATAGACGACCAAAAGCGAGTTAATCTGACCATGAAAGAAATGCAGGAGAATCAAGAACTTTGGAAAGACAGAAAAGGAGAGCAACAAGCCGGAAGCTTCAATCGAGGCGGAGGCAGAAGAGATCATGGACACAACAACAGAAGAAGGTAGTTAAAAAATATATCGGCTCCGAAAGGGGCCGATTTTTTTTATAAAAAACTTAAATGCAAAGTTCTATTGTGTTATAATTAGTAATATCAATAATTAAAGATAATATTATTATGAAGAACTCTGAAACCAGAAAAAGTTATTTATTGAACAAACACGTGATAATAACCCCTGGACGAGCCAAAAGGCCACGAGACGTAAAAGAAGAAACTGTGGTAAAAAGAACCGGCAAGTGTCCGTTTTGCCCGGAAAAAATAAAAGGCTCAGAGATAAGGGATAAAATAGAGAACAAAAAAGGCGAATGGCAGATAGTTAGTTTAAGAAATATCTATCCAGCCGTAAGCCTTAAGAATAAAAAAGCTTATGGTGATCAAGAAGTTATAATAGAAACCCCTCATCACGCCAAAGATCTGGCTAATCTTTCAGAAAAACAAATAACCCTACTTTTAAAGATGTATGCCAGGCGCACAGAGAATATGGCAAAGAACAAAAAATTAGACTACATACTTTGCTTTAAGAACCAGGGTTCAAAAGCGGGAGCTTCCATAGTTCATGCCCACTCTCAAGTGTTTGCCACCGACCTGGTGCCTAATGAACTTTTAGAAGAAGCCCAAGCTGTAGCTGAATACAAATTAAAGAAAAAAACTTGTCCTTATTGCGATATAATAAAAAAAGAGGTAAAATCGTCCAGAAAGGTCTTTTCTGATAAGAACATAGCCGCTTTTACCCCTTATGCCTCAGAGTACCATTACGAAGTCTGGGTATTCCCCAAAAGGCACGTAGATAATATAACCGAACTTTCTGAGGATGAATTAAAAAGTTTTGCCAAAGCCTTAAAAAAGATACTTAAAAAATTAAAAGCTCTTAATCTTTCTTTTAATTATTTCCTACATAATGTGGTTAGCAACCCAAACCAACATTTTTACCTAAAAATACAACCACGAGACAGTGTTTGGGCCGGAGTTGAACTAGCCTCCGGACTAGTAATAAACTCTGTACCACCAGAAGCGGCCGCGGAATATTTTAGAAAATAAAAATATCCGGTCCCAACCCTATATGAACTATCAACAATCTTGGAAAGACCAAAAGAAAAAAACAAAACAAATAAAAAAGACTTCTTCTTATAAAAATTATAAAAAGAAAGCTTCTTTTTCTTTTCTTTCCAAAAAACAACTGATCAAACTATCGCTTGCCTCCTTGTTGGTCTTTTTCATTTTTGCCATAGCCACCTTTTCTTGGTTCTCTCGCGGATTGCCGGAACCGGGCCAATTAATGGAAAGACAAATAGCTCAAAGCACTAAAATATACGACCGCACTGGTGAAAAGATACTCTATGACATCCATGGAGACCAACAAAGGACATTGGTAAAACTAGAAGATATCCCCGACCACGTAAAACAGGCCGCTATCGCAATAGAGGATAAAACCTTTTATGAGCACGGCGGAATAAGCATTTGGGGGATATTAAGAGGTGTTGTTTGGCAAAAGATCAGAGGTAAAAGAGTTCAAGGAGGATCTACTTTAACCCAACAATTCGTTAAAAATGCAATATTAACTTCAGAAAGGACAATTCAAAGAAAAATAAAAGAATGGATCCTTTCTTATAAAATAGAAAAAAGGTTCGACAAAGATCAAATATTGGAAATGTATTTGAACGAAATTCCCTATGGGGCCACCGCCTATGGTGTTGAGGCGGCTTCAAGAAAATATTTTGGAAAGAGCGTAAAGGATATAACCCTGGCCGAAGCGGCTATTTTGGCGGCTCTACCCAAAGCTCCAACCTATTACTCTCCCTATGGTTCACATAAAGATGAATTGATCAATAGACAAAGAACCGTTCTAAACCTAATGGCTGAACAAGGATATATAAACGAAGAAGAGGCTAAAAAGGCAAAAGAGCAAGAATTGACCTTTGCCGAACCCTTCACTAATATAAAAGCTCCTCATTTCGTAATGTATGTAAAAGAAATATTGACTGAAAAATATGGAGAAAAAGTGGTAGAGCAAGGCGGTTTGAAAATATATACTTCTTTAGACCTTTATAAGCAAGAGATAGCGGAAGAAGTAATAAAGGAAAGGGGCGAAGACAATCAAAATAACTATAATGCTAGCAACGCCTCTCTGGTTTCCATAGACCCTAAAACCGGTCAAATACTGGCCATGGTCGGATCAAGGGATTATTTTGATGACGAGATAGATGGACAGGTTAACATATCTACCAGCAAAAGACAGCCCGGATCTTCATTAAAACCTTTGGTTTATGCAACTATGTTCGAAAAAGGATATACACCAAAAACTATTCTTTATGATGTGGTAACCAATTTTTCCAACAATGAAAACGAACCATATGAACCTAAAAATTACGATCTAAAAGAAAGGGGTCCTGTATCTGTAAAAAAGGCTTTAGCCGGCTCACTTAACACCACTGCCGTAAAAGCTATTTATCTAGCTGGAATAAAGAATGTATTGGAAAATGCCCAAACGCTTGGATATTCCACCTTAGGACCAGAAGATGCAGAAAGAGTTGGCTTTTCTTTAGTTCTTGGAGGGGCGGAGGTAAAATTACTAGAGCATGTGAACGCCTATGGCGCTTTTGCTAGAGAGGGAAAGATAAACCCAATAACCGCCATTTTAAAAGTTGAAGATGCTCAAGGGAATATTTTAGAGGAGTGGT
The DNA here is from genome assembly GCA_964602485.1 of uncultured Gammaproteobacteria bacterium. Classification (GTDB taxonomy): domain Bacteria; phylum Patescibacteriota; class Patescibacteriia; order Patescibacteriales; family WJLG01; genus WJLG01. Next base: position 7,620 of record CAZRQU010000011.1, on the reverse strand, counting down.
CACAAGAAGAGCCAAAAGAAGTTATGGCCCCAAATATATCCAGAATGGTGAACGACATCCTGTCTGACAACAACGCCCGCGCCTACGCCTTTGGAGAACGTAACTGGCTTACCTTGGGATCAAGGCCTGTGGCAGCCAAAACAGGCACCACAAACGATTATAGAGATGCTTGGACCATCGGCTATACCCCTTCTATAGTGACCGGAGTTTGGGTGGGAAATAATGACAATTCCGCCATGGAAAGGGGCGCTTCAGGAGGAACTGTTGCTGGCCCCATTTGGCACGATTATATGGATAGGGTTTTAGGTGAAACCCCAACCGAACAATTCAGAGAGCCTGAAATAAAAGAAACTGAAAAGGCCATTTTAGATGGAAAAGTTGGAGACACGACTGTTGAAATAGATAAAACAACCGGGCTCTTAGCTACAGAGCATACACCCGAAGAGCTAAAAGAAGAAGTTTTGTTCACAGAACATCACTGTATATTGCACTACGTAGATAAGGACGACCCTTTAGGGTCTAAACCTGAAAACCCCTCTCAAGATCCACAGTACGACCTTTGGGAAGAAAGAGTTCAAACCTGGGCCCAAGAAGAGCTGGAAAGATCCACCTCAACCAATATGATCTCCTCCAGTTCTGTTCCAACAGAATATGACAATGTTCACACTCCGGAAAATATACCAAAAATAAACATAGTTTCTCCATCTAATAATGAAACTTTGACCGAACCCCTATTGTCTACCAAGATCAAAGCCTCTGCTAAAAGAGGGGTTAAGACGGTTAACTATTATCTTAATGGAAACCTTTTAGTGCAAAAAGGGAAAGCCTTTTATGACCTTAAAGGATTTTCCATAGATTTTCTCAATAATGGTTATCACAACTTACGGGTAGAGGTTTGCGACGATGTTTATAATTGCGACTCTGAAGCTGTTGAATTTAACCTGTCAGCAGATCAAAGAAAAATAAATGAAGAGTTCGAAATATCATGGATAAGCCCACAAAGTGGTCTTGCTCTTAATTCAATAGATTTTCCTCTAACCGTAAATCTTAAAACGGAAAATCACGAACAAATATCAAAGATAGAGTTGATAGCCGTTAAGGGTGACTCTCTTTCTGTCTTAAAAACAATAGCCCCTATAGAAAGTAACACTATAAACGCCTCAATAGACTCTTCTTTGGATCCTGGAAATTATAATGTCACTGCTAAAGCTTATGGCTGGAACGGGGAAATAAAAAACTCTGACAATATTTCTCTGGTGATAAATCAATAAGCTACAATAGATAAACGGTTAATAATAAAAACCCCAAACCTTTCCCGGCTTGGGGTTTTAAGATCACTCTATTGAAAGAACGAATTGCCTCACTTTTTTCAGGCCGTTTTTCAGGGTTTTCTTAGAACAAGAAAAGCTTAAACGAACCCAGCCCGGACAACCAAAATCATCTCCCGGAACCAAAGCCACTCCTTGTTCCCTTAATAACTCTTCACAAAAAGATATTGATCCTTGATCATACTTCTTTGGAACCTGAAAAAGGACATAGAAACCAGCCTGAGGAGGTATGAACTCGACCCCGCTCTCTCGCAAAGAGATCATAGCCAGATCCCTATTCTCCACATAGTGGATCAGGCTTCTTTCGGCATACTTTCCATCTTCTCTTCTTAAGCACATTAAGGCTAATCTTTGGCTAATGGTACACGCCCCTAAAGATATTTGGCCTTGTAGCCTGGTCAAAGCTTTAACCAGCTTCTCGTGAGCTAAGACAAAACCAACTCTAAAACCCATCATACCATAGCTTTTGCTAAAACTATTAACGATCAAAAGGTTTTCTTGGTTGTAGGAAAAAGTAGGGACAAAAGATCGGAAATTGTTGCCCGGGAAAACCAGATCGCGGTAAACCTCATCAATTATCAAACTAGTGTTCATCCCCTTCTTTGAACAAAAAAGGTTTAAGATCTTGGAAAATTGACGATCCTCCAATATTTTTCCTGTTGGGTTGTTTGGATTGTTCAAAATTACAGCCCGCACGTCAGCCTCTAAAGCTTTTTCCACCTCTAGCGCCAGATCAAGGTTTGGATCAAGAGTGTTTAAGAAAACAGCTTGAGCGCCCAACATTTCAACCATAGCTACGTAACTAACCCAGGATGGTTGTGGAATAAGGACTTTGTCTCCCGGGTCGACCAAAGAATCTAAAGCCATAAAAATGGCTTGTTTGGCACCGCCGGCCGAAATAAAAATATTTCTCTCCCCCTTACCAGGAGTTAAAGACGCTCCCTTCTCGGTATTTACCCCTGACAACATCTTTCTTAACTCAAGGTTTCCCGGGGTTGTTGGATATTTATTTATTTCCGGATCAACTATCAGTTGTTGCAGGTCGCAGACCACATCTTCTGACAGGGGTAGGTGTGGCTCTCCTGCACTCAGGTTGATAATTTTTTTTCCAGACCTGGCCAAGGTCTTAGCCTCTTCGTTCATTTTAACTGTCGCAGAGGACCTTAAGCCTTTTATCTTATTACTCAATCTCATCAATCCCTCCTTGTATTCCTTTTTCTATTAATAATAATCTATTAATGAATTTTAAACGAACGTTTTTAGCATATGGATTATATCTATTCATGTCTTGAAAAAGTTGCCAAGTATCATTCCTTACTGTTTCGCCAACCTTTAACAAGCGGTTAAACCCTAAAGTTCTTATTCTTTTTTTATCCAAACTACCTAGATCTAACCCCCTACCTATAAAATGGACTAGGGCCAAGCTTTCAGCTGTTTGCCTATCATGGTCCTCTGGTGTGGTGGTTATCACATCAAGTTTAAGGTTTTTTAAAATGTCTGTCAATATTCCCAGCTTTTCCTTACTTATCCTAACCGGACAAACAACTACCTGCTTCCCCTTTAGTCCATTTTTAATACTATCTGGTCCAAACATTGGATGGGTGCCGACTATTTCTACTTTTATATCAGATAATGTTTCAGCCATCCATTCGCAGGGTTTTGACTTAACTGAACAAACATCAGCAACAATAGTGCCCTCTTTAATGATCTGCTTAATTTCTTTTAAAACATTTTTAATACTAGAAATTGGAACACTTAAAAAAATTATATCAGAAGAAACCACCTCTTCTAGTTTTGACCAATTAACCCCCATATCATCAGCAATTCTTTTTTTATCACTCTTGTTCCAGACAAATACTTGGTGTTGGTTTTTAAAAATACTAGAAAGGGTTTGACCAAAGCGGCCAAACCCTAATATACCAATCTTCATAAATATTAATAGCTTGATTATTTTTTGGCTGCAATAAAGGTTGTAAAATTGAACTTTAGGTCTTGGATCGCCTCTTCTAAGATATTTAGGTTATGTATTTCCGCACACTTTTTAGGAGCTATCACAGCACAACCACCCTTTAGCTTGCCATTATTAAGGTCAGAGGCTGCCTTAGCGGTGTCTTCCCACTCTAAAAGCTCAACATCACCCCATTTTCTTTTTAAGTACATACGACACTGTTTAAGGGCTTGTGGGTGAGAAACGATCTTTTTAATATCATTGCCTCCATCTCCTTTTTTAACCAACAAGCAATGCCTAACATCTATCTCAAATAGTTTTTTGATCTTAAAGGTGTGTATACTCATAGCATAAACACTCTCATAAACTATTCCACCATTAGAGTTCTCTATTGGGAATATACCAAGGTCAACCTTCTTATTCTCAATTGCCGTTAAAACATTTTCAACAGATGTTAAATATTCTATCTCCTTTTTATCTATTCCTTCTTTTTGACAATAGTTATCAGCAGCCTCCTCAGAGAAGCTACCCCTCATTCCAGATATTCCTATTCTCATAATTATTGTTTTATGGGCATTATAATATAAATATATTCTTTATCTTTTTCTGGCCTTATTATACAGGGAGTATTATTATCTATAACCTCAACCATAATATTATCATCCCCGATATTGTTAAGCCCCTCTAATAAATATTGATAATTAACTATAATACCATTATCGATCCCCTTGGTGTCCGCCTCTATCTCAACCACATTCTCTCCAGTGTTTCCAGAGGTTGACGAGATCACCACCTGGTTCTTACCAGCTGGAAAATCTAAATTAATATCATTTATACCTGTTTTAGAGAACAAAGAGGAAGCTTTAACCGCTCTAATTAATTCATCTTTGCTTATTTTTGCGGTTGTTTTTCCAGCTTGTGGTATTATTTGTTTATAATCAGGGTATTGCCCCTCTATCAACCTAGATATAAGCTCCGTTGCCCCAATAGTAAAAAGTATTTGGCTTTCGTTTACAAAAAAATCTAAAACACCCCCGTCTTCACTGTTTTCATCAACGGCTGAAATTATTCTTATTAATTCTTGAATGGTTTTTGCCGGAACTATTATTTTCTGTTCTTGTTGATCTTCTTCTTTTTCTTTTTTTATATCAACCTTTTTCTCGGCCAGTCTGTAACTGTCTGTGGCTGCCAAAATTAAGGTGTCTTTTAAAATAGTGAAAAGAACACCTGAAAGCTCAACTCTAGACTCACTATTAGAAACCGCTGGGACGATCTGAGAAAGGGCTCTTTTAAATTCTTTGGTTTTTACTGTTATTTTGTTATTTTTTTCTATTTTAGGGATCAGTGGAAAATCGTCGCTGGACTGTGTTCTTATTTTAGTTTTGTAGTTCTCACACTCCACCTTAAGATCATTGTTTTCCTTAACTAGGTTTATTTTTTTATTAGGTAGGACGCTTATATAGTCAGAAAATACTTTTGCGTCTATGGTAAAATCACTTTCGCCTTCTGTTTTACCTCTTATCGTATGGGTTATTCCTATTTCCAGGTTGGTTGTGATAAGTTTGATCCCTTCTTTTCTAACCATTATCATGATATTGCTCAATATGGGCAGATTAGCATTTTTACCAGCTATATGATTCACGACCATCAACCCGTTTTTTAGATTCTCTTTTAATGTTGATAATATCATATATTTAAAAGTAAATAATAATAAGCGTGGTGGAAAGTGTGTATAAGTTTTTTTCTAAGGGTTTTCACTCTGTTTTTTATTGGGTTTTTTGTGTTTTTTTGGTTTGTGTTTTTCTGTGAAAAAAATGTAGGTTGTTTTTGATAGGTTGTTGGTAAGTGTTCGTTGGGTGATCTTATTAACAGTTTATTCTTTTTTTTCAATAAGATATTCACAGGAATTTCCAAGCTTTTTCACAGCTCCACCCAGGGTGTTTTTAGATGGATTTTGAGTACAACATTTGTTTTATGGATTCAACATCTTGTATCATTCTTTCATTCTCCTTGTTTTTTATTTCATCATTTATTTTATTGTAAGCGTGCATGGCGGTTGTGTGATCCCTTCCTCCCAGTTCTTGACCAATGGTTGGATAGGAGGTGTTTATTTCCTCTCTCATTAGGTATATACAGATCTGTCTGGGGCCAACCAATTCTTTTTTTCTTCCTTTTCCTAAAATATCTCTACTGGTTACATTATAATAGTTGGCAACAACCTCTAATATGTCTTTAGGGCCCAAGGTTTTTGTTTGAGCGCTTAATAAAAGATCGTTTAGAATTCCTTTTACTGTTTTTATGTTTGGAGTTGTGTTGTTGAATTCGTGGTAAGCAATTATTTTATTTAGTGCGCCTTCAAGCTCTCTAATATTATTTTTTATATTGTCCGCTATATAATTAAGTATTTCGAATTCAAGAAAATAGTTTTTTTCTTTTGATTTCTTTTCCAAGATCGCCACCTTAGTCTCTATGTCTGGTTGAGAGACGTCAACAACCATACCAGACTCAAATCTAGACGCAAGCCTGGCCTCAAGGGCTGGTATTAACTTTGGGGTTTTATCAGAGGTTAGGATTATCTGTTTGTCTCCCTGTTGTAGTTCGTTGAAGGTATGAAAAAACTCCTGCTGTGTTCCATCTTTTCCGCCCATGAATTGGACATCATCTATAAGTAGGAGATCCACGTTTCGATAGCGGTCTTTAAACTCTTTAGCCCTTCCGCTTTTTACTGATTGTATATAATCGTTAGTGAAATTTTCACTAGTGGTGTAAAGTATTTTGTTTGTTTTTTTTGAGACCTCATTGCCAATGGCTTGTAAAAGGTGAGTTTTACCTAAACCAACTCCCCCATATATAAATAGTGGGTTGTAAACCTTGCCAGGATTATGAGAAACCGCTTGGCAGGCAGCGTGAGCTAGTTCGTTTCCTTTTCCAACTACGAAATTTTCAAATATATAACGAGAGTTCAAACCAAAACGATTGGTTGAATTTAAGGTTTCTTCTGGTTCAGTATCTTCCTTTTTCTTTTTGAAGTTTATTTTTTCTAAAATATCATTTACCGGATTGTTCTTTTTTGTATCAACCTTATAGATCACCTCTTTTATCTTTTTCCCCAGAACATTTTCCAACGCCCGGCATATCTCTTCATGGTATTTTGTTTCTAACCACGTTTTTGTAAAAGCGTTGGGAACGCAAATTATTATCTTGTCGTCTGAGAATTCTGATACAAAAGTATTTTTGAACCAGGTAGTAAAATTTGCCTTAGACAAATTGAGTTCAATTTCGCCTAAAACAGCTTGCCAAACTTGATCATTGTTCATAGAGGGGGAACTAAATGGTTAAAGAGGTGAAAAGATTTAGATATTAATATAAAACAAATAAAATAAAATTTCAACATCAATTAGTATACCAGTTTAGGAAACCTTTTGAAAGTCTTTTTTTGTTTATAAGATGTTAATAAAAAGTGGATAAAAAAAATATTTAAAATGTTGACTTATTTCCCCTTTTTTGATATTCTCTTATTTAAGAAAACAAATACTTGTTTTCGTTTTGTTTTTTTGTTGAAACTTGCTTTTATCAATAAAGCTTTTTATTTTTTAAGTTTAAAAAGTAAAAATTTGGAGCGGTAGTTCAGATGGTTAGAACGCCTGCCTGTCACGCAGGAGGTCGCGGGTTCGAGTCCCGTCCGTTCCGCAAACAGTCTTTATTTTAACCAAAAACCACCTTTTGAATGGTGGTTTTTGTGTTTTTAAAATTTTTTCACTGATAGCTCTCTCTGATAACGATGGCTGATATTGAATAAAAAGACGGAGACTTACAGAAAGTCTCCGTTTGTTTTTAAGGATAGCATTGCCTGTTAAGGCATTCGGAATGGATCTTCATTCAGGGCAGCTTCGCGGCCCTTTTCGCGGTCTTTTACCTCTTCAGAGTCCGGATCTTCGAATGGATTCACAAAATGGTCAAAAAAATTAAAGCCTTCTTTTTCCTTATTATAACCTTCTTGAAAATCCTCTTTTGACATGGTATGCCTCCTTTTTGGTTGATGTTTGAAAAAAACATGTTAATTAAAGTTTTTTCAAGGTTTTTTCATTGTTTATATTATTACTTTATTATATAATAGTCAATATAAATTTTTCATTAAAACAAAACCGACTAATGGTTTTTTATTGGGGAAGTTTGACATATATGAGGAGTCGTGATATTATAATTTCAAGGCTAGTTATCGCTTATCGATAAACTAGCCCTTTTTAATAGTTATTCCCCTTCGGGGAAGCCGGAACCGCGAATCCGGCACATGCGAATGGGTGTTATCGGCTGCGCCGACCCGCCAACTGCGCCCCACTTCGC
>CAZRQU010000010.1:0-38075 GCA_964602485.1 uncultured Gammaproteobacteria bacterium | reverse complement strand
AGCTGGGTTTTAAAGTAAATAAACAAAAAGAGCAGGGTGGAAGAAAAGATGATTTTTATATTAGTCGGGACGAAAGAAATTATATAGTAGAAATAAAGAAAAATATATCTAATATAAATTTAAAGAATGTGTATAAACAATTAGAATATTATAGCAAGCAAGGTGAAAAAGTAATTTTAATTACTAATGCTGATATTGCACGAAGAGATGTTAATGCTTGGCCTCAAGGGAGTATTATTCTTATTGATAGAAGCTCTTTAAAAGGAATACTAAAAGATAATTATTATTTTAATAACTTAGTATAGTGAATAATTAAATAAGATAGCAGAAGATTTTTATCAAGTTTATAGAAGATTAGTATGTTGGTAATTTAATCTCAGTTCTGCTCAACTCAGGCAGCACAATCACATCATCAGTCTCCTTAAAATAGTTTCGCACTGAGAGGCAACACCCGTGCATTAAGTAAAAACAAGTGGCAGTGATCTGCCGCTTGTTTTTTTATAATTCATATGAGATGAAGAATAAGAATCCTATTACCTAATTTCAATTATCTTATACTCGATCTTTTTGCCATTGCGTTCTAGGAGAGCCGTATCCCCGGGGCGTTTGCCCATAAGCGTTTGGGCTAGGGGAGAATCCTTGGATATTATGCCGGAAGAAGGGTTGGTTTCACTTGCTCCCAATATTTGATACTCTTTTTGTTTGCCGTTTATTTCCACCACTACCGTATTTCCTGTTCGAACTTTGTCGGTATTGCTGGTAGGTTCTATTATCTCGGCTCTCTTAAGCAGGTCGCTTTTTTCATCAATAGCTCTGTTTAGTCCGCGCAGTTTGCCTTTGGCTATCTGATAGGCTGTGTTTTCCGAAAAATCGCCGTCTGAGGCATGTTTCTTCACTTCTTGGGCCAAGCGAGGGCGAACGACCTTTATCATATTTTCCAGGTCATTTTTGATCTCCAGGTATTTTTTGGCGGTCATGGTCGCGTCTTGCTTACCGCGAAGATATTTATCCGCTTTTCTTTTGGGTGTTTGCATATCTTCTAATTATAAGGCATAAATCTTCAAAGTTCAATCAATTTGCTATTTTTAGGTTTTTAGGCTAATATTTTTTTATTCCTATATTTTTCGGATAGCACTTTAAATAAAAACAATTCACCTTTATTCAAAGGAGTTTTAAATGGAAGAAACAGTAAAGGATCTGACTGTCGAAGAGAGACTGATAGTAGCAGCTGATCTTGATCCTCGAGAATTCGGCGGGATCAAAGGCGCACGCAGCCAGGTTATTAAACTGGGCAAAAGCCTTAGTGGTTTAGGGGTTGTGATCAAGGTCAATTCTATCCTGCGAGCAGTCGGCTACTCCCTTATCAAAGATCTGCAAGATCTTGGACTTAAGGTGTTTGCCGATCTTAAACTGGTCGACATCCCCAAAACAATGGAGTACGATAGCCTTTTTCTTTCCGAGAACCCACCGGATTTTTTAACGGTTATGTGCAATTCCGGGGTTGCCGGTATGTCAAAGGTCCAAAAAGCTCTAAACGGAAAAACGGATATTCTGGGTGTGACCGTTCTTACCAGTCTGGACGAGGAAGAGAGCCAAGCTATCTTCACTTGTTCTGCCAAGGCTGGGGTCGTTCGTTTCGCCAGAATGGCTCAGCTGGCCGGCTTGCCCGGTTTGATTCTTTCGCCAAAGGAGATCGAGGTCATCAAAAAGAGGAAAGAATTGGTTCTTACTCTTAACACTCCCGGGATCAGGCCTGAGTGGGCTCTAGTGAAGGGGGATGACCAAAGCCGAGTGCTTACGCCTAAAAAGGCAATAGTCAACGGCGTTACCAGAATAGTGGTTGGTCGACCGATCACTCAAGCGAAAGATCCGTATCAAGCAGTCAACAGGACTTTGGATGAGATCAGAGAAGCTTTAAAAGAGCAGAAAGGGGAATGATATGGAGAATCACAAAGAAGCATTTATCAGTTTTCTAGTAGAAACTCAGGCCTTGATGTTCGGCGATTTTAAGCTGAAATCAGGGCGGGTCGCGCCTTATTTTGTCAATTTGGGCAAGATCTCAAGCGGAAGGTCTTCGAAAAAGCTTGGTTCGTTCTATCGGGAAGCCATCGAAAAGAAGTTCGAGGTCTCTGATTTTGATGTTCTTTTCGGACCGGCCTACAAGGGGATCAGCTTGTCGGTATCAACGGCTATAGCTTTTGCCGAATCCTATGATCTGGATATTCCTTATTGCTATGATCGCAAGGAGATCAAGGACCATGGCGAAGGCGGAGGCATCATTGGCCACAAACTTCAGGACGGAGAGCGGGTGCTCATCATTGAAGATGTGATGACCTCAGGCAGATCGATCAATGAAACGGTTCCCAAGCTCAAGGCGGCCGCAAGTATAACCTTGGTCGGCGAGATCATTGCCGTGGATCGTATGGAGGTGGCCAAGACCGGTGACTCAAAACGAGCCACTGTCACCAAAGCCGAAGAGTTCGGAATGCCGATCATTTCCATAGTTACTCTTGATGATATCGTTGAATATCTTCGAACATCTCCTGCGGCAGAGCTGTACAGGAACCAAGGTGTTGTCGACGACATTCAAAAATATCGGGAAAAGTACGTAGCCTAAGAAAAGGCTAGCAAAGAACAAGGCTGGGATACAGTAGTGACCCCAGCCTTTTTTATTTGCATCGAAAGCCGTCTAGAACCGCGCCTTTTTGAGCCCGGAGCAGTTGATAGAAGTATGCCTTATTTTAATTTTAGTCTTTTTAGTAAGCGATCGGTCATGGTCAAGCCATTTATCTCAGAAAGTATATTGCCGACTATTCTTTTCATTGAAGTTTGCATCTTTTCTGCTTGGCCTTCGTTTTTGGACAAATGGGCATACCCTTGATTGAATATTCGGTTAAGTTCTAAGAGCTCCGGCGCTTGTCCAAGCCTGACAGACCTTTCTATCTTTACGAATTCTTGGTTAGCTGCCGAATTGTTTTCTTCTATTTCTTTTGCCAATTGCCTTAATTCATCTAAGTCTGTCCTTACCGACCCTGTGTCAAAGCCTCTCTTTTCCAATTCTTTTGCTTTTTCTTCTATTTTTCGGGAAAAATTACGGCTCCTTTCGGCCAAATATCCGGTACGGTCGCTTAGGGTCCGACCGACCATCACCTTAATGATGGCTTGATCTGTCTTTTTATGCTCAAGCATTTCGGTAGATACTTTTTTCAGAGCCTTTAGATCGGAACCATTTAGAGCATCGCTTAAATCCTTGAATTTTTTTATATCATTTTCCAAGATATCCAGGGCGGAGTTCCTTTGTTCTTCTTCTATATTTTCTAAGGAGGATATGAGCAATTTGAAAGATCCAGCTCGAGTAGAAAGAGCCTTTATGGACGAGGTTAAAAGATCCTTTGCTTGTTCTTCCAGTTCTTTTTTATTCTTTTGGCTATTGTCTATTTTGAATTCCTCCAAAGCGGCAGAGAATCGATTTCTAGACCTTTTATATTCCTTTATATTATCTTCCAAAGCTGTTTTTGCTTCTTCGTAAGCCAATCGGCTCTCCATGAGCTGTCTGGTTTCTTGGGCTTGGGCCCCGGAGACGGATACAAGGACGATGATCAGCCCGGATGTTTTTATTATCTTTTTGATCATTTTGTGTTTTGATTATTTTTCTTCTGTAGAGGTTTCTTCTTCTTGTATCTTTAGTTCGGCCAAAAGACCTAACTCCCTTTTTAAGTTCGCAAAATCATCATTATCCATATATTGTTTTATTTCTTGAGTTCCGGAAAGGAATTTTTCCATATCTATATAGGTATAGCCACTCATATCGATTGCAAACCCCTCGTCTCTCTCTTGCTCTTCCAAAGCTGGAGGCACAAGCACAAAAACAGCTGTTGCCAGCCCTAGGACGACGATCAGTATGAAGGTCAGAATAATCTTTTTCATAGTAGTTCTTTAAAGTTATATTCTAACATTTTATGCTTTTTAAGACCAGAAACAAGGCCTTTGCCAGCCCTTTTTTATTTTGACTTTTTTTCATATTTTTGCTAATTTTTAAATAGAAGATTATTCACAAAAATATATGGGCAAAAAATTACTTGTTTTATTATTGGCTGTCGTTGTTTCGGTATCTTTGTACGGATGCCTGAACAAAGCCAATGACACCAATGTGGTCAGAGGTCCGGAAGGTGAGCAAAATAAAGATAATGAACAAGAGGCGAGAGAAGTGGAAGAACTTGATACCGATGGATGGCGTGTTTATCAAAAAAGATCAAAGAACCTTCGCTTCAAATTCCATGAAGATTGGTATTATGCCCGAGATAGCAAAAAAGAGATAGACTTAGGATACGAGCTTTATGTTGGTTTTGCCGATAACCCGGAGATATTGGAAGAAGGCAACCCCTATCCGGTAGAATTCGTGATATTGCCTGTTGATAAGAAGCTGGAATACATATCAGATGTTTCCTATGCTACCGGGACTGAAAGCAATGATAACTTTTATTTCTTTGCCACCAATAATAAAGACGAATACGAGAGTGTCGTGGTGGCCATGGCTAAGAGTTTGAAATTCCTCGACAGCGAGGTGATGGCGGATTATGAGGATGATAATATATCTTTCTCATATCCTAAGCTATGGGAGCAACCGAAAAAAGGAGATCCGGAAGAGAATGGCAAGATGGACGCCCAGAAGTCGATAGAGTGGCTGGTAGAGCTAGGCTTGGGAGCTAAGTCCAAAGCAGGCCAAGAAAGGCCGATCTTCAGCTTTTTAGGATACAGTGATCAAAATTACGATGATATCCTAAAAGAGCTCAAGAAAGATGAATCCATCCAAATAAACGAAGAAAAGACGGTCAATGGTAATCGGTCCATAGTGTTCACTTCTGAGGGGCAATGCCGTAATTTGAATTCTTACATTTTCAACGGAAGTGATATGGTGGAGCTGGAGGCCCTGTGCGCTGCTGAGGACGATAGTATGGAGGAAATATTCGATCGTATCTTGGATTCCTTTGATCTTAAAGGCGAAAAGCAAGGCATAGAGGAAAGTGAAGAAGAATGATCCTATCTTTTAATCATTTTAATATCACCTTTATGAAAAAGGTCAGATCAGTGATAACGATCTTGGTTTTGACGCTCTGCTTGAGCGCTTGCGCTAAGATGCCCGGTCGAGACGCGCCCTTGCAAGAGGACAAGAATATCGATCCGGAACTTGCCCAATGGCCGGTATACGAGGGCGAAGATGATAAAATTAAATTCAGATATCGCCAAGATTTGAGATATATGGCCGACAATGAAAAAGAAAACGAGGGATATGATCTTTATGTCGGGTTTTCCCAAGAAGATAAAGTGGCCAAGAATAGGAGTGGTTCATACCCCATAGAGTTCGTGGTAGTTACCGAGGAAAAGGAAAGTGAATATGTTAATGGCGGCAAGTATATATCAGGTTTTAAAAAAGGCAATAAATTCTATTATTTTTCCACTTATGAAATGGATAAGTATGGTAAAACTGTAGATAAAATGGCTCAGAGTTTAGAATTTTTGAATTAAGAATATTGACACTTTTTTTGATTTCATTATAATTCATATATATGAAATATATTTTACAAAAGACCAATTTCTATTTTTTCTGGTTTTTCTATACTTCTAGAGAGAAGTCGGTTTTTTGTAATATGAATTAGATAATCCTAAAAGGATCATATAAGAAACTGGTTTCTCTCGAAAAGGGAAACCAGTTTTTATTTTGCACATTATAAATGATATATAACCAACCACAAAAGGAGGAAAGATGCTGCTTCTCAACGGTTTTAACGAAAGAAAAGAGATCCCTTTACCAACTCCGGGAGAGTTAAGATCTGAATATGGCCTGTCAGAGGAGGCTAAGGAGGGGATAGCAAGCGGACGCCAGACCGTTATGGATGTCCTTTCCGGAATTGATGATCGTTTTATCATGAGTGTAGGACCTTGTTCCATGTCCTCCAAGGAGGAGATGATGGCCTATGCCGAACGCTACCAGCCTTTAGCCGAAAAGGTCTCGGATAAGATCATTATGCTTTTAAGAGCTTATCCTCATAAGCCCAGAACGGTGATAGGCTGGCCGGGGATGATCATCGACCCTGATCAGGATGGGAGTTGCGATATGCTCAAGGGGGTGAAGATGGTGCGTGAGATATTGAGGGACCTGGCGGAAATGGGGATACATACGACCACGGAAGCCCTGGATAATATCGCTCATCAATATATCGCTGACCTGGTTTGCCATTCTTCCATTGGCGCGCGTTCTGTTAAGGACGCTCTGCATAAAGGGCTGTCCAGCATCCTGTCGGCGCCTGTTGGGTTGAAGAATGATGACAGTGGCGATATCCTTTGCGCGGTCAATTCCTTAATAGCTTGCAGGACGCCACAAGGGCTTTTCGGCATTGGTTTCGAAGGGAAGAATGATGGCCGGCCAATAGGGGTTCTTAGTAAAGGGAACCTCAATTCTCATTTAATATTGCGGGGAGGCAAAGAGCCGAACTATTCCCGTGATCATATCAGCCGAACAACAGACCTGATGGAGAAGGCCGGGATATCCGGAAAGGTAATGATTGATTGCAGTCATGATAATTCCAAAGGGCCGGACGGCAGAAAGGACTATCGTCGCCAGGCAGATGTTTTGCGTAGTGTTCTTAGGACCAGGCGTGAAACTAGTGCTGTTTTCGGAGCCATGTTGGAGAGCGATCTTGTTGCCGGTAAGCAGAAGCTGGACCTGGTTAAAGGCCCAAGAGGCTTGGTTTTTGGGCAGTCTCGCACCGATGCTTGCATCGGCTGGCAGGAAACCGAGAGATTGGTGATGGAGGCTTACCATAAGCTGAGCAAGAAAAGATCTTGTTCTATTGCCGGTTTCGGACAGGTAGGAAATAGTGCCAAAAAGACTATTTCTTCAGCTCGTTTAGCAGGTTGGTGATATCACTTAAGGGTTAGCAAATTCGTATTTTTGCTAACCCTTTTTTAATATCGTATAACTTATAACTTATAACGCATAACTCGTAACGCATAACGAACAAAATCCTAAACTCTAAACAAATATCAAATTACTTTCTATCTTTTTATTCCCCCTTTGAAGGGGGTTGGGGGGATGTAAGGCCGCTTTCGAAGATATACCGATAACACACCCCGGCGCTATCGCGCCACCCCTCTGAAAGAGGGGATCTAATTTTTGAATTTTATAAATTTTATAATTTTTGAAATAATTTCTAATTTTTAATCTAAACATTCTAAATACCGAACTACCAAATACCAAATTACAAATTATCAAATATAGATCCTTCGTCACTATCCGCTCCTTAAGGATGACAAGTCTGAATACCCTATACTGAATACTGAATACTATATTCCAAATTCCAAATTACCAATTCCAAAATTTTAATAAAAAAGCGCAAGAAACAAATATGTCTCTTGCGCGGATCTGTCAGCAGGAAAGCGACCTTTAATAATCGCCCTTTAGCCTTACATTCTCCTTGGCAATTTTTCTTTTTGGCTGTTTTTTGATCGCCTCACCATTGGCCGGTCCGGTTTTGCCTTTTTTGTAGGTAATAACCATATTTTCTTCTTGCTCAATGGCTCTAACTACCAAGAAAGGACCTTTGATCCCTTTTTGGATCACCAGTTGCTCCAGAGTGGTACTGTCTTTCACGGAAGTAAGCGATATGCCTATCTTCAGTGTCGTTTGCAGTGTTTTGCTGGAGTCAACTTTCTCCACCATTTTTGATACCAGAGCCACTATCTCCTGAGGAGTTTTAACGGCTATGGTGTCTTCTCCTTCTTGTCCGAGAGAGGGGACAGTCAACATCAGCATCAGAGGCAAGCAGATAAGGAACTTCATCATAACTCCTTTTGTTTAAGGTTGGAATGTTAAACATCTAACAGGCGATCATTGGATTATATATGTCTATGAGCGAATAGTCAAGAAAACCCCATATTTATTGCTTTTTTTACTTAATGGGTGTATACTGTGTATAGATATATCAATAAAGGTATATAAAAATTATTAACTTATCTCTCTTGTTTGGGAAGGTGATCTAGCCCATTTAAAACAATGGAGATGAAAAATTTTTATGGCAAAAATGACCAAAACCCAAATCATGTCGGCTTTAGCAGAAGAAACCGGCTTGAGCAAAAAAGAAGTTACCAATGTCATTGAGACAATGGTTGAGATGTCCTACAAAGAGGCTAAGAAGAATGGTGAATTCACTGTTCCAGGTCTGGGCAAGCTAGTTAAGGTTCACAGAAAGGCAAGAATGGGCCGAAATCCGGCTACCGGAGAAGAGATAAAGATCCCGGCTAAAACTGTTGCTAAATTCAGATTAGCTAAAGCCGCTAAAGAAGCTGTTTTGTAAAAAGCGAATTTTCTCAAATACAAAAGATCCTTGCCTCCTAGGCAAGGATCTTTTGTTAGTCTCATTGTTCACGCTAGAAAAATGAGATGCAATTTGGATATTTGAAATTCTAACCCTTCCAATTTTTTATATATTGACCCAAACCATTTTGGTAAAGTTTATTCTTGAGCTTATTCTTGCTGTGCAGATATAGTATTAATGATCGGGCATCTATCAGATAACGATTCATTCGTATTTTGAATTTTATGGGTGTGTTATCGGCTTTAATGGCTCTTCTTATGGTTTTGGTTTGAACCCCAGCCACCTTGGCTGCTTCGGCCACATTTAACCAAACCGGATTCGGCACATCTCCTGTCAGTATCTTTCCACTATTTTTAGAGGTCTTCTTGGGTGATCTTGGCCTTTTGAGTTTTTTCTCTGTTTCTCTGTTATCTTTTTTCGGCTCTATTTTTAATATTTCAGGTTTATCAGGGGTAGCTATGTTATTGTCTTTTTTTGCTTCTTTTTCCTCATTTAAAATAGGGGCTTGATTCTTTGCCTGCTTTGTTTCTTTTTCTCTTTCTAGTATTTGGGAAAAATCAGTCATTTTTACCATTTAAGTCCATAGTATAGTGGACTTAACTCTTGTTTTTTTATTAGAATAATGCAAATTTACATCGAAATTCACTGAGGTCTGCACCCTTTTTAGGCGCTGATGAAAGTTAGCCGACCATTTAAGTCCATATTATAGTGGACTTAAATGGCTAAAGCAAGAACGACGATCTTTTAAAAAGCAGAGTATTTATCTTTAAGTCTACAATGTAGTGGACTTAAAACGTTTTGCGTTAAATATATTATACCCAAAAAAGAAAAAATGCAAGGAAATTGGGTAATTTGGAATTGGTAATTGGTAATTTGGATATTTATTTAAAGTTTTGAGTTTTAGTCATTTGGAGTTGATCTTCCTTATAAGAGGGGGGTACGTGATCCTAAATTTTTAAATAATTGAAGATTGAAGATTGAAGATTTATAATTTACTGTTTGTCATCCTTAAGGATCCCGCGAAAGCGGGAGACGAAGGATCTATATTTGGTAATTTGTAATTTGGTATTTGGTAGTTCGGTATTTAGAATGTTTAGATTAAAAATTAGAAATTATTTCAAAAATTATAAAATTTATAAAATTCAAAAATTAGACCCCATCTTTCAGAGGGGCAGGATTTAGAGTTTAGGATTTTCCCCGTTATGCGTTATGCGTTACGCGTTACGAGTTATTGCTTTTGCTTATATATTATGGTATTCTTGCTATTAACAGGAAAAGGGATTTCCCTTGGTTTTTTTGTTATTCACGCCTAGGTTCAGGTGTATTATATTTTTGTGTAACGAAAATTATTCTTTTACGTATAATTAAGTGTAAGCTCGCAGAGCTACGCGAGTGTGCAAACTAAAATGAGCGATCGGAGATTGTTTGTAAAAATAAAAAAGAAGGACAAAGAAGCTTTCATGGAAGCCTACGACCTGTATGTAGATGACATACACAGGTTTGTTTATTTCAAAGTTGGCAGCTCGGAAGAAGCCAAGGATATAACCTCAGTAGTCTTTCTAAAGGCCTGGCAGTATATATTAAAAGAGAATCTAGATAGAGAGAGGTCATTAAGGGCTTTGATATATAAAATAGCCAGGAATGCCATTATAGACCACTACCGGCAGGCCAAGAACAGGGAAGTGTCCATGGATGATAGCGTAGTCGAAAGACCCGATGAGGACCATGATCTGATCAAGGAACTGGAAATAGATTCTGATCTGGAAATGGTCAAAAAAGCTCTAGGCAAGATAAAGGATGAATACCGTGAAATATTAATAATGAAATACATAAACGAGATGTCTTTTGCCGAGATCGCTGAAATAACCGGTAAAAGCAAAGGTAATGCTCGAGTAATAAGCTGTCGGGCGCTCAAGGCCCTAAAAAGCGTTATTCAAAAAGAAAGCCAAAAGGTTGGATCGGATAAATAGACCCTACCTCATTCATATAATATGAACGACAAAGAACTCATACAAAAATTAGGAGAACTCAGAAGCTTGAAGGCGGATAAGGACTGGAAAGAGAATTCCAGGAGTTTTTTGTTTTCCGAAGTCAAAAGTTCAGTAGTTGAAAATGAAGAGATCTCTCTGCTTAAAAGAATATTATTTTCTCCGACAACCGTTTTCTCCGCAGCTGTTCAGCAGGCTTGGGCAGTGGCCATTATAGCGGTTATAATAATAGGAGGCGTTTTCAGTACTCAGGCAGCTAGCCAGAATGCTCGTCCGGGTGATTCTTTGTATTTGGCCAGAGTCCTTTCTGAGAAGGCTAAAGTGGCCGTTACTTTCAATAAGGAAGAAAGGGTCAAATTGGATACTAAGCTGGCTTCCAACAGAGCTAAAGACATCACCGAGGTTCTGGCTGAGATAGATTCAGGAGATGATTCGAACGAGGAATCCAAGAAGAAAGCCGAGAAATTGTCCGAGAGCTTCAAAGAAGAAATAGAAACCGTTAAGAAGAATATGGAAGAAATGGAAAATATGAAGACCGAGAGTGAAGAAAACAAGCAAGAAGAGGATCAAATAGCCATGATAAATGGACAAGAACCGGGAGAGGAAGAAGCGATCTTTGGCATAGGCTCAGTATCAAGCGCTCCTGAGGTAAAAGTTACTGATGCTGGAAAAGAGGACAAGGGTGTGGAGGTATATAACAGTAGTCAAGAAGAAGATGCCATAGAAGAAGAGCAACAGAGTGATCCGGACAATGAAGATGTTTTAGCCACCACTTCACCCCAAGAAGAGCAGTTGAAAGAACTTTTGGCCACCAGCACTTTAGACATAGAAGAAGATGATGTTGAAGAGATGTTTTCCAATGCTCAGCAGTCTTTGGATGCCAAAGATTTTGATTCAGCCAAGGAAATGCTTGAAGCCATTGATAACATAATAAATGAAGAAGAAACAGTGGAAGAAACAGGTGATATCGAGCAGATCGACGACAGCGGAGAAGTGAAGGGGGTAACTACCGGCTCGACCACAGAAGAAAGCACCGAAGATCAAGAAGACCAGGGAGAAGGAACAGCTACATCTAGTAATTTGTAATTTGGAATATAGTATTCAGTATGCAGTATAGGGTATTTTAGGATTGTCATCCTTAAGGAGCCCGCGAAAGCGGGAGACGAAGGATCTGTATTGGGTAATTAGTTATTGGTAATTGGTTATTTGCACTTTGCGATTTCATATTTGTAGTTTGTTACGCGTTAAGGGTTATGCGTTATGAGATAATACGTTGCTTTGAGCCTATTTTAGCAAAAAACAGGTTCAAAGGTTCGTATTATCGACTGACGGGTCGATAAGATCGAACTGCCAGGCCCATAGGATCTGTTCGCAGTTCCTTGTAAAGGTCGAGGTTCCGTTAAAGCGGGATCGGCATGGCACATTGACTAATAAAAAATCCGTTCTTTTTTCGGACCAATAATAGCATCTTGGAAAGGCCTTATCTGGGGCCAGGGTAAAACCAATAAAATTTTACTCTGCTCTGGAGCCGATGTTCTACTTTTTAGTTTTACATAGGGCCACAACAGGGTACGGGATTCCGATTGGTTTTCTCGGGTCTTTGGATCTAGCCCAAGAGATGTAGGTTTTGAAAAAAGAACATTAATATTAAGTTTCGGTTTATCTTTGACTTTTAGTCCTAAGATAATCGGGCTTAACTACACTGATTCCCTTTATGAGTAATTTAAAGAGGATCTTCACCGTAGGTTTAATGCTGGTGACCGTGCTTTCTTTGAGCGTGGTTGCTGTTCCTGAGGCCAGTGCTGACGCTTCTGCCGGCGATCTGATCAAAATGGACGGACTTTCATCAGTTTATTACCTAGGTGCTGACGGCAAGAGATACGTTTTCCCTAATGAAGCTACTTACTTTTCATGGTACTCTGATTTCTCAAGCGTGGTAAATATTCCACAGTCTGAGTTGGAGTCATACCCTTTGGGTGCTAATGTAACCATGAGACCCGGCACTAAGCTGATAAAGATCACTACTGATCCTAAGGTTTACGCTGTTGAATCAGATGGTTCCCTAACCGGGATCGCTGACGAGGCAGCTGCCGAATACTTTTACGGAGAAGATTGGAACCAGAGGATAGTTGATATCGCTGATTCTTTCTTCACCAACTATGTTGTTCAGTCTGAAGAATTAGAGGCTGGCGACGAATATCCGGAAGGTTCTTTAGTACAACTTTCGGACGGTTCAGACATTTATTACATCAACGCCGATGGCGAAGCTCAAGCTATTGCTGACGAATCAGCTTTCTTGGCTAATCGCTTCAAATGGAGTGATGTGATAACTGCTGACGAATCTTATGAATTGCCTTCTATGGGCGATGAGATCACTGAAGCCGAAGAGGATCTTGCTGATACCTCTCAAGGTGGAGGTGGCGGTGTTGGCGTTCAGCCAGGTACCGGTTCTGGTTTGACTGTTGCTTTGGCTTCAGACACTCCGGCCGCTGCCGGCGTTCCTGCCAGTGCTGCTTTGGTTCCTTTCACCAAGATCAATTTGACTGCTGCTAATGACGGCGACGTTACAGTGAAGAATATCACTGTTACCAGAAGCGGTATTGGCGATGAAGCAAAGATCAGCGGTGTTTACATCTATGATGATGAAGGAAACAGATTGAGCAATTCTAGATCTATCAATTCAAGCGATCAGACCGCTACTTTCAACAGCATCAATTATGTTGTTGAGGCTGGCGCTACCGAGTCTTTGGTGATCAGAGCTACTGCAGCTGCTAGTGCTTCTGGTAACCACGTTCTAGGTGTTGCTGACGCTTCTGATATCACCACCAACGGTGCTTCCGTTTCGGGTTCATTCCCAGTAAATGGTAACACCATGAGTTTGACTTCTGACGATTCTGCCGGTTCATTGGAATATGAATTGCAGACCGTTCAGTCAGAGATCAAGGTTGGTGAGACCGAGCAAGAAGTTGCCGAGATCAAGGTTATTGCCGGTTCAGCTGAGGATATCGCTGTTCAGAGCATAGCCTTCACTCAGGATGGTACTGCCAACCCTGATGACTTGGTTAACTACAAGCTGTACAATGGTTCAACCATGGTAGCTGAATTGGCTTCTGTTGATTCAGACACCTTCACCATGATGTTTGATGAGGAATTCCTTATTGAAGCTGGTGAATATGAGAACTTCTCTTTGGAAGCTGACATAATGGGCGGAGTTGAAACTGCTGCTATTCGATTTGATATCGATGAGAATTCCGATGTTGCCGCTATTGGCCAACAGTATGGCTATAATGTTGGTTCTTCTGAAGGTTCTGGTTCAACTGCTGACGGAGACCCTGTCGATATTATTGCTGGTGAGTTGACTGTCGAGATCGACGGTCCGGCTTCTCAGGAAGTATTGAAGGATGATTCCGATGTTGTTTTGGCCAACTTGGTCATGACCACTGGTGGAGAACAGGATTTGGAAGTTGAAACTTTCAAGGCTGGTATCGATTTCACCGGTAATAGCGCTTGGATAGAGAATGTCGAGTTGAAAGATATGACAACCGGCAATATTTACAGCGCTACCGATCTCTCTACAAGTACTTATACTTATGAGTTCAAGGTAGAGGATTTCACCATTCCTTACGGTGAGTCTAATTGGGAAGTTAGAGTGGATATGAATGACGCTCCTGACGGAACCGTCTTCAACTTCAAGATGACTCCTGATAGCTCTAACATCACTGCCGAGAACCAGGACGGTGATTCCATCACTGATGTGAATCCAGGTTCTGTGATCTCTGGTAACAATGTTACTGTTCAGTATCCTACTTTGACCGTAGCTGAATCATCTTTGAGCGATGGAACCGTTGTTCCTAACTCTTCTGATGTTGTTTTGGCTAAATTCACCCTAGAGGCTGGTGAGTCTCAGGATATTGTGGTCAACAAGGTAGAGCTTGCTAACGCTATTACCACTGCCAGCAACTACACTTTGGTAGTTGACGGTGAAGAAGTTGAAAGCGGTCTTTCCGGTGATGACAGCGCTAACATTGGATTCACTACTGAATTCACCGTAGATGCTGGTGAAACCGTAACCGTTTATGTTTATGGCGACATAAACAGCTCTGTTAGTTCTGGTAGCGGTGATTTAACAATCGGAGTAAACGATGTTACCGCTGATGATTCTGACGTAACTGTTACTCACACTGCTTTTAATGGAAGAACTATTTCTTTCTTAGGTAGTGGAGGTCTTACCTTTAGCGAGGATACTTCAAGTCCTAGCGAAGGAGAAATATTTATCTCTTCTGCTAGCGGAGTTGAATTGTTGGCCGTAGAAGCTGATGCTTCCAACGAAGATGTTGTCGTCGATGACCTTAAGTTCACTTTGAGCTCAGAGGCTTATGGCGGTGCTGTTACTTCTGTTGAGCTTTATCAGGATGATACCTTGATAGCTACCAAAGATGGTATTACCAGTGCTACTGTCTTGTTCACAAACCTTGACGCTACCGTTGAGGAAGACAACAATTCAGTCTTCATGGTAAAGGCCAATTTGGCTGGAATCGGCGATGGTGCCGAGGATACCGGTTCTTCAAGTGCTGACATTTCTATCGACTTTGCTTCTTCTACTTTCGAAGGATCACAGTCACAGAACAGCTCAAGTACTGTTATGTCCATAACTGGTCAGAGCAACAAGGTTTACGCTTCACAGGTTACTGTTCTTGAGTCCGAATCCCAGAGTGATACTTTGGCTGACGGAACCAGGGAACTGTTGAAGTTCGACCTATTTGTTGATACCAACGAGGACAAGGACGCTCAGTTGAGCGCTGTTACCGTTGACCTAGCTGGTGACACCGGCAGCATAGAGAAGGTATTCTTGTATAGTGGATCCACTTTACTGGCTTCAACTACTACCACTACATCTGGTTCCGCTCTACTTGACCTAGTTGCTGACACCGGTTCAGCTGACAACATCACTCCGGACGGTGAATCTTACATCATCAAAGCTACCATCGACGGTTCAAGCTCTGGTGATATGATCACTGCTGGTCTTGATGTTAACGGCGGTTCAGGTGCTACTGACGACATCAGGTGGAAAGATTACAGTGGTGGTTCTACCATCAACTGGATCGATCTTGACGGTGATACTACCTTGATCGATAATACTATCGAGAGAGCTAGCTAGTTAGATCAGTTTCAAGTCTGGGGCAAGACTTTAAAGTGCCTAAAAGGGCTTTACCCGCAAGGGTAGGGCCCTTTTTAAATGGGCGCATAACGCATAACAAACTGCAAATAGCAAATTACAAATACCAAATTACAAATACCAAATTACCAATTACATTAACCCCTCCTGACCTCCCCTTGGTAAGGGGAGGAACTAATAAGATCCCAATATCTCCTCCGTCATTCCCGTCCCGCCAAGGCGGGAGGAATCCAGCTGTTTTCTCGTAACGCATAACGGGTAACAAACTGCAAATATCAAAGTGCAAATAGCAAAGTGCAAATTACAAATTACCAAATTACAAATTACCAATTACCAATCACCAAATGCATTGACTTTAACCGTCCATTTAGTATAATAAAATAAGGGCAAAAGGGGACTTAGAAAAAGTCTCTTTTTAATTATTTTCCGTAATTTAAAATATTTATAAAATTAATTCATTTAAAGTTGTTTTTAAATTAAAAATTTTAAATTAAAAATTGTCATATTATGTCTCAAAAGATCTATTTATTCATCCTTAAAACCGGTGTTCTGGCCGGCTTTATATCCTTTTTCTTGGTATCCAAGAATTTGTTATTCCCTTATATTACTTCCAAACAAATTTTCTTTAATATCTTGATAGAGATATTATTCGTTGTCTGGCTGGCTTTTATCATCAAATATCCGCATTGGCAGCCATTTAAGAAGAAGAATAAGAATTTGATAACTATCGGCCTGGGAGCCTTTTTTGTCGCTTTGGTGGTCTCTCTTTTAGCCACTGTGGATGTTAATATGAGCTTCTGGGGCGACATAGAAAGGATGCTTGGAATATTCCACCTTCTTCATTTCTTAGTGTTCTATTTCATCATCATCACTGTTATGCGCAATTGGCGGGACTGGAAGATGTTGCTTATTGCCTCGGTAGCTAGTGGAACTTTGGTGGCCTTGAAAGCTGTAAATGGCGAACGTTTGAGCTTTATTGGTAATGCCGCCTATGTAGCCGGATTGATGATCTTTAATATCTATTTTGCTCTGATCCTAATGGCTAAAGAGAAGAGTAACTGGCGCTGGGTCTATTTGTTTCCTATTTTGCTAATGTTGCAATCTTTTAAGATAGCGGCCATTTCCGGTGCTTATGTTGGCATGGTCTTCAGTGTTGTTTGTTTCTTTTTCCTTTTGGGTATTTTGCACAAGAACAAGAAGGTGAAGATAGGAACCTTACTCCTAACCGTTATTTTGGCCGGAGGAATATGGTGGGCCTTTACCAATAAGGATCATCCGTTGGTTTCCAAAATAGAGCCGATCCAGGAGATATCCGTAGATAAGAATACTTTTCAAACCCGTTTGATATCTTGGCGAGCCGCTGGCAAAGAGTTTAAGAACAATTGGCTTTTAGGTGTTGGCCATGGTAATTATTCCATGATCTTTGACAAGCATTTTGATCCGCATTTCTTTGATCACACCCGCAATGAGACTTATTTTGATCGAGCGCATAATAATGTTATAGACATTGCTTCCACCACCGGGATCGTTGGAATAGGCGCTTATATGTCCATATTCGTCTTTTTGGGAATTTATTTGGTAAAAGCCTATCGAAAGGAAAGACTGGGAATTTTGGAATTCGCTCTGCTTAGTTGTTTGACCATCGCTTATTTCGTACAAAATTTGGCTGTGTTCGATTCTTTGGTAACCTATGTTTCTTTGATGGTATTTCTGGCCTATGTCCATTGGCTGGCCAACCATGAAGAAGAAAAAGGTAATACCCAGAGCCTGCTTTCCGAGTCAGGCGACCGAGGCTGGACCAATAGCGAGATATATCCCTTGTTTGGCGCCGGCTTGATAGTTTTTGCCATTATGTGGAATTACAATATATTGCCTTTAAAGATGCTAGATAGAACCATTGCCGGGCAAAGGGCTTTTGGCCAGCGTAATTTTGCCAAAGCAGTAGACGAATATCGAAACGCTTTGCAATATAACACTCCTCTGGATCGCGACAGTCGTTTTACTTTGGTTCGTTCGGCCATCTCCAATTATTGGCAAATGAGACCAATGGATCAAGAGGAAAGGGATGAAGATCTGGAGTTTATAATAGAGCAGGCCGAGAAGAATGTGGCCTTGTCTCCGTTCGATAGTCTTCTTCAAATGCAATTGTCGCGTATGTACGATGTGGCCGCCAGATATCATTCCAATAAGACCAAAAGAGAAGAATACGCTCAGTTGGCTTTGAATGCGGTTAACCGTTCCGTAGAAGCTTCTCCGGGGCGCATACCTGTATATTTCGTTAAATCGCAGATACTTCTTAACTCCGGTCAAAAAGAGAAGGCCATAGAAACCTTGGAATATGCTGCCAGCTTGAATGATAATTATTTTGAGGCCCAATGTCAGTTGGCTCAAGCCCGCCTTATGCCTCAGGAGATCGACGAGGAAGAAGAGGTAAAGGGCTATGCCTCTTTGGACAGATGCTTGGAAAATGGTGGCCAGGGGTTTTTGGTGGCTTTGAACGCCATTAAGCGAGGAATAAACCATTATGCTCAAGAAGGGAATATGGAGCATGTGGTCAAGCTTTACAAGCAATTGGTCAAATACGAACCGAAGAATCCGGAGAATTGGATAAATCTGGCCAAGCTTCACAATAATGTCGGTAACTATGAACAGGCTATCAAGGCCGCAGAAAAAGCCAAAGAGGTAGAGCCGTCTCTAAAGGATGATGTTAATGAATTCATTAAAGTGATAGAAAGACAGATGGAGGACAAAGAGTAATTTGGAATTGGTTATTTGTAATTAGTTATTGGTAATTGGTTATTTGGTATTTTATTAGTTCCTCCCCTTACTAAGGGGAGGCTAGGAGGGGTTAATGATATTGGGTAATTTGCAATTTGATATTTGCAGTTTGTTATGCGTTATGTGATCTTTGTGTTATAATATAAAATAATATAAGTACTCATATCCAATTCAATGATCTGTTTGAATTGTAAAAAACAAGTTCCGGATGATGTAGATAAATGTCCGCATTGCGGAACCGAAGTTTCTCATAAACATCAAGTAGGAAAGGAAATATCCTTTCGCCGTTGGCAAAGGTGGTTCTTTTACGGGATCTTGGTCCTGGTGTTTTTAGGTATGTTGGCAGTGGTGGTAAAGTTCTATTCATCCAATAATAAGATTCTTTTAGAAATGGCTAATGTTAGAGGAGATTTAACAGAGAAAAAAGAGGAGTTAAGCGCAGTTAGGCAAGAAATAGAAGAAAAGAAAAAAGAGTATGAAGAATTAAGATCTAAACTTGAGAAGGAAAACAAGGATCTTACCAGAGAGCTAGCCTTGGAGTCAGAGAAGTTGACCATCAAGACCAGTGATTACGCTAAGGAGCTTAGAAAGAAAGAAGAGTATAAAAGTGAGTATGATCAATGTTTGCTCGATTACAGCTTGCTTTCCGATAATTACAAGAATTTGATAGATAGCATTAGCATAGGTGTAAGTGATGCTGATCTCAACAAGATACTTGTGGCTGATTTTAACTTGAAAACGGCTACTGATACTGATTCCGATGGCTTGTCCGATATGATAGAGAAGTCTTTGGGTACTGATGATAATTTGATGGACACCGACTCCGATGGTTATTCAGACAAGGCCGAGATACTTTCCGGCTTCAATCCGAACGGCGCTGGCAATATGCCTATCGACAATAATTTTGCTGCCAACAACAAGGGTCGAGTATTTATTCAAGTAGAAAATGATGGCCAGGCCTGGTTCGTGGGCAAGGATCTAAAAAGATATTTTTTAGGTAAGGTCAATGTTAATTGATATTAGGTAATTTGGAATATAGTATTCAGTATTCAGTATGGGGTATTCAGGCTTGTCATCCTTAAGGAGCGGATAGTGACGAAGGATCTATATTGGGTAATTAGTAATTGGTTATTAGTAATTTGCACTTTGTAATTGTTTAGAATTTAGAATTTTGGTCATTTGAATTTAATCCCCTCTAGAGAGGGGTGGACTGCTGTAGCGGAGCGAAAGCAGGACGGGGTGTGTCAGGGTTTAGAATTTAGAGTTTAGGATTTTTTCCATAGTTCCTCCCCTTACTAAGGGGAGGCTAGGAGGGGTTAATGGAATTGGTAATTGGTAACAATGTTTAAAAATTTTTAAATTAAAAATTAAAAAGTATTAATATGAGGAGGGGAGTTAAAACATTATTATTTTTGGCTATTTTTTTCGTGATCTCCGGCATTATCTTATTTGTCGGAGGTTATTATATTTATACGACCAGTTTTTGGCAAAAGCTCCCGGCTGGACTAAGGGGGCAAGTAGCTTTTACCAAGCTGGAAGTTCTTTCTTATGAGCCGATCTGTCATGAGAATTGTATGTTAGAAAAGGGCCTTTATGAAGATATAGTATCTCAAAGGTTGATAGATGACCCAATAGTTATGGAAAGTCAGATAGAGGATTATCTTAATATGTCCGAAGAGAAGGTGACCGTACAAATGAAAAAGGATCTGATTCGGATAGTGAAACAGGCGGAAGAAACAAAAAAGCAAAAAGATCCTGACTATGAGATGCAAATGCCTGAATACCTACTTGATTATTTGAATGATCCGCAGGCTGATATAAATGTAAAGCGTCAGATAATGAGAAGTTTCGACCAGCAATTAGGAGCTTCATCTTGGCTGGTCAACGGTCTTCTGGATACTATTAGGGATAAGAATAAGAGTATAGACGAGCGTATACCGGCCATTTGGGACTTGTCTAACATTGCTTCCGAGGCCAAGGAAGACGGCACCCCTCAATACGGTAATATCAATTACGCCGAGCTTTGCCAGCTTTTTATGGATATTATTCAGGATAAGGAAGAGGACGATCGGGTGCGCAATGCCGCGCTTACCAAGATGTATGCCTGCACCAAGTTCCCTGGTAATTACACTAAGGATATGTTCGAGAAGATAAAAGCTATATTCGAAGATAAGGACGAACATCTAGGCATTAGGGATGCTGCTTTAACACGACTATCTACATATGATGATGTGTCTACTTCAACTACTAGAGAGTATATGGATAAGGTTTATAACGATAAGAATGAGCATCCTTATTTACGATTAGGTGTTTATAATTTTTTTGACTATAGAGATATGGTTGATAATTATAAAAATATAGATATGAGCGTTGAGCAAGCATCAGAGTATTCTAATAAAGTTGGTGAAGTTGGTTATGTCAGAAAAAGTTATTAAAATTATCTGTCTGGTCGCGATTTTTTCGGAGAGGCGGAATCTTGGATGATCTTTTCCCGGCTATTTTTCAAATAGCCGGACCGGAAACTCGGAGAAAAATCCTAAACTCACCCTGTCTGCGAGACAGGGCTCAAACATAGGATTTTTTATCTCCTCGTTTCCTAAAGATCACTACAGATTCCGATCCGAAAAAATTGCAACCAAACAGATCGTTAAACTAATATATTTTATCAAGCTTTCTGTATTGCTTTTGAAGGACCTCTCGGAGGCCGAATTGCTAGGACCCCGGCGCTAGCCGGGAATTCGGCCGAGAGCAGAGCAGCGGCCGCCGCCGGAGCGGCCGACTGCTGCAGTCCTAAAAAAGTAATACAAAAAGCGCAGATATTTTATACAAATTAAAATTAAGATTTAAAGGAGGGCTATGAAATCTTATTTAAAGACTCATTTTTTAATGGTCGCCTTCTTGATGGGCGGCTTGTTTTTTATTGTTCAAACGGCTTGGGCTATGCCGGTGGGCACGCTTCTTTATCGAAGCTCGGACGACGGCCAAATGTATGGCTATAATACCGATCTTATTTTGGATGGACTTAAGGTGAATTGCGGTCATGTTGGTATGTATGTTGGAGATGTAAATGGCAAGGATATGATCCTGGAAGCGGTTAACAATGGAGTGCAATTAACAGAACTCAAGTATTTTGTTAATTTGGCCAAACAGGAGAAATTTATTGGCGCTAAATTACCAATAAATTTTACTGCTAATGACGTTGAAAAAATTAAAACAATAAGCATTTTTTTAGTTGACCAAGAGCTAGCTTATGATAAGGATTTTGGCCAGCAAAAGGGTCCGGGCGATGAGGAATTCACTTGCGTGGGGGTGGCTGAAAAGATCTATGAGAGTCTTAATTTTGGTAAAGAAATAGATTCTTTAGACCAGCTGGAATATACCCAATCCAGGTATTATATAGATGTGACCCCAGACGGTTATGACAATGAAAGTATTCACAATACTGAATTCGGCGATGTTTTTTCTTCTTCCAGTGAATTCTCCAAGATAAGCAAACGCAAATGGAGTTTGAGTTCACTTGGCAATAATTTAGGAAGAAGAAAGAATGATGAGAATTATTTTTTCTTCCCTTATACCCAATTCCTCCAGCCGACATTGAAAGATGTAAAAGTCAATCCCGACGATTTGTCATCTAGATTTATCAATAGCAAGATCAGAGGAGGCTCATTGATCGTATATTCTTTAGGGCAAAGCGTTTTGAAGGGCGCCAAAGGCCTACCGGTCAAAGTAGCACAAAAGACCAAAGAAGGTTTTGTAAATACCGGCAAAATGATCGCTCGAGCTGTTAAGGGTGTTGGCAAGGGCTTGTCTAATATCAAAAACGGCTTACTGGGCGGTCCTAAGGCTAATGATGCTAAAGACAAGCTGGCTCAAGGAGGTGGCCAAGGAAAGGTTTTAGCCTCTTATGAACAAGATGACAAAGATAGCAAGGAAGACGATAAAAAAGACAGCGATCAAGAAAATGATGACAGCAAGAGAAGGGATGTTATTACTTTCGGCCCTGAAGATAGTGAAGAAAAAGAAGGGGAAGAGATGGGAAGAAAGAAGGAGGAAGGTAGAAGTGAGAAAGAAGAGGTGGAAAAGGAGAGGCTGGAAGCGGGGAATGAGAAGGAGGAGGTGAAAAGTGAGACGGAGAATGAACAATATGTTAGCATCAAACGAGTGGTAGACGGGGATACGATAGAGTTGGAAACCGGGGAGCGGATCCGCTATATCGGCATTGACGCGCCTGAACTTGGTTCACCTGGAGCTGATGATGACGAATGTTTGGCCTGGGGATCGCGTTTGCGTAATATGGAAATATTATCAACCGGAAAAGTGTACTTGAAGAATGATCCGGGTATGAATAAGGATAAATACGGGCGGAGCTTACGCTATGTTTATGTTGGTGGAGAAATGGTCAATGAGGTTTTGGCCCAAGAAGGTATGGCCGAAGTTTTCTTTTGCCAGCCGGGCTGGGAGAATTGTTCTGTGGCTGAAGATGAAGATAAGCAAGAAGCTATATCATTAGCTGGCCGATCGGCTGAACTTAAGAAAAGAGGTGTGTATTCCGGTGTTTGTTCTAGTGATGATAAATTGGCTAAATTGCCAAAGACCATAATAAAGATAAAAGATGAAGAAAAGCCTAAAAATGATAAGAAGGATGGTCAGTCTGAATATCCGACCCACGCCCCCAACCCTTTTAGGGGCGGTGCATTAAGCGATCCTTCTGACAACAAAGATGAAGGCGATAGCAATAAAGATAAAAAAGGCGACAATGAAGACAACGGGGAAGAACAGAAGGGCGACAATGAAGAAGATCTTGAAATGGAGACAGCCTCTTCTTCAAAAGAGTTCCCTTTTATTTCTAATTTTGAGCTTTACGATGCTTTGACCAAGAGCACTGTTCACACAAGTAACGAGTTGGTTGGTCTGAATGTGAAAATAGATAATACTCAAGAGGTCGATCTTTTCGGTTTATCTGATCCCTTATCTTCAACCATAGTTTGGACAGAGACTCTGCCTTTGAATTATGAACTAAACGGCAAAGAAGGGGTGAATTATGCTTATCTTCATCTCGCTTTCGGATCATCTACGGTTTCGACCTCAGCAAACATTATTTTGGATACCATTGCTCCAACAGCTTCTCTAGCTGGTCTTGATGAGAAATATCCAGATAGTGATATAACTCTTTCTTGGCAAGGTGAAGATACTGCTACCGGTTCCGGTTTGCTTGGCTTTGAGTTACAGAGCAAAGCAGGCTCTTTAGAAGATTGGAGTATTCTTTCTACTTCTACAGAGAGTGGAAGTTTAAGAATGGAAAAAGGCCTGTTTGAAGATGGTGAATTGCATTTCAGACTGCGATCCTTTGATAAAGCCGGCAATATCAGCGATTGGGAAACAGCTTCCACCACTATAGCGAGCAGTAAGGAACAAGAACCACTCTTAGTGGTCATAAGTGAATTCGCCACCAAAGGCCAGGAAGGTGCTTATGATGAATTCGTTGAGATATATAACTATTCCGGCCGAGAGGCCGATATTACCGGCTGGAGATTGGAAAATAAGGGCGCTGGCGGGGAGAATTGGATAAATCGGACCGGTGAAGGCTTACCGGCTTCAAATATTGCCAATAAAGGGTTCTTTCTTTTAACTCCGGATACTTATCAAGGAGTTGTATCTCCTGACTATGAACACAGTGCTCGCTGGGGATTTTCCGACGATGGGGGCAGTTTGAGATTGGTAGACAGTGAAGGAAAAGTGATAGACAAGGTTGCCTATGGAGAAAATGCTTCAATGGGCAGCAATGAAGCAGAAGCTCTTTTGAGTGAAGGTGGAAGCCTGGAGCGCAAAGCTTTTGCCACTTCAACTTCGGAAAGTATGAAAGATAGCTATCAAGGAAATTCTTATGATACAGATAGCGTGAACGACCTTGTTTATAGGCAAGAGCCTGATCCGCAAAATTCTCAAAGTGCTTTGGAGCCAAGAGAAATAGAGGAGGAAGAGGAAGAAGAGGAGGAGGAAGAAGAAGAGGAGGAGGAAGAAGAAGAGGAGGAGGAAGAAGAAGAAGAAGAGGAGGAGGAAGAGATCTTTAATGAGAAAATAGACTATTCCTATGGAGAATGTAAGCATGCTATCAATCTGAATATGACCAGGCAGATATTTGCCCAAAGTTTTAGACCAACTAAAAACAATATAAGCGCTTTTGCCATGAGAATAGCCCTGCAAGGAGATACCAGTTCATGCTATATAAAAGAGGCTCGTCTTTGTTCTGGAGAGATGGTTGCTTCCGGCACTCTTAGTTGGCTTGAAGATGACTGGAGTTGCGATAATCCCGGCCAAGAATTGCTAGCGGTTTACAATGTTGAAGAAGATGGCGATGTAGTAACTGAAAATATCAATAAAAGGAATTGGCGGAAATTCGATCTAGGCAAGGTTTCGGTTCAGCCCGGTGATAATTATTTTTTCATGGTGCAGGGAACAAAACTTTCCTTTTGTTATGGGTCTAATGCCTACAAGTTAGGGGATTCCGAAGGGCACTTCAATCAAAAGGTAAGGGATTTTAACTTTAAAACTTATTATATAGATGACTGATCAATAAATATTGCGAACCGCTGGTTTTTTTGGGCCGGCGGTTTTTTGTTTGACAATAGATAACCTTTGTGTTTTAATACCAAAATCGTTCATTTCAAACCAAAAGGGGATAGATATGAGTATAACAACGAGCAAAGGCAAGCCAACTTTACTGGTAGCTTCGGCCATGGTGCTTTTCTTTCATCTGGCTGTGTTGTCACTTTGTTTAGCCAAAGGCTTGATCAGTGAGAAATTCGCAATGCCTTTCACAGGTTGGCGAACATCTGTCCTGTTCGAACCCTTTTTACTTTTTCCGGTTTACGCTGTTTTCTTTTGGCTGTATTTCAGTGAAAGGAAATCCATGGTCAGGAACCTTAGGTTCTTGCCTCATGTGTGGCGTCGGAAAAAAGCCAATAGGTACAATTCCGTTATGTTCTTCGTCGGAATTATGGCTTCTCTGGGGTCCGCTTGGCTGATGAAAGTTCTGGTAGGGCCGACTGATCCTTGGATCCTTGCGGTAACGTTTTCTCTTGTTATAGTCTTTTTCTTGATCCATTTCTTCAAAAGGGCTTTTGGCCTGCTTTTTCTGGTAGCCTTGGTCATGATGGCCAGTGATACGCCCAGAACCGTGGCCTATGGTATTTCCGGAGCTATTGCGGCCTGTTGGGCCCTTTACGGAACCTTCCTTGCCATTAAGGCGGAAGTCAGAAAAAAGAGGAAAAAGTCAAGAATAAGGAGACACAGCTCTCGGTAGTGATATCGAGGGCTTTTTTATTTTTTGTCACGGGGGTAAGGTCTTTAAAAATCCCTTAAAGTATGCAAAAAAGCCCATAAATAAGTCTTTTTTTGATTGACTTTTACCTGTTTGTGTGCGAATATTAGATATATAAACCTTGATTATGAAAATAGTTCTCAACAAGAAGAAGCTGCCTCTTGACCCTGATCGGTTCCTACGGTCGCATGGTTATGCTTTTATAACCGATAGGCGTCGGGATAAGTCCAGCTATGTTCGGCGTTTAGGCAATCATCATTATCCGCGTTTACATATGTATGTAGAAGAGGCTGATGATCGAATAACCTTTAACCTCCACCTGGATCAAAAACAAGCCAGCTACAGGGGTAGTCACATGCACAACGCCGAGCATGAAGGTGGAGTGGTTGAAGCCGAGGTCTCTCGTCTAAAGGCCTTGTTGCGCAATGAGGCTTTATAAAATAAGTTTATTTTTGCAATTTGCTTATTTGCAATTTGCGTTTTGAATATAATGCAGATCTCCGATAAGATAAAATCAAAATTGGATATCGTAGACGTGGTACGCGAGTACATACCCAGCTTGAAAGCGGTCGGGGTCAATTTTACGGCCTTGTCTCCTTTTAAGAGGGAAAAGACTCCGTCTTTCGTGGTTTCGCCGGAAAAGCAGATCTGGCATTGCTTTTCTTCAGGTAAGGGCGGAGATCTGATCTCTTTCGTTATGGAGATGGAAGGAGTATCTTTTGTAGAGGCTTTGCGCATACTGGCGCCCAAGGCCGGAGTCACATTAAGGAGGGAAAACAAGGAATACGCTTCTCGGCGTAATCGTTTATTGGATATCATGGATATCGCCGTCAACTATTACCACAAGGCTTTGATGACCTCTCCAGCTGCTCAGCCGGCTCGGAATTATCTGCAAAAGAGAGAGCTTAGTGAAGAGACTCTTATAGATTGGCAAATAGGATATAGTCCTGAATCTTGGAATGATATAATAGATCTTTTGAAAAAGAGGGGATTTACCGACAATGAGATATTTTTGGCCGGCATTTCTACTCGTAAAGACCATTCTTCCTCTCGTTTCTATAATCGTTTCCGAGGGCGGATAATGTTCCCTATCAATGATTTTTCCGGGAATCCGGTGGCTTTTTCCGCTCGAGTATCTCCGGAAAAGGAAGCCACGGAAGTAATGGGTAAATATATCAATAGCCCGCAAACGATGATCTATGATAAGAGCTCTATCCTGTTCGGGCTAGACAAAGCTAAACAGGCTATTCGCGAGCAGAAATTAGCCATAGTGGCCGAAGGGCAGATGGATGTTATAACCGCTCATCAGAACGGGTTCAAAAATGTTGTCGCCTCCTCAGGCACGGCTTTGACAGTTGACCATCTCAAGCTCATCAAACGTTATACCAATAATATAGCTTTATCTTTCGATATGGACGATGCCGGTCAAATGGCGGCCGAGCGGGGGATAAAAGAGGCTATGGCTCAGGAGATGAATATCAAGGTTATAGTGATA
Organism: uncultured Gammaproteobacteria bacterium; assembly: GCA_964602485.1. Lineage (GTDB taxonomy): Bacteria > Patescibacteriota > Patescibacteriia > Patescibacteriales > WJLG01 > WJLG01. The sequence goes on along the minus strand of CAZRQU010000010.1, from coordinate 10,942 downwards.
CCTGAAGGCGAGGATCCGGACGATTTTATAAAAAGGGATCCGCAAGGATTCAAGGAGTGTATCAGTCAAGCCAAGCATGTGATGGATTATTATTTCGACAAGACATTTTCCAAGATAGATGTTACGGGAGTAGAAGGCCGGCGAGAGGCCGCGGCTAAGATATTGCCTATAATATCACGCTTGGCAAATGGTATAGAATATGATTTTTGGTTGAAGAAATTAGCTGAAAAGATCGATGTGGATGAACAGACACTGCGGGATACTTTGGCCAAGAGCAAACAGCCTAAGCGACCGGTAAGCGATAGGGAGCAAGTGGCGGTGCAACAAGGAACCACTTTGGAACTTAGTCGAGAAGAGAAGCTTTCTCAGGCCTTGCTGGCTCTGGCCATAAGATTCCCGGAATTTTTGCCTTACATAGTGGATAATGTGATCATTGATCATATTTTTGGTCGCGATAATAAGATATTTTACAAGAACTTGATAATCTATTATAATAATAAAAGCAACAATAACTCCTTGGATCAAGGGAGTGTTTTAAGTATTGAATATCAGGATCTTAAGGATTTTATAGTCGGGCAAGAAACCGGCGGCGAATCTGAACAAGAGAATGGGTTGTTGAAACTTCTAGATAAATTGATAGTTCTGGGAGATAGGGATTTTTTCGAGCTGGACAAGGTTCAAGCTAAAAAGGAGATAATAAGGGTTGAAGTATTCTTAAAAGAAAGCTATTATAATACGCGCAAGAGCGAACTTCTGAAACTTATCGCTGAGTCCGAAAAAGACGGTGATGAACAGAAGGTCAATGATCTGATGTTAGAGTTGAAGAGAATATCAGATGAGGCTGGGAAACTGGTCAGAGAGGAATAGAAACATATATAAACAATCGAATATCCAAGGCCTTAACAGAAGGTCTTGGAATATCTTGGCAGAAAAAGTCTTTGGACTTTTTCGAAAAAGGATCATTATGCCCACAAAAAAGAAGGCAACCAAAAAGAAAACAGGAGGTACCAAGAGTACCGCCACAAAAAAGAAGGCAGTTAAAACTGTCAAAACCACTAAGGCAAAAAGGAAACCGGTCGCATCTTCCAAGAAGGCCAAAAGCCCTAAGAAGACGACAAAAAGTAAAACTTCTGCCTCATCAAAGATCAAAAAGACAAACAAAAAGAAAGTAGTTGAGAAAAAAGAAATAGAAAAATCCCCAAAGCCAACTCCTGAGCAAAGGGAAAATCTTCTTCGAAAAGGAAGAATGAGAGGTTTTTTAACAGAAACCGAGATCTTGTATTTGTTCAAGAATATAGAGGACTATGTTTTTGATTACGAACTTTTTCTAGAAGAGCTTCAAGAAAATGGCATCCAGATAGTCGAGGATACCGGCAAGGTTCTTGATATGACCGCTCGCACCAGTGATCGTCGGGATAATGCAACAAGTAAGAATGAAGATAAGGCAGGAGCCGGCAATTTGGCCAGCTTGGCCCAAACAGTCGACCTCTCCAAACTAAGCTCCGACTCTATACAGATGTATCTCAAGGAGATAGGTAAAGTGCCTTTACTTACCTCAGAGGAAGAGGTTGAATTGGCCAAAAGGAAAGAAAGAGGAGATAAACAGGCGGAAAGAAGAATAATAGAAGCCAATTTGCGTTTAGTGGTCTCTATCGCCAAGAAGTTCGCCGGCGCTAAAGGTCTTTCACTTCTCGATCTTATACAAGAAGGTAATATCGGCTTGTTCAGGGCCGTGGAGAAGTTCGAATATCGTAAGGGGTATAAGTTTTCCACTTATGCTACCTGGTGGATAAGGCAGGCTATAACTCGTGCTTTAGCCGATCAATCCAGAACCATTCGCATCCCGGTACATATGGTGGAAACGATAAATAAGTTCCAGCAGGTGGAAAGAAGGTTGGTGCAGGACCTTGGTCGAGAACCATTGGCCGAAGAGATAGCGGCCGAGATGGGGGAGGAAGTAAGCAAGATAAAATACATAATGAAGATATCCCAAGATACTATTTCACTCGAAACCACCGTTGGTGATGATGATGAGGATTCTGTTCTGGAAGATTTCATAGAAGACGTGAAGAACGTGGCTCCGGACAGGGTGGCCGCCTTAAAACTCTTAAAAGATTATGTTAAGAAGGTGGTGGCCAATCTAAGCCCTAGAGAGCAGAAGATATTGGAGATGAGGTTCGGATTGACCGACGGCGTGGCTCACACCTTAGAAGAAGTTGGACAGGAATTCGAAGTGACCAGGGAGCGTATAAGGCAGATAGAAGCCAAAGCTCTGGAGAAGATAAAGAAGGATAAGGAGATCAAAAAGCTCAGGGATTACTAGTAATTTCATATATGAAAAAAATAGTTATCACCCTTGCATTGGTGGTTTTGATAATACCGATCAGTGCGCAGGCTTTTTCTTTTTCCGGAATTTGGGGAAAAATGTTCGGCCCCAAAGAGGTAAAGCAAGAGGATTTTGAATATGAGGAATTGGATCAGGAGTTGGCTCAGGATAAATACGATGCTTGGGTCAAGGCTTATGATGAGAACAATATATACGAACTCACCCTAACGAAATATAATCTGCTGTTTTCCAACGCTGAGGTGAACTACATCCTAAAGAAACGGCTTGAGGATCTTAAGGATCCTCCAGTTGATGATTTTGAGATATGGTTCAAAGATGGCGGATATATTTACGCCAAGGCCCATTTATTAAAGTATCTGCCAGGCAATGTGTCAGGAGAGATAGAATTCATTGAAAAGAACGACGAGACCATTCCTCATGTGCGAAAGATCAAGTGGGGGAAATTACCCATCCCTTCCTTTGTTGCCAACATCATCATTAAAAGAGAATTGGGAGAATTGATAGATTTTTTGCATAGCGATCCGGATATTCCTTACGTAGAGGTTGGCATAGAAGAGGATTTTTGTGAGATAGAGTTCAAAAGGGAGAAATAAATAGGGTTGACTAATCATTGTGAATGTTATAATATTTGTATTAAGTGAAAATCTACCTCTAGGGGCGGATTTTCATTTGTCCCCGACTCGTCTTTGTAGGCTTCGTCCCCCTCGAGAAGCCTGTAAGGGCGAGTCTTTGTTCCGGGCGGTTGAAGCGATTTAACTGCCCAAATTCCCGGGTAGCGCAGCGGTAGCGCAGTTGGCTGTGAACACTAACTTTTGCAAATATGGCAAAAGATACGCAGCTTCCTCGAGAGATCGAGGTCGAAAAACGAGGTGAATTGTCCTGACGTTCCAGTCGGGACCCCGATATTGCCAAGCAATCGTCGGGGCTGGAAGCCTAAATCGAAAGACATGGTAATCAGCAGCCAAGCTTTTTGCGAAAGCGAATTGAAGGTTCAGAGACTATCCCGAAAGGGAGTACTCTCCAAGTTGGAGGGGAAGCGCCTCGCACCCCGACGTAAAGTCGGGATGATGATATAGTCCACCCCATTAGGAAACTAGTGGATAAGTGTAACCAATTGGTCGTCGGTTCGAATCCGACCCCGGGAGCAATTGAAAAAGGGCAGGTCTGAATAGGCCTGTCCTTTTTCTGTTCCTGCGGTCGATCGATTTGAACCGAAAAAAGAGAAAGTTTAAATAGGAAAAACTGTTAATCTTAATGTATAAAAAATTAGTTCAGGAGTAGTTAGCTGGTTGCGCGGAGACACGCTTTAGCCCTTCGAATCCCTGCCTGCCGGCAGGCAGGCGACCCCGGGAGCATAAAATACCAGTTTAAAAACTGGTGTTTTATGTTGTTTTGGGTTAATCTTAAGATAAGAATGAAGAGAATGCTAGGAGGTTGTAAAACGCTAAAAGTAAAGACCTGACCCCAATACAATAATATTGACTAAAACAAAAATAATTGCTAGTATTTAAACACAAATGAATAACAATTATTTTTTAATGATTGCTATAGCTACCAACTATAGTCTTGTAGAAATATAAGAATTCGAATTTTTAGAATCTAAGTTAATAATAATTATAATAAAGTGTCCAAAATATTTTATTTTGGGAAACTAGGTGGAACCGCGGAGAAAAGCTTCGTCTTAGTGTATTATTTATTTATAATGCATTAAGATGAAGTTTTTTATTTATTTAAATTAAAGTCATATGAAGGAAAAAAATAATAATGAATTAGAAATTTTGCGTCATTCTTTGTCGCATATTATGGCCATGAGTGTTAAAGAACTTTGGCCAAATACAAAATTTGCAATAGGATCAGTAATAGAAAATGGTTTTTATTATGATTTTGATTTTGGAGAAGAAAAAATTAGTGAAAATGATTTAAAAAAGATTGAAAAAAAGATGAATTTTTTAATTAAACAGAATATTAAGTTTGAAAGAAGTGAAATGGAGATAGAAGAAGCAATTAATAGAGAATCTGATAAGAGACAAGAATATAAAGTTGAATTATTAGAGGATTTAAAAAAAGAAGGGGAAACAAAAGTTGGTTATTATCAAAATAATAATTTCGAAGATCTTTGTTCTGGGCCACATATTGAATCTACAAAGGATATTGTGAAAGGAAGTTTTGTGCTTAATAAATTAGCGGGTGCATATTGGAGGGGTAGTGAAAAAAATAAAATGTTAACAAGAATTTATGGCGTAGCATTTGATACTCGGGAGAAGTTGGAAGAGTATAAGAAAAATATGAAAGAAGCAGAAAAGCGTGATCATAGAAAAATAGGCAAACAATTAGATTTATTCCATATTGATGAAAAGGTAGGGTTAGGATTGCCATTATGGCATCCAAAGGGAGCAATGCTTTGGCGATTGGTAGAAGATTTTTGGTATCAAGAACATTTAAAAGGTGGGTATGAGTTGGTAAGATCACCACATATTGGGAATAGAGTGTTATGGGAGACATCAGGACATTGGGGATTTTATAATGATAGCATGTATCCACCTATTGAGGTGGGACAAACTCTTAAAGAAAGACAAAAAGGTGATGAGGTTAAGGAATCAGAAGAGTATTTGTTAAAACCAATGAATTGCCCATTTCATATCCAAATTTATAAAAATTCTCCAAGATCATATAGAGATTTTCCTTTTCGTTGGGCTGAATGTGGCACTGTTTATCGTTTTGAAAAGAAGGGAGAACTTTCTGGATTAACACGTGTTCGTGGTTTTACTCAAGATGATGCACACATTATTTGTCGAGCTGATCAAGTTGAATATGAATTAAAGAAAGTTGTTGATTTTATTTTACACATTTTTAAATTTTTTGGTTTTGATATTGGTTTAATAAATGTTTATTTATCGCTCCGTGATCCGAATAACAAAGATAAGTACGCAGGAGACGATAAAGGTTGGACGTTAACTGAGAGCATGCTTAGAAAAGTTGCAAAAGATAAAAAATTGAATTTTATTGAAGAAGAAGGGGAAGCGGCTTTTTATGGTCCAAAATTGGATTTCAAATTAAAAGATGCTATTGGCAGAGAATGGCAATGCTCAACTCTTCAGTTCGATTTCAATTTACCAGATCGTTTTGACATGGCATATGTAAACAATAAGAGTGAGAATGAAAAACCCTATGTACTTCATAGAGCTTTGTTTGGCTCATTTGAAAGATTTTTAGCGTTATTGATAGAGCAATATGCTGGTAGTTTTCCAGTTTGGTTATCACCAATACAAGTAAAAATTATTTCAGTAGGAGAAGGACATATTGACTATTGTAAGAAAATTGCAGATGAATTTAAGGTTGAAGGTGTTAGAGTGGAAGTGGATAGTAGTCATGAAACAGTTGGAAATAAAATTCGTAAAGCAGTCAAAGATAAAGATCCTTACATGTTGGTAATAGGTGATAAAGAAATGAATTCAGATGATTTGATGGTTAGAGACAGGGGAAGTGAAAATGTTCGAAAGATAAAGAAAGGCGATTTTATAAATGAAATAAAGGAAAAAATAAAAAATTTGGGCTAAAATTTGACAAAAAAAATTTTGACAAAATTATATAGTATTGTTAATATATAAACATTAATAATATTATTAAATCAAAAAAATGAAAGAAGAAAAAAAGGTAGAAGAAAAAAAAGTTATTGTTCTAACACCTAATGGATTTAATTGTAACACTTCAACAGGTGGTTGGAAATAATAGTTTGAATAAAAACTATCAGTATTATAACTGGTAGTTTTTATTGTAAAAAAATGCTAATAGAATGTGAAAAATTTAATTATCAATCAAAGTTTAGTTTAATGCAAATCGAAATTACTGGTAAGTGTAATATGAAATGTGAACATTGTAGAGCATGGAAAGATCCTCAAGACGATATTGATCCTAAAACTTTCAGTAATATTTTAGACTTTGTGATTGCAGAGAGTCATAATGAAATGACTTTTATTTTATCTGGTGGGGAGCCGTTTTTGCATAACAATATTTTTTCAATGATTAATGAAGTAAATTATAAATTTGAAAAAGAGAAGAAAGTAAAACCAAGAAGAATAGTGATAACTAGCAATGGCTATTTTATTAATAAAAAAATTGCACAAGAATTAAAAGAAATAAATAACGGGAAATTATGTGTACAAATTAGTTTAGATTACCCAGATGAAAAGAAACATGATAGTTTTAGAAATACTAAGAATGCATACAAGAAGGCTTTAAGAGCCATTAAATTATTAGTGGAAAATGATATTTTTACAGTAGTGAGAATGACTGTTGTGCCTGATAATATTGATTGCATGGAAGAGATGATTGAATTGTGTAAAAAAAATAAGGTATCTGGTGTTTCTTTTGAAGCGGCAATATCAGTCGGCAGAAGTAACGATGAAAAATTATTAATAAAAGCCGAGAAAAAAAAGAATTTTTTAAAGAAAGTAATAGAATTGAGTGAAAAGCATAAAGATTTACAGATTTTGAATGAAGAGCCTTGTAAAGTGGCAATATATCCTGATAAGATTCTTGAGGATTATGAAAAAAGTGATAATAAGGAGGGTGTTTTTGGTGGGTGTTCAGCAGGTATAAATAACATAAATATTCTTTCAAATGGTGATGTAACACCTTGTGCAATGCTCCCTTTTAAAATAATTAATGTAAAAGGTAAAACACATAAAGAAATATTAAATAAGTATACAAAATCAGAAATAATAAAAAATTTAGTAGAAAGAAATGTAAAAGGTGCTTGTGGTAGCTGTAAATTTAAGAGATTTTGCGGAGGATGTAGAGCTTCAGCGTATGCACTTACTGGTGATTATTTAGAGGAAGATAAAACTTGTTGGTTATGTAAATAATTAATTTAGATATATTGCAAAATATTTTATAATATTGGAGGGTACCCATTTCATTTGACACATTCTCCACGCTCCAATTGATATTGCCGGCTGTATAAAACAGGTGGCATTTTTAGTTTAGAATGTATTCTATGATGGTTATAATAATATATAGTTCTGTAAATAGCATACACTAATTCTCCTAAGCTCTCAAATCTATCACTATCACCTAAATCTATTTTAAATTGATTATAGAATGATTCCTGATAGCCGTTTTCCCAGGGGCAGCCAGGCTGGCTCATTGATTGTTTAATACCTAGACTCCTACAGATGCTAGAATAATCATTTGAGGCATATTCTGATCCTATTAGGGTCTATTAGGGTCAGGTCTTGCCTTTTGAGTTTTCCATGATATAATTTAAGACATAAATAAAAAGATATAATTATTATGTCTAGACCTATTCGAATCCAATACCCTAATGCCATCTATCATATCACTACCCGTGGCAACGGTGGACAAAGTATTTTTAATAGTCAAAAAGACTATTTTTTATTTTTGGAAGAACTAAAGAAAACAATAGAAGAATATAATTGGATCTGTTACGCCTACTGTCTAATGCCGAACCACTATCATCTATTAATAAAAACTATCGATCCCAATTTATCTATTGGAATGCGCCAATTAAATGGCAACTACACCCAGGGGTATAATATAAAGAATAAAAGATACGGACATCTATTTCAGGGCCGTTTTAAGTCAGTATTGGTTGAAAGTGAAGCCTATTTAGGAAATATAATTCGCTACATAACGCTTAACCCAATAAAGGCTAAATTGGTTAAAAGTATATCGCTTTGGCCATATTCCAGTCACAATGAAATAATCGGCAAGAAAAAACCAGCAGGATGTGTGCAGATAAACGAATCTCTGCGTATCTTTCACAAGAAAAGAGATATAGCCAAAAAAGAATATCAGAAATTTATCAGTCAAAAACGTGAAAAAGAAGAAACCTGGCAAGACCTCAGATCTAATTTTATTTTGGGTTCAATAGATTTTGTCCGCAACATCACTAGAAAATACGGCAATAGTAGATCTAGAGAAAATATAAAAAAAGAACGTTTTGTTGGTCGGCCAAGCTTAAAAGAAGTTTTTAAAAATATAAAGAGTAAAAAAGAAAGAAATTCCCTGATATATAAATCGTTTAAAGAGTATGGATATACCCAAACTGAAATAGGGGATCAGCTTAGTCTGCACTATTCAACTATAAGTAGAAGGATAGATATTGAGAAGACGAAGAAAGCCCAGAAATAGTAGAAATAGTAAAAACTCAAAAGGCAAGACCTGACCCCAATACAAGGGCGTACCATCGGCAATTTTCCCTTTTATTGTCCAGCATCGTTTCAGAAAGAATCAAGACAGATATCCTCTTTATCAAATAGGTCCAGGTATAGTCTCTTTTAATGTAGATAAAGATACTTATAATGCGAGTGATTTCGGCTGGGTAGGGTTCAAAAGGGAATTTATAAAATTTTTAAGTATATACAGAGAACAGCTCGGTGATCAATTTGATAATGATAATATAGAGTATATTCGTTTAGTGTTTATTGATCAAATTGAAGATACTGAAATGTATCCAGGAATAAAAAATTATTTTTCGAATAGGCTTAAATTTAAAATAGCTCCAGAATTTATACAAGATGAAGGCTATATAAATAATTTGGAAGATTTAAATATAACTCAAGTGTATAAAATTAATTCTACGGCAGATGAAAAATTAATGTTCAATATGCGAACGGTGACAGAAAACGACTCAAGGAAGCTCATGATTGAATCTCGGGTTCATTCAAAACAAATACCAGAAATTACTGGTCTTGATCAATGGCTTGAAGAGTCACACACTGTTTTACATGATTTTTTCTTTAAAATGACCCAAAATATATCAAATTTATTTGATTAAATTATATGAGAACTTCAACAAAAATAGAGCATAATAAAAAAATTCCTTATGAAGGATTTGATACTTTTGTTAGTGGTACGAACAACTTAAAGACTGTAAATAATTACAAATGTGCGGGCTCTCAAGTTTCTAGAGAGTGTAAATATGTATCTGGGTGGGTTGATAGTGCTAAAATTTTAACCAAAGAAGAGTTACTAAAGAGATTAAGAAAGAGATGACTTATTATCAAAAAATTTTAGAAAGCGATAATTTTTCCCAGGGTGATATTTTTTTAAATCTTCCCTTTTTAAAATTAGATACTACGAAGATAATACAAGTAATCGCAGAAGGCGAGGATTTTAAACATAAAGAGAGTGATTTATTGGATATCACTGGCGATACAGACGGTTATGTTAAGGAAAGTGTTTTAGTAGATGCTGAAATTAGACCTGGAATTATTATAACTCAAAATTGTGATTTATTTAGGACTGATTATATTAGTTATTGCGCCATTAAAGAGTATAAGAGTGAAAACGTTAGTGCGAAAGAAGGAAGAAAAGAAAATAATATTGCAAAGTTTTCAGATGAGGATAAAAAAACCTTCTTTTTACCAGATGATCCGAAATTTGATTTTTCCAATAAAATGTTTGTTGATTTTTCTATGATTCAACAAATTCATAAAGATGTAATGCTTGGCTTAATAAAAAACAGACGATGCACTATAGATGGGTTACCCCTTGAGCATTTTAGGGTTAAGTTGTCCGCTTATTTCAAGAGATATGCATATGATAAATGGTATATTTTTAATAAAAATGAATTTTCTAATTATAAAAATTTTAAAGAAGCACAAGGGGAACCCAAGGAGGAGCTGGATAGAATACACCCGTTCCCTTGGCAAGAGTAATATCGCTTAGGTTATGTCTAGGAGAAAAACAGAGGATGAAAATATAAGAAAGTTGTCTCGAATAGGAAATAGAAGTCTGGGTTTGACCTTGCCAGTGGATTTTTTGCGTGAGTTAAGATGGAGAGAGAAGCAAAAGGTGGTTGTGAAGAAAAGAGGAGCTAAATTGATAATAGAGGATTGGAAAGATTAACAAGGATTCATAATTATGATATAATTGTGGATAAGTGGAATATTTGTTTTTATATAAAAAGGGAGGTTTTTATGAAGGGCAATAAACAAAAAAATCAATACTTTGTTTTTAAATTTGCTTAAAAGCAGGGTATTGACTTTTTTTATTTTTTGTGATAATTTGTTTGGACCTTAAATGATAAAAAAATCCGGCCATGAGTCGGACATGAAAATTTTTCTTTGCGGAGAGTGAGGGGATCGAACCCTCGAACGCGATCAACGTTGTCCCTTTTTAAGAGGGGTACCTTAACCACTAGGTTAAACTCTCCTAAAAAGGTTTTCATGTCCGGCTTGTAGCCGGATTAAAATTTGCAAGATACGGCAATTCTTCGAGCTTATTTATTTTTCAAGATTTAGATTTACTGAAAGGAGTTTACATTAAAACCGTCCTGACCGACGGTTTTTTTGTTTGCCCCACCCATTAGGCGGGTATTTTGAGGTAACTCGAATTTTTGGGGAATATGGCTTTTCCGTTTCGCATTATATAGTTACATAATACGAATTCGGCACCATTTTCATCGGTAATTGGAAAGCACACCTGTTGAGGTAGCTTCTTTGGTTGTTCATCCATAGGATTTATCGAGCCCGCCTTAAAAGACGAACAGAGTCTCTGTCGAAATCCCGCCCGCCTTTTAAGGGCGGGCTAATTAGGAAGAATTGCCGTATTTTATAAATTTTTAAAAAA
>CAZRQU010000009.1:0-40059 GCA_964602485.1 uncultured Gammaproteobacteria bacterium | reverse complement strand
TTGTCGGGTAAGTTCCGACCTGCACGAATGGCGTAACTACTTGAGCACTGTCTCAGCGAAGGACTCGGTGAAATTGCATGACGAGTAAAGATGCTCGTTAACCGTAGCCGGACGAAAAGACCCCGTGAAGCTTTACTACAGCTTGATATTGAGTTTGGGGCATGCATGTTCAGTATAGGTGGGAGATGCCGCTTAGCGGCATCATCAGTGAGATACCACCCTTGTATGTTTTAAATTCTAACCCTAAGCCTTGAATCAGGATAGGGGACAGTTTCTGGCGGGTAGTTTGTCTGGGGCGGATGCCTCCCAAAAAGTAACGGAGGCGTTTACAAAGGTTGGCTATTCTGGAATGGAAACCCAGAAGATAGTGTAAAGGCACAAGCCAGCTTTACTGCAAGACCTACAAGTCGAGCAGTTGCGAAAGCAGAACTTAGTGATCCGACCGTGCGATATAGGACGGCGGAAGCTCATCGGATAAAAGTTACTCCGGGGATAACAGGCTAGTCACGCCCAAGCGTCCACAGCGACGGCGTGGTTCGGCACCTCGATGTCGGCTCGTCGCATCCTGGGGGTGAAGAAGCTCCCAAGGGTTGGGCCGTTCGCCCATTAAAGCGGCACGCGAGCTGGGTTCAGACCGTCGTAAGACAGGTCGGTCTCCTATCCGCTACGGTCGTGGAAACTTGAGAAGGCTCTTCCCTAGTACGAGAGGACCGGGAAGAACGAAGCTCTAGTGTACCAGTTGTCCCACCAGGGGCATTGCTGGGTAGCTACCTTCGGTTTGGATAAGCGCTGAAAGCATCTAAGTGCGAAGCCGTCTTCAAGATTAGGTTTCATAGGTACGTGGGAGATCACCACGTTGATAGGCCCTATGTGTAAGTGCAGTAATGCATTCTAGCAGAGGGGTACTAATATACCATTTGATCTTTCCACTTTTGTGGTTCTAAAAGAGTTAATTTTGCTCGTTCTTCTATATTGTCAATTGTTTTAAAAAGACATCATTGTTCTGGTGGTTGAAGCGAAGGGGTTACACCTGATCCCATTCCGAACTCAGAAGTTAAGCCCTTCAGCACCGATGGTACTTGGCCCTGAGGCCTGGGAGAGTAGGCCACCGCCAGAACAATGGTGTTTTTTTATTAAGGCTTATCACTAATTGTTTTACAAAATTTCCTCTAAAAATGAAAATTTATTTTTGAAAGAGCCTTTGGCGATCAGCCTTTTTAAAACTTTTTGAGAAAAAAGTTTTAATATTTCAAAAAAGTCAAAGTATGTTTTTGTGATCTATCAGCGGGCAAAGCCCTACGGTCGATAAATTCCAAAAATATGTTCTATATATAATTATCTTGGGAGAGTAAGCCACCGCCAGAACGACGGTGTTTTTTTTGAAGAAAATTTGTTAAGATAAAATAAGTGATAGGCGAATATGCGGTTTTTCGTTGCCAACTCCAGCATCCAAGCACCGAGTATCAAAATATTGTTTTGGTATTTAAAATTTAAAATTTGATATTTAAGTTATGCAACAGATATTAGATCTACATATTCATTCCAAATATTCCCGCGCCTGTTCCAAACAGCTCACGCTTGAGAATATAGACAAGACCTGTCGAATAAAGGGCGTGGATATAATAGTGACCGGTGATATGACCCACCCGGCCTGGTTTTCTTCCATAAAGAACGAATTGGAAGAGGTAGGCAAGAGTGGATTGTATAAATTGAAAAAAGCCGAGGATGATAAGATGAAATTTATTTTAGGGACTGAAGTGGCTTTGATATATTCTGATGGTGGAAAGTGCCGGCGCATACATATCTGTTTACATGCTCCCAATATCGAAGCGGCAGAAAAATTCAATGAATATTTGGAAAAGAGAGGAGTTAACCTTAGATCGGATGGAAGGCCGATCTTTGGTATGACCGCGCCCGACTTGGTCAAAGCTTGTTTGGACATACATCCTAAGTTCTTGATCTATCCGGCGCATATTTGGACTCCTTGGTTTGCCGTTTTTGGTTCTAAATCCGGGTTTGATTCTATGGAAGAATGTTTTAAGGATCAAACAGAACATATTTATGCCTATGAGACCGGCTTGTCTTCCGACCCGGAGATGAATTGGCGCTTGTCCGCCCTTGACGACTTGACCTTACTTTCCAATTCAGACGCGCATAGTTTGCCCAACATCGCCCGCGAAGCCAACATCTTCGACCTGAAAGATATCACTTATGATGAGATATATGAAGTTATAAAGAGTAAAGACCTGAAAAAGATAAAAGAGACCATAGAGTTCTATCCAGAAGAGGGGATGTATCATTATGACGGTCATAGGGAATGCGAGGTGGTTATGACCCCGAAAGAAACAAAAAAGAATAAGGGGATCTGTCCAAAATGCAAAAAACCCCTGACAGTAGGGGTTTTTCACAGAGTTGACGATCTTGCTGATCGTGAGCTGGGCGGGCGGCCCAGTAATTCTTATCCTTACCGTAAATTGGTAGAATTGGATAAAGTTATTGCAGAAGCTATTGGTATCAAGTCGCGTTCTTCCAAACGCGTTATTAAAGAGTACGAATCTTTGACCCGTAAGTTCGGGTCCGAGCTGTACATACTTCTCTCGGCTGATCTGGACCTAATGAAGAGTTCGGTTGATCCTGTCATAGTCGAAGCTATTAGAAGAGTAAGAATGGGTCAGTTGCAGGTTAGCCCCGGATTTGACGGTCAGTATGGAAAAGTATGTATCTTCACTGAAGAAGAAAGAGATAGTTATTTAGCACAGGCAAGATTATTGTGATCTAGTTGTATTATTTGTATGTTCCCATAATTTATCAAGTGCCTTTTGGACTATTTCCAAAAGGTTTTTTGTTTTTATTTTTTATTTTTGTAACCTTTCGACCACAAGGTTTTTGGGGATCTGCCCCTGAATGCTTTCGAGAGGGAAGTAAGGCATTCAGGGAAAGACTTATTCCTTATGGGGAAAGTGTTCTATCATATAATTTAAGGAAAGTATATATAGGTAGGCCAGTATTAGGGTTAAAAAGACAGAGAAAGCTATGGTTACGGCGCTGGCTGTAGAGGTGGCGTTTTGCGAACTAAGGTAGGTTTTGACTTTAGCCATTACAGGAACTTTTTTAAAAGAGAGGGCGTCACCTCTGTATTCGCTGGCTGACAGTACTTCTTGATCAAGTGAACGAAATTGTTCATTTCTGGAGGCTACTTTAAGCGGAACATTTATCTTGGCCGGGGCGCCAAACATTTGAGCGACCACGATAGTGTTGGCTCCTTCGAATATTCCTGGCACGGTTGCTACGCCTATTTCAGTATATTTGTCATTTAAAAGGTTCTTTTTATGTTTTTGGGACTCCATCCAGGCTTTGACCGTACCCTCGGCCGTTACGAAGTCGATAGCCAGATTCTCTCCGGCATAAGAATATTCATAGCCGACATCTTTTATCCACTGGGAGAACCTTTTGCCTTTTATGTTATGTTCGAATATCTGCTCTTCAAGAATACTTTCAGCCTTCCTTAAGGCGGCTTCTTTTAAATAAACATTCTCTTCAAGGGCGTGCATTTCGGCCTTTTGCCTTTCTTTGTTGCTTAACTCTATTATGTTTTGTGGGGTAATAGAAGAGAGATAGGCGGTTTCCGGCAATAAAAAAATCCCTACCACAAATAAAAATAGAGATATTATTAGATCCGTTTTATTTAATTTTAGGCAATTATTGCGAGGGGGTAGCAATTGTTCGCAAAAGTTACCTGTCATTTTTTTATTTTTGCTCGCCCAGTGAAACTTTTTTGGAGTTCACAGGGTAATTTTTTGTTTTGGGATGATAAAGATCACTGAATTTTGGTGATCTTTATGATCATCTATATTCATTATATCATCATAGGGTTTTTTAGTCAATGTGGATAAGTTATTTATTGCTTAATTTTAGCAATTTTATTTTTTATATTTAAAAAAGAGAAAGGATCGACTTGAGTATTTTTATTGACTTATTTTAATTTTTATGTTATATTTAAAAGATTTCGTTCATTTTATTTCAATCAAACCAACCAACCAAGGAGGTTGTTATGCAGAAGAAAGCCAATCTTGTTTCGCACTGGCAGCCACATCCGGAAGAGATCGGGGCCATGATCCTAATGGCGCAGTATGAAGATGTCTTTCCGGGCGCGGCTACGGCTAAAGCGGTTTTCCCGCTTGATCCGGAATTGGATGTCTACACTTTGGACAACTCCTATTTTATCGGAGTGCGTCCCCCGGGAGATCTGGATGAGCATGGAAGAAAGGAGAAGTCTGCCTTTTCGATAGTGGCAGACAAGCTCGATCTGTCCCCGAATTCCGTTTGGGGTCGTTTCCGTGCTTATGTTGAAAAGGCTGATTCAGCCGACAGCAATGGCGGGAACAGTCGCGGAGGACCTTTGAACATCTATTCGATGATGGATTGTGTTCATTGGGCGAATGTCGGTTCTTCGGAAGAAGGCGCCAATTGGTGTTTTGAAGGTCTGAAGGCGGTTGAAGGAGTTGGCATGCCCTACTTTAGCGGCGGGGAAGACAACTTCGGACGGCAAATGCGTTTTTTTGAGCTTATTGTTTGTATGTGGGTGGGGAAGAAGTTTTCCCGCAAACGGCCCAAGATCAACGACCTGATGCCCGATTTCTTTCCGGCCAAAGGTTATAGCAAATTGGGTATTTCTCAGGTTCTTTCTCGGGTCAAGCGATCCAAGGATCGGATACTCACTTGCGATCCGAAGTCAAAAGGGCTTGGTCGTCTGATCGGCAACGACAGGAATCCCTGGTCGTTGCCGAGGATGACCTACGCTGTTTACCAGCAGGCCGGCGGCAATGGCAGGAACTGTATCTTGGCGGCCTATCGTTGGGCAGTCAAAGCCCTTGATGCCTATTACGACAGGCAGAAAGATTTTTTCAGTGCCTTGTCTTTCATTGATCGCGGTGATTGTCAGGTGGACTGGATGGAGATCTGGCCGGGTCAGCCCAAGAAAGCCACTGTCTGGGTGCCGAACAACCAGCACCGAATGACCTTGGCCGCTTGTCGATACAAGTTCAAGGGCGATTTCGGTGTTCTGGTCCAGAGTAATCAGGTTACGGGGACGCAAGTGTTTGCCAATTCCCGGATCGGATTCAATCCTCTGGACCAGGTGGTTGCTCTGATCCGAGAAGAAGAGGGTAGATTGTTGGGCAAGGCCAATGGTTATGATCATGCCCAGCTGATGGCTCCGGGCAATTCCTGTGGTCTGAACCATGTATATTATGTGGTTCAGGAGCGGGACAACGGCAAGCTGATAGGCTCGAACATGATCCTCAATCGCAGCGAGGCCAGGCCATCTGTTGAGCCGATGAAGATCCGTTGGCCCAGGTTGTGCAAGCTGGTCGAACAAGGCCTGGCTGCCAACTGCAAATAACCTCAACCCAAAGCGCTCATTTTCCCAAGCGGAAAGTGAGCGCTCTTTTTTTGTATAAAATTATTGTTCACAGACGATCAAGACAATTGATAAACCGGTTAAGAATTGTTATAATTAAGACACTTTAAAAAGACTTAAATAATATGGATTTCCATAAAAAGAACAAAATAGACTTAAAAGGATCTTTGGAAAAAATGGACGATATATTGGAGGATGTAAGACTTAAAAAGAAAAAGAGATCCCGGTCTATCTGGAAAATATTCAAAGTATTATTCGGAATTTTTTTGGCAACCTTGGTGGTTGTTTTCATTTTGGCCTCTTTTGCCTTTTTCCGGTTCAAGAATGTCTATGATTCAGCTGTTTTAGGTAAAGCCAGTTTAGAGTATTCGCTTTCCAACGCCAAAAGGGGCGATCTTTCGGAGATGATAGAGGCAGCTGTTAGGGCTGAAGGATATTTCAATGAGATATTAAGGGAAATCAAGAGTAGTACGGATAATTTTTTGTTCAGGTCCACTGGATTCACCAGGGATCAGATAGCTGATGTTGAGTATCTGGCCAAAAGCGCTTCTATAATAAGTAGATCGATGGCCGAAGCTGGCCGGGTAGCCCAGGAGATCGACGACGTTATGTCAGGAAGGATGGGCGAGAGTTTTTCTCAGTTCTCTCAAGTGGAAAAAAGACAACTCCTTAAAACCATATATGAGGCTGGTCCGGAACTTAACGGCATTAAAGCTAACTTGGAATTAGCCTTGATGAATTTAGAAAGAATAAAAGCCGACGTTCTTTTTTTGCCGGTCAAAGATGAAATAGATAATGTCAAATCACAGTTAAGTCAAGGGGTCGAATCCCTTTCTCATTTGGTTTTAGCTTCGCAGCTAGCTCCCGAGATGTTCGGTTATCCGGACAATTCGCATTTTTTAGTGCTTTTTCAAAACAGCTCCGAGCTTAGACCTACCGGAGGTTTTTTAGGTACTTACGGAATTTTGGAAACAGCGAATGGCGACATAGTCAGATTTGATACTCATGATATATATCATATGGATATGCCAATGGAGGCAGGTGGACTATTGAACATAAGACCGCCGGAGCCAATAGGGAGATACCTTAATGATAGTTGGTATATGCGTGATTCCAACTGGTCTCCGGATTGGCCGACTGCTGCTCGCCAGATAGAATGGTTCTATCACAAAGAGAATGATCTTTTGCCTGAGAACAATAAGATAAATGATTTCAACGGTGAATTTTCCGGTATAGTGGCCATCACTCCCGGATTGGTGGAGGATCTTTTGTCTCTGGTTGGTCCGGTAGAGATTGACGGAGAGGTTTTTTCTGCTGATGATTTCTTTGACACCTTGGAGTATAAAGTTGAACAGGATTTCGTCAATCAGAATATATCTTCTTGGGAAAGAAAAGAAGTGGTTGGCGATATATTGGAAAAGATAAAGGTAAAGATGTTCGATCTTCATTATAGTAACTGGCAACAAATAGGAAAGATAGTAGAGGAAAATATTGAACAAAAGGATATTTTAGTCTATTTCAATAATAAAAATCTCCAGTCTTTGGCCAGAGAATTGGGAGCGGCCGGCCAGGTTAAGGACGTGGAAGGGGATTACTTGATGGTGGTAGATGCCAATATGGCAGCTTTAAAGACCGACTCTGCCATGGAAAGGGATATCAAGTATTCAGTAAAAGAGGATAACGGAAGACTGGTGGCTGATCTGGAATTGGAATATACCAATAACGGAGTCTATGATTGGAAAACAGGCGATTACCATACTTATACTCGGGTTTATGTGCCTTTAGGGTCAGAGCTTATAGAATTCAAAGGATCGACCAAGGGTAAGCCTTTGTCTGGCAAGGATCTAGGCAAGACATATTTTGCCGGATTTCTTTCGGTTAGGGTCGGTCAAAGTGAGAAATTGCATCTTCGCTATGAGCTTCCTAAATATCTGAAAGAAAGTTTGGATAGCGGGAATTATGACCTATTCGTTCAGAAACAGCCGGGCAAAGAGGTTAATGAGCTTATAGTTGACTTCAAGGCGGAAAATAAGGTAAAATCGTATAACCCCAGTGAAAGCGTTAAAGTCTTGAATGGTAATAATATTAGTTGGGATATCGACCTCAGCACTGACAAGGTTTTTGAGATCAATTTTTAATTATTAATTTGAAATTTGAAAACTGTTTAAAAATTTCAAATTGTAAATTTCAAATTTTTATTTTGTGTTTATAAAAAGCATAGGTATAGACCTTGGTACTACCAATACTTTGGTCCAATTGCCTAAAAAAGGAATAGTGGTTAATGAACCGTCGGTGGTAGCTGTGTCCATAGATGACAAGAAGGTTTTGGCTGTGGGCAATGAGGCTAAGGAGATGTTGGGTAGAACCCCGGACACTATAATTGCTGTTAGGCCTTTGAAAGACGGAGTGATAGCAGATTATCGGACTACTGAGGCGATGCTTAGATATTTCATAAATAAGACCTTAGGCAGGGTAAGGATATTCCGTCCTGAGGTTATGGTGGCCGTGCCGGCCGGAATTACCTCTACGGAGAGAAGGGCAGTGATAGAAGCAACAATATCAGCCGGAGCCAAGGCCGCTTATATAATAAAGGAGCCGATAGCAGCCGCTATCGGAGCTGATATACCGATCGGATCTGCTTCAGGCCATATGATAGTGGATATTGGCGGCGGAACTTCAGAGATAGCCGTTATATCATTAGGCGGGATAGTATCTGCCACCTCCACCAAGGTCGGCGGTTGCAAATTGGATGCGGCTATTTTGGATTTTGTAAGAAGGAAATATAATCTTTCCATAGGAGAGAGGACCGCCGAAGATATAAAGATAAACATCGGTTCAGCTCTTTACTTGAAGGATAAGCTTACAATGGAAGTACGAGGAAGGGATATAATCACTGGATTGCCTAGAAGTATAAATGTGATAAGCGATGATGTAACCGAAGCTATCCAAAGCGAATTAGAGGCTATAATAATGTCCATTAAAAGAGTTCTTAACGATACTTCACCAGAGTTGGCAGCGGATATAATGGATAAAGGAATAGTAATGTCCGGCGGTAGTTCTCAGCTTAGGAATTTTGATCAATTAATATCCAGGACTATCGGAGTTCCGGTATATTTGGCCGACGATACCAGTTTATGCGTAGCTAGAGGCACCGGTATCGCTTTAGAGAATTTGGATTCATATAAAAGGTCCATACTTTCAGCAAAATAAAACGAACGAACACGCTGGTCTGTCAGTGATACTATGGATCATAGTTCGATCAGTGGACCAGAGTGTAATATTTATGATAATAGGCATAGACGCTTCACGAGCCAATAGAACCCATAAGAGTGGTACTGAATGGTATTCATATTATTTGATCAAGGAATTGGCCAAGTTGGATAAAGATAATCAATATATACTTTATACGGACGAACCTCTTTCAGACTGTTTGTCCGATCTTGTTGGCGACGATACTCCTGCTAACAACAGTAAGCAAGAGGTGAAATATGATAAAGATGGTTACCAAATAATAAAAAGCCCTTATAATAACTTCAAAGCAAAGGTCTTGAAATGGCCTTTTTCTAATTTTTGGACATTGGGACGCTTGAGCATAGAAATGTTGTTCAAGAAACCGGATGTTCTTTTCGTGCCGGCGCATGGACTGCCTTTGATATCGGCCCGTAAGACCGTGATCACGCTCCATGATGTGGCTTTTAAGGTAGATAATTATATCTATCAAAAAGAACAGCTCGGTTCAGAAAAGAAATTGGGTAAGAAGATCGTAGATGTAATGGTAAAGCTTTTCACCGGGAATAAATATGGCGCCAATTCTTATGATTATTTGGACTGGTCAACCAGGTATTCTTTGAAGAAAGCGAACAAGATAATAACCGTTTCGGAATTCACCAAAAAGGAGATCGAAAGAATATATGAATATTCCGGCGATAAAATAGAAGTGGTACACAATGGATATTGTATGGATATCTACGAGAAGAAGGATGATCAAGATAAAGAAGATGATATCTTGGAGAAATACGGTATCACAAAACCCTTTATTTTGAATGTTGGACGATTGGAAAGGAAAAAGAACACCCCATTTTTGATAGAAGGGTTTGCCAAGGCTAAATATTTCAACAAGGAAATGAAAGAAAAATTGGTTCTTGTCGGTGATGCCAGCTATGGATACGATGAGGTCAAATATATGATAGAGGAATTTGCTCTTGATGATGAGGTTGTTACCCCCGGCTGGGTGGAAGAAGCGGATATGCCGTATATATTCTCTGCTGCTACCGCTTTTGTCTTCCCGACCAGACATGAAGGTTTTGGGATACCTGTTCTTCAGGCTATGGCCTGTGGCTTGCCGGTAGCTTGCTCTGATATTCCGGTATTAAGGGAAGTAGCCGGCGACGCGGCATTGTTTTTCAATAATAACGATAAAGATGATATAGGCAAAGCCATAGAAAGAGTGATCGTTGAAGATGAGCTAAGGGAAAAGTTGATCTCTAAAGGAATGAAAAGGGCTAAACAATATAGCTGGAAGGATTGTGCTCGCAAAACATTATCGATAATTAATAGTTTATAAATAGCATTTGAGATCAATAGGCGAGAGCCTGTTTTTTATTTGGAGTTTATAGTTGACGTTATTTAATTTTTATGTTAACAATAATCAAACTATGTTCTTTGTTTTTCTGTTGAATTCTAACAAGTGAGGTCCTAAAATGAACAGTAAAA
This sequence comes from uncultured Gammaproteobacteria bacterium, assembly GCA_964602485.1. Lineage (GTDB taxonomy): Bacteria > Patescibacteriota > Patescibacteriia > Patescibacteriales > WJLG01 > WJLG01. The sequence continues at coordinate 29,927 of CAZRQU010000009.1, read as the reverse complement.
CGGTGTTGATAGTAGAGGACGAAGAAGTTATCGGCGAGATGATCCAAGAGATCGTTAGATGTCTATTGCCTGATATGGAGATCTTTTGGGCAAACAGCATATCCTCTGCTCGAAAAAAGCTTGAGGGAATGGATCCAATTTTTATCCTTTTGGATAGTAATTTGCCTGACGGAAAAGGGTATGAATTGGCTCGAGAGATCAGAGAGAAAGGGAATGAGGAAGTAAGAATAATCTAGATCTCCGGACATCCCAGAGCTTCTTCCGATGATGAGACCGACATGGTTTCGATGCCGCGTGAATATGAGGCATGTTTCACCGATTTTCTCCAGAAACCTTTCGACAAAGACGCTTTACTTGTTGTTTTCAATAAACATGAGTAGCGTGTTGCCGGCACCCTTGCGAGTGCCGGCTTTTTTATTTTACTTTAGCTATCTGGCTATGATATAATATTAATGCTTATGATCAATAAAGTTACAGATTTTTTTACATATATTTGTATTTTTTGCTTCTTGTTCAGTTTATTTTCCCCTCATTCGGCAGTAGGCGCCAAAAGTGGTGCAATGGAGAGGGTTTTGGTCGGATCCAAGAGCGGAAGAACGGAAATAGTCTCGGTAGCCCGAGGTGATTTGGAAGAGGTTATTGCCAGCTATGAGCGCATGGATGATGTTTCCTACGTAGAATTAGATCATATTTATAAGATATCCTTAATTCCCAATGACACTCATTATAAAGAGCAATGGTATTTGGGCAAGATACAGGCGGAAAAAGCTTGGAACGAGTCTGTAAGAACAACCGATGTTACCATAGCTGTAATTGATTCCGGAGTACAGATCGACCATCCGGACCTAAAGGATAATATTTGGACCAATGAGGATGAAATTCCCGGCAATGGCATAGATGACGATAAGAATGGTTTTATTGATGATCGTTTTGGATGGGATTTTGTTGATAATGTATTTGACCCTTCGCCCAAATTCAAAGAAGGATTCACAGAGGAAGGAGTCACTCATGGAACCATAGTGGCCGGAGTAGCTGCCGCCGCTGGCAATAATAATGATGGAATAAGCGGAATAGCTTGGGATGCCAAAGTGATGCCCCTTAGGGCCCTTGATGACAAAGGGGAGGGGCGAACCAGTAATGTGGTTAAAGCAATAGACTATGCTATCAACAATCAGGCTGATGTAATAAATTTCAGTTTTGTGGGATTCACTTATAGCCAGGCTCTCTTTGAGGCTATAGAAAGGGCTCATACAGCAGGGATAGTCATGGTAGCCGCCGCCGGCAACGAGCAAAAAGGCGGTACTGGTTATAATTTGGACGAAGTCCCCATGTACCCCGCTTGTCATGATGGAGAGAACGGAGAAAATATGGTGATAGGGGTGGCGGCCACCGATACCTTGGATCAGAAGGCTAGGTTTTCCAGTTATGGTTTTTCTTGTGTTGATATCGCTGCTCCGGGTATGAGCGTTTTTTCTTCAGTGCCGTATGCTCCGGACAGATCGGTCGGCTCCAAATTTTTTGACAAATATTATGACGGTTATTGGTCTGGAACTTCCATGGCCACGCCAATGGTTTCCGGGGCGGTTGCTTTGATAGAGGGAGCCAATAAGCAGTTAAGAGCTTCAGACGTTAAAGAGATATTAATGGATTCAGCCGATAATATAAGTCGTTTGAACCCCAATTATTTGGGGAAATTAGGTTCGGGAAGATTGAATGTATACAAAGCCGTCAATAGTTCAAAGTCGCTTCTTGATATTTTTGATCCCGGTTTATTAACTGCTCCTTATTCCAACCATTTGAGCCAGGTCAAAGTAAAGAACGAGAAAGGTGAGGATGATGGATCCTTCAATGTTTATGATCCGTCTTTCCGCGGTGGAGTGAATGTGGCTGCCGGCGATATCGATGGCGATGGCGAAGATGAGATAATCACCGGAGCCGGTTTCTCTGGCGGTCCTCACGTTAGGATCTTTGATGATAAAGGTGAATTGCAAGGACAGTTCTTTGCCTATAATGAGAATTTTCGCGGTGGAGTGAATGTGGCTGCCGGCGACATTGATGGCGATGGCAAAGATGAGATAATCACCGGAGCCGGTTTCTCTGGCGGTCCGCAAGTAAGGATATTCAGTGGTCAAGCTAAGCTTAAAGGGCAATTCTTTGCCTATAATGAGAATTTTCGCGGTGGAGTGAATGTGGCCGTAGCTGATATAGATGGAGGAGCTGCTCGTGATCGGGACGAGATAATAACCGCTCCTGGTCGAACAGGCGGGCCGCACATAAGAATATTCGATGGCAGTGGCCGGGTCAAGGATCAATTCTTTGCCTATAATGAGAATTTTCGCGGTGGAGTGAATGTGGCTGCCGGCGATATCGATGGCGACGCCTTGGCAGAGATAATCACCGGTGCCGGCCCGGGAGGCACCCCTCATGTCCGAGCATTCGAGACTGACGGCGTACTATTAGGTTCGTTCTATGCCTATGAGGAAGATTTTGACGGGGGAGTCAATGTGGGAGTTATAAAGATAAAGAAGTGATAAGTGATAAGTGATAAATTGAAAGTATTTTATCATTGATCTTTTATCTCTTATCTTTTAAAAACATATGTCTAAAAAAGCTATTTTTGAAAAAAAGAATGTGTTGGTGATCGGTGGAGCCGGTTTTATCGGCTCTCATCTCTGTGATGAGTTAATGAAGACCAGCAAAGTCATTTGTATAGATGATTTTTCTTCCGGGAATCAAAGGAATATAGACCATTTGTTGGCTGAGCCTGATTTTACTTTCATACGGCATGATATGTCAGAGCCTATAGACCTTGAGAATGAGCCGAGCCTTCAAAAATTCAAGATACAATTCCAGGGCATCCAAGAGATATATAATTTGGCCTGCCCGATGTCGCCTAAGAATTTCGAAAAGAACATACCAGCGATACTGGCTGCCAATTCTTATGTGGTGAAGAATATTTTGGACCTAACTTCCAAATATGAAGCTAAGCTTCTGCATTTTTCTACATCTGTGGTTTATGGTCCTCGTCGAGAAAATAATGAAAGAGTCAGAGAGGAAGATATTGGAGTGGTTGACTTCCTTTCCAAAAGAGCTGCCTATGACGAAGGTAAAAGATTTGCCGAGACCATGATCAAGAACTATAGGGACATTTATGATCTTGACGCCAAGATCATCAGGGTCTTTAGGACGTACGGTCCAAGAATGCCTTTGAATGATGATCAGATGATCCCTGATTTCGTTAGGGACGCTTTGGATAACAAAGACCTTATTATTTTCGGAAATGAAGATTTTCATTCCAGTTTTTGTTATATATCAGACGTGATAGATGCTGCTATCAAGATAATGGAAACGGAATTCAAAGGGCCTATCAATATTGGATCAGATGTCGATGTAAATCTTACCGATCTGGCCAATAAGATAATAGAAAAAGTTGGTTCGAGTTCTAAAGTGGTATATGAAGATCCGCATATGTTCATGACCCCTCTTTGTTTACCGAACATAAGTAAGGCTTCGGATGAGCTTGGTTGGATGCCTATATCCACTTTAGACAAGGGTTTGGACATAACCATAGACGATTTGCGAGCCAGTAAGGGTCTGAAGGGTATAGATCAAGCAGTACAAGATACAAATCAATAAAATATGCCAAATAAAAAAGAAAAAATAGAATTAAGTCCGGATATGGGTATGATCAGGTCTTTGGATAAATTATTGGGATATGCTGTCAGTCAGGAAGTTAAGTCCATACTTTTCGATCTTACTGGTGATAAACCAGCTGTTTTTTATCGCTTTTTCAGTGATTGGAAAAAGATAGTCGATATACAAAAAGGGATGAAGAGCAAAATAGGAAGAGAGATAAGGAATCTTTCCAATATGGATGAGAATAAGAAGAGCCTTCCTCAGGTAGGAAAATTCAAAAAAAGCTACCAAGGGTTCAAGGCGGTTTTTTATGTTTCTGCCAATCCCTTGTCCAGCGGCGAGAAGATATTTATAGATATTTTTAAGAATAAACCTCGGCTTTTCAATTTGCGCCAACTTGGTTTGCAAAGGGTTGCCTTGAACAGGGTCGAGGAGAATTTATCCAAAGAGTCCGGTATGTCGATCGTTGTAGGTGATTTTGATTCCGGGAGAACTTCGACATTATACAGTTTTTTGGATTATTTGAATCGTCCGGAGTTGAATATTTGTACCATAGAGGACGAGATAGATCTCGATCTTCCCGATATAAATCAATCAAGGCTGGACCCTAAAGCGGGCTTTGATTATTCTTTTGCCTTGAATTCGATACTTAAACAAGACCCAGATGTCATAATGGTAGGAGATATAGACAATAAGGAAACAGCGGAAAATTCTTTTTTGGCGGCTGATGCCGGTTATCCGGTCTTGGTCGGCGTTTATAGCAGGGATGCGATCACCGCTTTACAATTGTTAAGGGATCTGGAGATATCCTTGCCTTTATTTTTGAAAGCGGTTAATATGTTTTTGAATCAAAGAGTGGCGAAAAAGATATGCCACCACTGTATAGTTAGGGATAAAAAGAGCAATACAAAGATAAAAGAATTAAAAAAATCTTTTGATTGGAAGTTCCTTTTGCCTCGTTTGCGAGCTTTGAATATAGTCCCTAAGAATATTAGAAAGGTGGATGATATGGTTTTCTATAAAGGCAAAGGATGCGAACGTTGTCGGAATACCGGCTTTGCCGGGTCAATAGGGGTTTATGAAGTATTGGAGGTAACTTCAGAGGTGATAGAATTGGCAAGAAAAGGCCATTTGGCTAAAATAAAAGAGGAAATAAGGAATCAAGAAGGTTTTTACATAAAAGAGGATGCTTTGATAAAAGCATTTAATGGAATAATAACCATTGATGAGGTTTTAAAGATGATCAAAGAGTGATCAACGATGACGCTAAATGATGAATGATGACTTTTCCAATTTAAAGACAGTCTGTGTTATTCCGGCTTTTAATGAAGAGAAGAGCATAGCCAAGGTCTTAAAAGAGGTAAAACCACTAGTTGACGAGGTGGTGGTTGTTGATGATGGTTCAAGTGATCGGACGGTTGAGATGGCTAGAAAAGAAGGGGTTGTCGTTTTGAGGCATTTTATAAATCGAGGGCAAGGAGCAGCTCTGCAAACAGGCAACAGCTATGCCTTAAAAAATGGAGCGGACATAGTGGTCCACTTCGATGCTGATGGGCAGTTCGAAGCCAGAGAGATAGTCGATATGATAAGTCCTTTAGCGAAAGGCGAGGCAGACGCGGTTCTGGGATCCCGCTTCATGGGGAAACCGAACAATATGCCCGCTTTCAAAAAGGAAGTAATAATGCCGGTTGCGCGATTGGTGAACAAGGTGGTTTTAGGGATAGACCTAAATGATCCTCAATCAGGATTTCGTGCCCTTTCTAAAAGAGCGCTTGAAGAGATAGAGATAAATCAAGACAAGATGGCTCATTGTTCGGAGATACTTTATAAATTACATAAAGGTGATCTTAGGATAAAGGAGGTTCCTATAAGCGTGACCTATCATGATTTTGGCCAGAACCTTTTTGAGGGCGTAAAGGTTTTTAAGGATCTTCTTTTGGCTAAATTAATGGACTGATAATAATTTAAAATGGAAACCTCAAAATTTAAAAATTGACGAATTAAATTGAAGATCTAATTTTCCATTTTGAGATCTAAATTTAAAATTAAGTATGTTTCAACAAATAATCGCCATTATAATAATAGTCGCGATCGTGGCCAGGATCCTTATATTAAAAAAGAACAAGAAGATCAATGCTTCGGAGTTCGTTTTTTGGCTGGCGTTCTGGATGGTGGCCGCCATTTTAGTGGCTGGCATTCGTTGGATAGACAGATTCGTGACCGGCATCGGATTTTCCGGAACAGGAATAGAAGTGCTTTTATATTTAGCGGTTGTGATCCTGTTCTATCTTAACTTCCGCCTGCGTTTGAAAGTGGAAAAGATGGATAAAGACATTACTAGGATCGTTAGAAAATTAGCCTTAGATGATAATAAAAAAGACAGACCTTAAAATAGAAAATTGACGAACGATGAAATAAAAATTTAAAAAAGAAGATGCATCGGTTCGCTTTCAGCGACTTTTGATGTAAAAACATTTTGAAATTCAAATTTTAAATTAAAATATGTCAGCTAAAGAACTACTCATAGATTTTTTAAATTTGGTTTTTGTTGTATTGATAACAGGAGCCTCCATATTATATTTTATTTCCGGGGACAATTTCGAGACTTTTAAGAATTTGATGCAAACCTTGGCGCCTTTCGGACTTTTCGGACTTTTGTTATTGATAACCCTTAGGGTGAATAGGCGAAAAATGAAAAAAAGAAGATCAGAGAATAATATGGATATGGATCTGAGTTTGAATTTTATGGACAGGATGAAAATAGATATTTTTATTTTTTCCTTGCCTATGGTCGTTTGTTTGGTTTTTTGGCTGTTAGAAAAAACTATGACCATGAGTATATTCCTGTCAGCTTGCTCTGTCTTTATCTTGGCTTACTCTTTCCGCTGGTGGCTTTTATCCAAGGAAGAATACTAGAATGTTTTTATGAAAATAGCCAATATTGTTTGCACCTATCCTCCTTACAAGGGCGGTATTGGTACCGCCGCTTTTGATTTTAGCCGACTTATGTCAGAAAGGGGGTTTGAGGTTGTTACTTTCGTTCCTGACCATGGGCTTGATGCGGACCTCGATCTTGATAAGAAGAATAAAGTAATAAGAATAAAACCCTTCTTAAGACTGGGAAATGGAGCCTTCATCCCCGGATTATTTTCCAAGCTTAAAGATTTTGATATCATTTATTTGCATTATCCTTTTTTTGGAGGAGCTGAGGTGGTTTGGCTATTCAAGTTATTGAACCCGGGGAAAAAGTTGGTCATAAGGTATCATATGGATGTTGTCGGACTTTCTTTTTTAGCTAAGGTGTTGAGCCTGCCCTCAAAGATCATAGAAAGATCATTGTTCAATAAGGCGGATATGATCATGAGTGCCAGTTTGGATTATATAAAGGATGGTAATTTAAAAGGGTTCTATAGTAAGCATAAGAATAAATTCTTCGAAGTTCCTTATGGAGTGGACGTTGAGAGATTCCAGCCAAAGATAAAGAACCGCAGTAAAAAGAAAATGCTTTTTGTCGGAGGTCTTGATCAAGCACACTATTTTAAAGGGGTCAGCAACTTGATAGAAGCAGCGGCTAAGCTGGATATTGATGATTGGGAGTTAAGCATAGTGGGAGCAGGAGAGCTTAAGAATGAGTATGAGAAAAGAGCTAAGGACTTGGAAATAAGAGATAAGATAGTTTTCTTAGGCAAGGTTTCAGATGATGAGCTGCCGAAAGTTTATGCCTCTCATGGTGTGACCATATTGCCATCTATTAATAAAGGTGAGGCTTTCGGTATAGTTTTGATAGAATCTATGGCCTCGGGCACTCCGGTAATAGCTTCTGATCTGGCTGGCGTTAGAAGCGTATTTTCTAACGAAAAAGAAGGATTGATAGTCGAGCCCGGGAACATCACTGACCTAAAGGAGAAAATAGAGATTTTCTTTAAAGATATTGATAAAAGAAAGGAAATGGAAACAAGTTCCAGAATTTTGGCCGAAAAGGTATACTCTAGAAATAATATCGGCGATAAACTCGCTAATATCTTAAAAAAGATCAGTGTATGAGAAAAATTATTTTTGTAATTGCCGTAGCGGCCTTTTACCCTTTTTTGGCCAGGGCCGAGGAAATAGAAACTATTGATATTTTTAAATTATCCATAGGCTATGGAGCAGGGATAATAGTGATGCTGGTTTTTGTTGTCGGCGGATTTTTCATATCTCGTCAAATAAGAAAAAAAGTGAATAAATTGAATAAAGACAACCATGAAAAAACACTCCAAAGTCGGGAACCGGCCTGGAAATCCGACCTACAGAACTCCGTCTCAGCTCAAAAACAGGCAAGAATTGAGCCAGGTCAGGAAAAAGACCAAAAAAAGAGTCCCTAAGCACAGGACTTTTGGGTCTAAAAAGACTTAAAGATAAAAAACAGCCAAAAAATGGTCAAGGTGGCTGTTTTTTTAAAGAAGAAGGCGTGATATAATAAAAATATGAAAATTTGCCTAATAAACAACCTATACAGACCATATGAAAGGGGAGGATCGGAAAAGGTGGTCGATTTTATCTATAAAGGACTGAAAGATAAAGGGCAAGAAGCATTCTTGATATCTTCAACTCCTTATTTGAGGCGCAAGACAGATGAGCGTTTAGGCGTTTATTATCTGCGAGGGCTTTTTTATGATATAGCAAAAGTTCCCTTGGTCTTGCGTTTTTTTTGGCATATCTATAATATGTTCGATATTATAACCGCTGTTAAGGTATGGTTCATTTTAAGAAAAGAGAAGCCGGATATGGTGATGACCCATAATCTCAAGGGCTTGAGTTTTTTATTGCCTAGGCTTTTTAAGAAAATGGGCATAAAACATGTTCATGTTCTGCATGATGTCCAGCTTATTCATCCTAGCGGTTTAATGTTTCATGGTCAGGAAGACAATATCGAAAGCTTGTCAGCCAAAATGTATCAATTTTTCTGTCGTTTGCTTTTTGGGGCTCCTGAGATGGTCATATCTCCTTCGCGCTGGCTTTTGAGTATGCACGTTTCCAGGAAATTCTTTGAGGGTTCCGATAAGTTCATTTTACCTAATCCTTCTCCCAAATTCTCTGACATAAAGGTTCGCCCCAAGAATGATGAGATGAAATTCTCCTTTCTTTACGCCGGCCAAGTAGAGATACATAAGGGAGTTTTGTTCCTGGTTAGGACTTTTGTTAATTTTTGGGAGCCGTTTTGGACGTCCACTGCCGCTAAGGACAAAAAATTGACAGTAGAACTCTTAGTGGCAGGAGCCGGATCCAAGATGGCGGATGTTGGCAAGATAGCCTATGGTGATAAAAGAATAAAATTGTTAGGAGGCAAGGCTCATTCGGAAATAAAAGAACTTATGAGGTCGGCTGATTGTTTGATAGTACCCTCTCTTTGTTATGAGAATTCACCAACAGTCATATATGAAGCCGCTTCTTTGGGTTTGCCCGTGATAGCTGCTAGGATAGGAGGGATAACGGAATTGGTCCATCGCACCGGAGGGATACTGTTCGATCCGGGCAGTGAGAATGATCTGGTAGAAAAAATGAAGTATGTTCTTGAGAACAGGCAAGAACTTGACCAAATAAAGATAAAGGAGCGTCGCTTCAATCCGCATGATTATATGGATGACCTATTAATGCTTTTAAGATAATATGTTGAATATTTCCAAGATATACAATTCTTTATATACCTATCGTCAGGGGTTTGCCAGCTCCCTTTCTTATATATGGGGATTTCTAGCTGTTAAGATATATCTGATCCTGGCTTTACTGCTCAATATATTGGCTTGGACATTGACCATCTTGTTCAAAGGGCGTCTTTCCGAAGACCTTATAATTTTGCATTTTAATGTTGACTTCGGCGTAGATATGATAGGTAAGGCAGAGAGAATACTGTTGATCCCGGCTATCGGCTTGACCTTTCTATTCGTTAATTTCATACTTTTGTTCTTTTTTTTAAAAAGCGACCATTTCAAATTTTTAGCCCATATACTTTTAGCCGGAGCTTTATTGGCTAATATTTTCCTTTTGATCGCTTTAGGACCTATCTATTATATAAATTTCAGATAAATAACATAGCAGATCGATGCGACAAGTTCGCATTCTGTGTGTTATCAATATATTTTTATGACCAGCTACCAGATCATTAGAATCCTGTTCTTGACTACTGTTTCTTTTGGAGCAGCTTTTTTGTTGACCCCTTTGCTTACCCACTTTCTTTATAAATATAAGCTTGGCAAACAGATCAGGGCCAATGGCAATACTCCTATATTCACCAAACTGCATGCCCATAAGTCCGGTACGCCCACTATGGGGGGCATATTGATCTGGGGTATACTTTTGATATTCATATTTCTTTTTTATTACCTCTCTTTATTTTTTAAAGACGGTTTTTTCTATGATCTCAATTTCCTTTCCCGTCCAGAAACCTTCCTGCCTTTAGGGATATTGATACTTTCTGCCATAGTTGGCCTTTTTGATGATTGGCTTGATGTTAGAGGCAAGGGAGTTTTGGGAGGGGGCGGTTTGAATATCGGCCATAGGCTTTTGATATATACCGCTATTGCCGCGGTTGGTGCTTTGTGGTTTCACTTCAAACTTGATTGGACCACCTTGCAGGTTCCTTTTTTAGGAAGTTTTGAGATAGGTTGGTGGTATATGCCTTTTTTCATATTGGTTATAGTGGCCACCGCCTTTTCCGTTAACGAGACCGACGGACTGGACGGGCTATCCGGAGGAACTTTATTGATGTCTTACGCCGCTTTCGGGGTTATCGCTTTTGTTTTGGGTCGTTTTGATCTGGCTGCTTTTTGCGGAGTGATAATAGGCGGACTTTTAGCTTTCTTGTGGTATAACATCCCCCCGGCTAGATTCTATATGGGAGACACCGGAGCTATGAGCCTAGGCATCACTTTAGGAGTGATAGCTATTCTCACCAACAGCGTGTTCATTTTGCCGATAATTGGTTTTATATTTGTGGTGGAATCGTTGTCTGTCATCATTCAAGTATTGTCTAAGAAGATAAGAAAAGGAAAGAAGGTTTTTCGTTCCGCGCCCATTCATCATCATTTTCAAGCCATTGGCTGGTCCGAAGCAAAGATAGTTATGCGTTTTTGGGTGATATCCGGGGTCACTTCGGTCATTGGTCTTATAATATTCCTTTTGGATAAGAATTAATAAATGAAAAGTTTAAAAAGGTTATTAAGGAACATTTTTGGTATTAGTCGTGATGAACATGAGCCTGATCAGGGTTTCTTGATAGTTTTGGGAGTGATAATAGTTTGTGGCCTGTTGGTACTATCTAGCGCTTCGGCCGTAGCTTCTTATAATAAATTCGGATCTAGTTATTATTATTTTGTTCGCCAATTGATATCTTTGGCGATAGGGCTTTCTCTTTTTTGGGGGTTTTCTAGATTTGATTATCATAAATGGAAAAAATACGCAGTAGTGTGTTTAATGGTTTCCATAACTCTTCTTTTGATGGTTTTTATCCCCGGGATATCAGCTGATTACGGAAGCGCCAGGAGTTGGATAGAGCTTTTTGGGTTCAATTTGCAGCCATCGGAATTCGTTAAAATATTTTTCTTGATATATTTGGCGGCTTGGCTTGATAGAAAAAGAGATCTTTCCAATCCCGGAGAAGGGCTGGCTCCTTTTTTATCAGTTTTGGGGATAATCGTAATTTTGATGGTTTTGCAGCCTGATATCGGCACTTTATCCATAATAGTCCTAAGCTCTTTGACCGTTTATTTTATTGGTGGAGGGCGAATTTCGTTCATTGCCGGGATCGTGGCTTTTGGATTGGTTTGTATGTTCTTTTTGGTCCAGTCAAACACTTATCAGATGAATAGATTCAGATGCGTAATGGACTCTTCCTATAATACCCACAAGGAATGCTATCAATTGGATCAATCTTTGATAGCTGTCGGATCAGGGGGTTTTTGGGGCAGGGGATTGGGCCAGAGCCGGCAGAAATTTATGTATTTACCTCAAGTATCCAGTGATTCCATTTTTGCCATAGTAGCTGAAGAAGCGGGGTTTTTCTTTAGTACCATATTGATACTTCTTTACTCATTCCTTTTCTATAAGGGGATGGTAATAGCTAAATATGCCCCGGATATGTTCGGCCGAATATTGGCTTCAGGGATAGTATCCTGGCTGATAATCCAAACTTTTTTGAATGTTGGCGGGATAATCGGTGTTATTCCTATGACCGGAGTGCCCTTGCCTTTAATGAGTCATGGGGGCTCAAGTTTGATATCGGTCTTGATCGCTTTAGGTATATTGGTAAATATAAGTAAGCATACTATGACCCCTAGAAAAACAAGGTAGTGTAATTGTCCACATTGACAAAAAACCCTTGGTTTGCTATACTTATTAGTAGATAGAGCATGGGCCCTTAGTGGCCCTTTTTGCGTCTATAGCATTAATTTTTAAAATTAATCAAAAATTTTTATGAAAAGTATGGAACAAATGCCCAATGTTTCTCCTGAGGAAGCCAAGGATCTTGGCAACAAAATGGACCAAAAACTCGGTTCAAAGACAGAAAAGGAGCAAAGAAGGGAAAAGATCAGTCGAAGAGGTGCTGCTCTTTTGGGATTGAAGATAATGATGGGAGCAATGGCTGCCGCTGGTCAAGCTAAGGCCGAGGATGCTTCAAAGACAATTGGAAATATAGAGAACGAGCAGACAAAAGGTAAGGTAAGCGAATACACTTTGAGTGAAATGAGGTCAATGAGCATTGATGACCTAGCCGCACAAATGGGGGTTAAGCTCGAAGGAGACCCAGGCTCAGATGATATGCCTAATGTAGAAACACCAGATTCTGGTCAAGAATTGAAAAAAGCCGAAGAGACCAAGTTCGAAAGAAGGGGATTGGCCGATCTGGGAGAGATAGATTTTGAGAATTCCGAAATAGTGGATGAGGGTGATCATTATACCATTGAGCTTAATATGGATAAAATGATGGCCGCTGATGAAAATGAGCTTGAAATGAAAGGTAAACTCGACCTTAGTTCATATCAAGACCCTACCGAAAGAGAGATGGCGATAAAGGAAATGAAAAAACAAGGTTTGAGCGACGATAAGATAGAGGAGCTTTTAAATGCTCCAACTCAGGAAGAGGGTAAAGTTTGGACAGATGAGAGTTAATTGAAATTATTATATCGAATAACTCAAGGATGACCTCCTTGAGTTATTTTTTTATCCGATCTATGATAATATTTAAATATGGATAAAGATAAAACAGAAAAGATAATATTATCAGGCGGAGGCACCGGTGGATCGGTGATACCGCTTTTGAATCTGCTTCCCGGATTGAGGGAGATAGGTGATCTTGAATTATTGTTCGTTGGCGGTCGGCAAGGAGTAGAGAGAGAAATGGTTAAGAAGGAGAGTTTGAGATACAAGGGGATATTTTCCGGTAAATTAAGACGTTATGTAAGCTGGAAGAATTTTGTGGATCCGTTCTTGGTCATGTTGGGCTTTTTGCAATCTTTGTTGATAGTGATAAAAGAAAAACCCGACCTCGTAATAAGCGCCGGAAGTTTCGTGTCTGTGCCTTTGGTTTGGGCCGCTCGCGCGTTCGGTGTTCCGGTTCTTTTGATACAGTTGGATGTTCGTCCCGGCCTAGCCAACAAATTAATGGCTAAAGCAGCCAGTCGAGTAGCAGTCGTCTTTGAAAGATCGCTCAATGCTTATGGTAAGAAAGCTGTTTGGACCGGCGCGCCATTTTCAATTAAGAAGTACGAAAAAAGAAGTACGAAAAAAGATCTATTTGAAAAATATGAGTTAAATAATAAGCTCCCCTTGGTTTTGATAATGGGTGGCGGAACGGGAGCTGTTTCTATCAATAAACTCGTTAAAGATACGGTCAAAGAGCTGTCGGAAATATGCAATATCATCCATTTGGCCGGAAAAAACAAAGAAGTGGATGTAAAAAGTGATAATTATAGACAGTTCGGGTTTTTGCCTCATGAAGAAGTGATGGAGATAATGAAGGTTTGCGATCTAGTGGTCAGTCGGGCCGGATTGGGAACCATAACCGAGCTGGCCATATTGGGCAAACCGGCCATTATAATTCCAATGCCCAACACTCACCAGGAAGACAATGCTCTAATGCTGATAAATGCTGACGCGGCCGTGGTTTTGAGAGAGGATGGGTCAATAAGAAGAGGTTTGGTAGAAAATATCAAAGAGATAGTCTCTAAAAAAGAGACAAAGAACGATCTGGAAAGAAGGATGTCTGGCTTTATGAAAAAAGAAGGAAAGAAGAATATCTTGAAGATCATCAAAAATATCTTTAAGTGACCAATAGTTTTAGTTGACAATTATTTAATAGTATGTTATTTTTTGAAAGCACTTTTTTGATAGTGTTTTTATTTTTGATCCTTATTTTCCAATTCAAACAGTCAGGGGGTTGTTATGCCCAGCAAACAGGAGCGTTGGTTCTCAGCGGTTGTTTTCTTTGTATCTATTGGTTTGGTGCAAGCCATTTTTAGCGTCATTTATGCCGGAGAAGGGTCGGACGGATGCGAGCACAGACCAGTGACCGTCATTGGCCGAGTCATCAAAGCTGATCATTTTACCTGCAAGTCGCCGGAATTGGTGCAGTTCACTCTCAAGACAGAAGAGGACGGCAAGAAGAACTTGAAGGTTTGCCAGCTTGACCAGCAATTCAAGATCAAGCATTGGAACGATGAGATATACGGACTTCTTGTAAGCGGTATCAAAGTTTCCGCTACTGGTATAGTTTCAGGCGATAAACAGATCGTCCGGGTAAAGAATATCGAATTTCCGGAGATCGACCGTTTACTGCCCCCGCCTCCTGAAGAGTAGATCGGGTCAGTAAATTGAACATTGGCCGCTTCGCATTCGTTGAAGCGGCTTTTTTTATGGTCTTTTTAATTTTTCTGTTATAATTAAGATAAGTTTGACCTATCTTCTTAATTCGTTTAAATTGCATATTATGGATCTGAGCAAAGTGAAAAAGATATATATGATCGGTATAAAAGGGGTAGGCATGACCATGCTGGCCCAATTTTTGTCGTCTAAAGGTTATGAAGTAACCGGGTCGGACACTGAGGATAAATTTATGACCGATGATATCTTGAGATCGTCGGGAATAGATTTCTTCGAGGGGTTCAGTGAGGAAAATATTCCAAATGAAGTTGACCTTATCATATATTCTTCCGCATATAATAAAGATACCAATATTGAGGTTGCCAAAGCTTTTTCTATATCGGTCAAAACACTTACCTATGCCGAGGTCTTGGCCGGTATTTTTAATCAAATGTATGGGGTTGCCGTTTGTGGATCGCACGGCAAAACCACAACTACAGCTTGGCTTGGCTATGTTCTTATGCGATCAGGTTTCGAACCGAATGTTCTGGTCGGGTCGAATGTGCCTCAATTCAGCGGGGCGACCGTTACCGGCAATTCCAATTGTCTCATAGTGGAGGCTGACGAATACCAGAATAAATTAAGATATTATGAACCCAAGGTCGTACTTTTGAACAATATCGACCATGATCATCATGATTTTTTCCCTACTAAAGATAGCTATGTGAATGTTTTTTCTGATTTTGTAAAAAAGGTTCCTAAAAAAGGTTTACTAGTGGCTAATTTTGATGATGAGGAAGTGGCCAGTATGGCCGGTCGTTGTTCCGGGAAAGTGATCAGCTACGGTATCGAAAAGGATGCTTCTTTAATAGCTTATGATATAGAGTGCGAGCAAGGCAGACAATTCTTCAAGGTTAAAATGGACGGAGAAGAGCTGGGCGCATTTTCCATCAGCCTCTTGGGCAAGCATAATATCAGCAATGCTTTGGCCGTTGTGGGGGCTTGCATAGAGTTGGATATCGATTTAAAGGATATAAGGGTCCATTTAAGCGAATTTACCGGAACAGAGAGGCGAATGTCGATCATGGGTGATTTCCAAGGCGCAACGATAATCGATGATTATGCTCATCATCCGACCGAGATCAAAACCACCTTGGCCGGGCTTCGCCAGGCTCATCCGAACAAAAAGATAACAGTGGTTTTTCATCCTCACACCTTTACCAGGACCAAAGCCTTGTTCAATGATTTTGCCACCAGTTTTTCTGAAGCTGATAAAGTGATAGTTCTTGATATATATGGTTCGGCCCGCGAAACCCAAGGAGGCGTTTCTTCGGAAGAGCTTATGGAAAGGATAAGAGAGAATGAACCAGGGAAGGAAGTGCTCCATATTCCCAGCTTGGAAAAAGCCGAAAAATATCTTAGAAAAAATATAAAAAAAGACGAGGTTGTGCTTTTAATGGGCGCCGGTGATGTTTTCAGGATAGGAAAAGATCTAGTATCCGATATATAGTATTTGGCATAGGATATTTTGAATAAAAACTGTTATTCAAATAGATAATTAGTTATACTATTATAAAGAGCTATATATAAAAATACTGTATACTTTATATCAATAAAAATGATAGAAGATAAATTCAAAAAAAATGTTGACTTAGCTCCTTTGACTACTTTTAAGATAGGCGGTCCGGCTAAATTCTTTATGGAAATAGAATATGCCGAGGAGCTGTCCGAGGCGGTCAAGTGGGCTAAAGAAGCCGGAGAGAAGATCTATATATTAGGAGGAGGCAGCAATCTTTTGATAAACGATCATGGTATAAACGGCCTGGTTTTGGTATTAAAGAACGATGAAGTAAAACCCATGGGAACCAGATTGCATTGTTCTTCCGGAGCATCTTTGGCTTATGCCATAAGTTTGGCCAGGCGCAATAGTCTTTCCGGTTTGGAATGGGCCTTCGGTATCCCAAAGGCCACGATCGGAGGGGCTGTGCGTGGGAATGCCGGAGCTTTTGGTCAGAAGACAGAGGATATAGTGGAGACTGTCGAGGCTTTTAATATGGAAAAACAGCAATATCAATTCTTTTCCAAGAACGATTGCCGGTTTGATTACAGAGATAGCGTATTTAAACATAACCCTATTTTTATCATTTGGGGAATCACTTTCAAGATGAAAGAGGACACTCAGGATAATATAAACGAAAAGATAAATGCGAACTTAAAGCATCGTGATAATTCTCAGCCGAGATTGCCTAGCGCCGGCAGTGTTTTTAAGAATATGTCTTTGGAATATATAAAGGAAGTCAACGAGAAGCTGGCCGAAGAGCTTGTTCAAAAAGGAAAAACTAACAGTGACATGGTTGGAGCCGGAGCTTTGATAGATATGCTTGGATTCAAGGGCCGAGTAATGGGCGGAGCCAAGGTTAGCTTGGAGCATGCTAATTTCATAGTTAATACCGGCAATGCCACGGCTAGAAATGTCATAGAACTTATGACCTATATCCATCAAGAGGTCAAAGATCGTTTTAGGGTCGAATTGGAACCGGAGATAGAAGTGATGGGCTACGAGTAATTTAATACAAAATAAATGAACATACCTGTATATATAAAGAATATAATAAGAACTCTGGAAGAACGGGGATTTGAGGCCTTTGTCGTGGGCGGCTGTGTTCGTGATATTTTAATGGACAAAGAGCCGAACGATTGGGATATCACCACTAGCGCTAAACCCGAGGACCTGCTTAATTTGTTTCCGGATGGGAAATATGAAAATGATTTCGGGACGGTTATCTTGCCGATCAGAGACAAAGATGACAAGCTGATAGAGGTGGTGGAGATAACCACTTATAGGAGCGAACAAGGCTATTCTGACAGGCGTCGGCCGGATGAGGTAAAATTCGAAGACGATCTGGACAAGGATCTTTCCCGGCGGGACCTTACTATCAATGCCCTGGCTATGAAGCCGGCCAAGAGCAAGCTTGATATAAAAAACGAACTTAAAGGCCACGTCAAGGAAAAAGAAGATTATTTGATAGTCGACCTTTTCGGCGGCACCAAAGATATAGACAGAAAGATGATCAGAGCAGTAGGCGAGCCGGCAGACAGATTCAAAGAAGATGCTTTAAGGATGATGCGGGCGGTCAGATTGTCCGCCCAGCTTGATTTTTCCTTGGAGCCAAAAACAGAGAGAGCTATCTTTAAACTGGCCGGCAGTATAAAATTCATCGCTAAAGAGAGGATAGCTATCGAATTGGTGAAGATATTATCTTCAAACAAGCCGTATGAAGGAGTGATGGCTTTGCATAAAACAAAATTGTTGCAGTATATCTTGCCTGAACTGGAGAAGGGCGTTGGGGTCGGACAGAACTATCATCATATAAACGATGTGTTCGAACACAATGTCTTGTCTTTAAAACATTGTCCTTCCAAGGATTGGCGGGTGCGTTTGGCCGCTTTACTGCATGACATAGGCAAGGTCAGAACAAAGAGGGTTATCAAAGGCCAACCCACTTTTTACAATCACGAATACGCCAGTGCCAATATCGCCAGAAAAATATGCAAGCGGTTGCGTTTTTCGGTCAAGGATTCAGAAAAGATCATCACCCTTATCCGAGCTCATATGTTCTATTATAATGTTGGCGAGGTTACAGCCGCTTCGGTTCGTCGACTGATCAGGAAAGTAGGAGAGGAGAATTTGGAAGATTTGATAGATCTGCGCATCGGCGACCGTCTTGGTTCCGGAGTGAAGAAAGCCGTGCCCTATAAGTTAAGGCATTTGAAATATATGTTCAAAAAGGTCCGGCACGATCCGGTTTCGGTCAAGATGCTTAAGATAAACGGTGATGATCTAATGAAGCTTTTGGACATCAAACCCAGTCCCAAGATCGGCGAGATCCTGGATGTTCTGTTGTCCGAAGTGATAGAGGACCCTAAATTGAACAACAAGAAGCATCTGCAAAAAAGAGCTCGAGAGTTGAACAAGATGGAAAGCTCGGAATTAAGGCAAAGAGCCAAGGAAGTGATAGAGGAAAAGAAGAAAGAAGAGGACAGGCAGATAAAAAGGGAATTCAAGGTGTAATTGGATATTTGGAATATAGTATTCAGTATGCAGTATAGGGTATTCAGGCTTGTCACCCTTAAGGAGCGGATAGTGACGAAGGATCTGTATTGGGTAATTAGTAATTAGTATTCAGTATAGAGTATTCAGTATTCAGGTTTTGTCATTTAAGGTAATTAGTAATTAGTAATTTGGGATATGGAATGTCATCCTGAGTATCCCGCGGAGGCGGGAGATGAAGGATCTGTATTGGGTAATTGGTGATTTGGTATTTTATTAGTTCCTCCCCTTGCTAAGGGGAGGTCAGGAGGGGTCAATGTAATTGGTAATTGGTGATTTGGTATTTAGAAGGTTCAGAATTAAAAATTAGAAATTATTTCAAAAATTATAAAAATTATAAAATTCAAAAATTAAATCCCCTCTTTCAGAGGGGTGCCGACGGCAGGAGGCGGGGTGTGTCAGGATTTAGAATTTAGGATTTTCCCCGTTATGCGTTATGAGTTACGCGTTATGCATTATGACCTGTTCTGTATCTTTAAAAATTCAAAGATCGATCCATAATCCGCCTCTTGGGGCGGTTTTTTGTTTGTTTTAAGCGTTTTTTCGGGTTATAATACCATTAGTTGACTTGCGGGCCTTAATGCCTTAAAGTTAATATAATAATAATGTAAAAAACAAAAACTATGCACATCCAGATCAAGGGTACAAACATGGACCTGACCGAGCCGATAAAGGGCTATGTTCAGGAAAAAATAGATATGTTAGAGAAATATTTAGGAGACCTTACGGTCCAGAACTGTGATGTCGAGGTTGGTTCTGAGACCAATCATCATCAGCATGGAGACATTTTTTTCTGTGAGATAAATATGGCTGTTCCCGGAGACCTTTTACGGATAAGAAAGGTGGAAGAGGATCTGTATAAGGCGATAGATAAATCAAAGGACCACATGCAAGAGATGATAATCAAGCATAAAGATAAAAATAATATTTAATATAGAATATAAAAATAACAGAAACTCTGTTTTTATATTATTTATTGATCAATAGACAGATATGGGCTTTATATCCAAAATTTTCGGCGATCCGAACGAGAAGATCGTAAAAAAGATCCAGCCTTTGGTTGAACAGATAAATTCCTTGGAGGACAAATACAAAAAGATGAGCGATCAAGAATTGGCTTCGCAATCAGGTATTTTAAAGGAAATGATCGGTCAGCCGAAAGACCATGAGGCAATGGAGGCTAAGCTTAACGAGGTTTTGCCGGATGCTTTTGCAGTGGTTCGGGAAGCAGCTCGAAGAAAGCTCGGCCAAAGACACTATGATGTTCAGCTTGTGGGCGGCATAGTACTTCATCGAGGGCAGATAGCGGAAATGAAGACCGGTGAAGGTAAGACTTTGGCCGCCACTTTGCCGGTATATTTGAATGCTTTGGCCGGCCGGGGAGTTCAATTGATAACGGTCAATGATTATCTTTCCCGAGTAGGCGCCGGCTGGATGGCACCTGTTTATGGTTTTCTGGGCCTTTCAGTAGGTGTAATAGTCAATCAAGCTTCTTTTATCTATGATCCCGAATATGCTGACGAAAGCCAATATGATGAACGGTTGAAACATTTCAAGCAGACAGATAGGCGTGATGTATATGCATGCGATATAGTTTACGGCACCAACAATGAATTCGGGTTCGATTACCTGCGCGACAATATGGCTCCTTCGCTGGAAGCCAAGGTTCAGCGCGGTTTCAATTACGCCATTATAGATGAGATAGATTCTATATTGATAGATGAGGCCAGAACTCCTTTGATAATATCCGCTCCGGCCGAGCAGTCCACTGACAAATATTATAAATATTCCCAACTGGTAAAGAGATTGAATGAGAATGAAGATTATAATATAGACGAGAAGATGAGGGCGGTTACTTTGTCCGAAGAGGGAATATCCAAGATGGAGCAATGGCTGGGCATGGGGAATATCTATGTTGAGAAGGGCATCTCCGAAGTCCACCATATAGAACAGGCTCTTAAGGCAGAGGTTCTATTTAAAAGAGAAAAAGATTATGTGGTCAAAGAGGGTGAAGTTATAATAGTTGATGAATTCACCGGAAGACTTATGCCCGGGCGTCGTTATAGCGAAGGATTACATCAGGCCATAGAAGCCAAAGAAGGGGTTGATATCAAAAAGGAATCACAGACTTTGGCTACTATAACATTCCAAAATTATTTCAGGATGTACGACAAATTGGCCGGTATGACCGGAACAGCTGTTACCGAAGCTGAGGAATTCGGCAAGATATACGATCTGGAAGTGGTAGCCATACCTACCAACAGGCCGGTCGTGAGAAAGGATCATAATGATCTTATATATAGAAGTGAACAAGGCAAGTTCAAGGCAGTGGTCGATGATGTGAAGCAAAGAAGTAAAAAAGGTCAGCCGACCTTAATAGGTACTATCTCCATAGAGAAAAATGAGATCATGGCAAAGTGTTTGGAGAACGAAGGCCTTAAGCCGGAAATTTTGAATGCCAAGAATCATGAGAAAGAAGCTAGGATAATCGCCAATGCCGGTAGGCCGGGAGCCATTACCGTGGCTACTAATATGGCCGGCCGCGGAGTTGATATAGTTTTGGGCGGACCGAATGGGGAAGAGCAAGAAAAGGTCAAAGAAGCTGGAGGATTATATGTTGTTGGAACCGAAAGGCACGAATCCCGTCGTATTGATAATCAGCTGCGTGGTCGAGCCGGTCGTCAGGGAGATCCGGGAGAATCTCGATTTTATGTTTCGACAGAAGACGATCTTATGAGAATATTCGGGGGTGATAGGATGAAGAATATGATGGCTACTTTGCGGGTTCCGGAGGATATGCCGATAGAGAACAAAATAATCAGCCGTTCCATAGAATCTGCTCAAAAAAGGGTGGAAGGTAACAATTTTGATATCAGGAAACATCTTTTGGAATATGATAATGTTTTGAATAAACATAGAGAAACCACATATAAGCGTCGGGACGAGATATTAAGGAAGTTTAAGAATGACCCTGAAGCTTTATCTGAAGAAGTGCTTAAGATGATCGAAGCGGAATTAGAGCAGGTGGTTAGTTTCCATACGGCTAATGAGAATATCAAAGAATGGAATCTGAACGAGATATATGAAGTGGTGAGCACTATTTTCCCGGTTGAGGGAAGATTAAAAGATGACCTTTTGTCCATGACCGGAGAGGATGAGACAAAGAAATTAGAACAGGCTAAAGCCAGAACCACTATAATAGAATACCTTGCTTCTCTAGCTCGGGATAAATACAATGAGCTTAAAGATAAATTCAAGGATTCTGATCTTAGTTGGACGGAACTGGAAAAAGGAGTAATGATCCGCTCCATAGATAATCTATGGATAGACCATTTAGAAGCCATGACCCATTTGCGCCGCGGTATAGGTTTGCGAGGATACGGGCAAAGAGATCCTTTGATAGAGTATAAGAAAGAAGCATTTGGAATGTTCTCTGAGTTGAACAATCTTATAGATAATCAAATAGTTTATAGTATATATAAACTGGGAATGGTTCAAGAAGAAATGATGGCTGGTTTTCAGTCGCCTAATCTTTTGGAAAGAGCCAGGAATTTTTCAGCCGCAGCCAAGACCATGGCCGAAAAGAAGAGGGCTAGTGACAATGTGAAGGGCCATCTCAAGACAGCCGATGGCAAGAAAGTTGGGAGAAACGATCTTTGCCCTTGCGGTTCAGGCAAGAAATACAAGAAGTGCTGCGGAGCTTAACAAATGATCAAAGAACAAATTGCAAATATTTTTATGGATCTTTGCACTTTGCACTTTGATATTTGCAATTTGTAATGATCGGAGTATTCGATTCCGGCGTAGGCGGGTTGACGGTCTTGAAAAGCTTTTTAAAAGAGCTGCCGGACCATAATTATATATATTTGGGCGACAATGCTCGCGTCCCTTATGGTGATAGGTCACAAGAGGTGATCTATGAATATACCAAGGAAGCGATAGACTTTTTGTTTGCCAAGGGTTGTAAATTGATAATTATTGCCTGTAACACCGCCTCGGCTAAAGCGCTTCGAAGAATTCAACAGGAATATTTACCACAAAAACATCCTGGCAAAAAAGTATTAGGAGTAGTCAGGCCACTTGCTGAAGTGATCGCCACCGATGATCATAAAAAAGTAGGC
Source organism: uncultured Gammaproteobacteria bacterium (assembly GCA_964602485.1). Taxonomy (GTDB): domain Bacteria; phylum Patescibacteriota; class Patescibacteriia; order Patescibacteriales; family WJLG01; genus WJLG01. The sequence goes on along the minus strand of CAZRQU010000009.1, from coordinate 7,223 downwards.
GTAATAGGCACTAAGGCGACTATCGAGTCAAGGGCTTATAAGACAGAAATAAATAATTTAAATAAAGAAATAGAAGTGGTTTCTCAAGCGACCCCCCTGCTAGTCCCGTTAATAGAAAATGATCGGAGTAAAGATCCAGAGACAAGAACTATATTAGAAAGATATTTGAACCCATTAAAAGAAGAGAAAGTAGGATCTTTGATACTTGCCTGTACTCATTATGAATTCTTAATAGATATGATTCGCGAGATAATGAGAGATTGCGAGATCTGCGACCCGGGCAATGTCATTGCTTTGAGCTTGAGGGATTATCTAAAGAGACATCAGGAGCTTGGTATAAAAAAGGTTCAAGAACCTAATATTATATTTTATACAACGGATTCAAAGAAGAATTTTAAGGATTTAGGTGAGAAATTTTTGGGAATGGATATTGATAATATTTCGGAAATAAAATTATAGATATAATTTTTAATTTATGAAAAGAATAATCATTGCTTCAGGACCGGTTATCGTGGAAAAAGGAAAAGTCCTTTTGAACAAACATGGAGATGACAGTTTTTGGAAATTTCCCGGAGGGTCAGTAGGTGATATGGAGCATGATCTTGCCGAGGTCGCCAAATCCAAAGTCAAAGATGAGATGGGGGTCGATATAGAGATAGTAGACCAGGAGCCCTTCATATTCCATACCAGGAAAGATGGAGCTGATGTTATCTTAGTTCATTATAATGCTAAAAGGTTGGGTGAAGAGATAAGGCCAAGAGAAGATATAAAGGAATGGAAGTGGGTACCATTAAAAGATTTGGAAAAAGAGGAGTTAGGGCCGAACGTAGAACCGGCTTTGGTTCATTTTTGGTATTTGGACAAATAGTTCAATTGCCAATCTTCAAACTTCAATTTTCAATGGACAATAAAGATCTATTTAAAAAAGTGTTGAAAAAATAATTTTATAGATATGCAAAATCTATTCATCTCCATTTTACTTACAGTGACAGTGTTGCTTTTATTGGTAGTGGTTTATATTCTACTTAAAAAGAAAGAAACTCACGAGGATTCAGATAAGATGGCCACCATGCTGGAGCGTTTGGCCAACCTTAATTCGCAGAACGAGGAATTAAGAAAATCGCTTGATTCAAAATTATCTGAAGCTCATAGATCCAATCAAGACACCTTGGGCAAGACCGCCGGCTTGATGCAAAATGTCACCTCTCAGGCCAACAAGGTGATATCGGAAGTATCGGAAAAACTGGCCAAGCTGGACGAGACCAACAAACAGGTGGTAGATTTTTCTTCTCAGTTGAAGGATTTGCAGAACATTTTGAAAAACCCCAAACAAAGAGGAGTTTTGGGAGAATATTTTTTGGAAGAAACCTTGAAGAATGTCTTACCTCCAAACTCTTACGAGATGCAATATAATTTAGGCAAAGACAAAGATGGCAGCGATCTGATAGTGGATGCAGTGGTCAAGGTAAAGGATAAGGTGATACCGGTGGATTCCAAATTTTCTTTGGAGAATTACGAAAAACTTCTTAATACTTCCAACAAAGAGGATAGGGAAAGATTGGAGAAGAATTTTAAACAAGACCTTAAGAACAGAATAGACGAGACTTCCAAATACATAAAACCGAGCAAAGGAACTTTAGATTTCGCTTTTATGTTCATCCCTTCCGAATCCATATATTACGACCTGTTGGTTTCCACGGTCGGTGCGGTCAAGGTCAATACCCGTGATCTGGTGGAGTATGCTTTTCGCGATCGGCGAGTGATAATCGTTTCCCCGACTTCATTTTTGGCTTATCTGCAAACAGTTCTTCAGGGGCTCAGAGCCATGCAAATAGAGGAAGCGGCGGTTGAGATAAAGAAGAATATAGAGAAATTGGGCCGACATTTGCTTTCTTATGAAGATTATATGAAGAAAATGGGCAATACTTTAGGCACTACCGTTAGTCATTATAATAATGCCTATAAGGAGTTCAAAAAGATAGATAAGGATGTCGTTAGAGTGACCGAAGGAGAGAGCAAGGTGGATATTTTGGAATTGGAAAAACCAAAAAATGAATAGTTTTGTGTTAATTTTATTCGAAAAAGCGGTATTAGGCTTATGTTAAGGCATAGATATTATCACCAAAAAGATATCAAGGGGGCGATCGTGGAGGCGATTGCTTTCTTTGATTTGTTCGATCTTCCTTTAAATTCTTTTGATATCTGGCAGTCACTAAGGGTTAAAGTTTCATATGAAGAAGTTCTTGATGTTTTGGAAAAGGATGTGACCGGCATATTGGATAAGCAGGGACCTTTTTATTTTTTGAAAGGCAGAGAGAAGATGCTAACTAAAGCTCGTCGTCAATTCCATTTATCACAAAGAAAGAAAAAGATAGCCAAGAAAGCATCTAATATATTGAAATTCGTGAACGGGGTCAAAATGGTGGCGGTTTGCAACAATTTTTATTATCAAGAAGAAAGCGATATAGATGTTTTTATAGTCATAAGAAAAAACAGGATATGGACCGCGAGATCGATATCCACTTTACTGCTTCACATCTTTGGCCTAAGAAGACATGGAAAAAAGATAAAAGATAGAATATGCTTGAGTTTTTATATCACTGAGGACAGAAGATATATAAGAGATATAGCTTTGCCGGATAATGACCCTTATTTGGATTTTTGGATAAAGAATTTGAATCAGTTATATGATAAAGGTCTTTATTCTTATTTTTTGAAAGATAACGATTGGCTGAAAAAGAGATTTCCCAATATGATAAAAATATCCCCAGTTGATAGTTGGACAGTAAAGGATAATTTTTTTTCCAATATGGTAAAAAGGGTCAATGGTTTATGGTTCGATAATTTTTTAGGTGATATGGTTGAAAAAGCATTTAAAAAGATCCAGATATATAAGATGTCCGGGAATAAAAGCAGCTTATCCAGCCAACCGGACAGCCGAGTTTTGATATCTGATGATATTTTGAAATTTCACGAGAATGACAGGCGAAGGGAATTCAAAAAAAGACTAAATGACAAAAAGAAGGAAATAGAAATTAATCATATAAAGATCAAATGAGGTGTTTTAAAAAAATTATAGAATACGGAATATATTTATTGATATTTGTTTTACCTTTTCAGACTAGATTGATCTTAAGAGAAGCGGATATAGAATATCTATCCATAAGTCTTTATGCAGTTGATGTTCTTATTTTTTCTTTGTTGATAATTTTTGCCATAAAGATATTTTTGGATCCGGACCTCAGGCGTCATTCGTCCAATATAAGATATCCGATAATGATCATTGCCGGTCTTGATGCGGCTCTTTTCATATCCATTTTCTATTCACCGGACAGAATACTGGCCTTTTATAATTATTTGATATTTTTGGAAGGAGTGGGCGTTTTCTTTCTTTTTCTGTTCGCTAAATATGATCGGGTGAAATTATATATTTCTCTAGCTGTCTCTATTGTTGTTCAAGGAGCGATATCCGCTTTTCAGTTCTTTACTCAAGATTCGCCGGCTTTTAAATGGCTGGGAATGGCCAGGCATTTTCCCGGAGAGCCGGGAGTATCAGCAATAGAGACCATTGGCCCTAAGGGTTTTGGGGAGAGGTGGCTCAGGGCTTACGGTAGCTTTGACCACCCTAATATATTAGGAGCCTTTTTAGCTATTGCTTTGATATTCATAATATACCCCATAATAAAAAAGAAGTTAAAGCCTAAAACCTGGGAATTCAACTTATGCCTATTGGCTTTTTATCTGGGAATTTTGGGATTGGTCTTTAGTTTTTCCCGATCGGCTTGGCTGGCATTCGTTTTAGCTATGACCTTTTTGTTGGTTTATTTTTTCTTGACCAAAAATTGGTTCGCTCAGTTGAAGATCCTGTCCTTGATCCTTATTTCTTCTTTTATCTTCATATTTCCATTCCTTTGTTATAATGAGGTTTTTGTCGCCAGATTGTCTGCCCAAGGAAGACTGGAAAAGAAGTCACTTGATCAAAGAGGAGAATATCTAGAAGAAGGCAGACAGGTCATAGCTGAAAATCCGGTTTTCGGAATTGGACTGGGAAATTATATCAAGTACCAAAGGAATAAAAGGCCTGAAGCTTGGTCTTGGACCTTTGAGCCGGTTCACAACACCTTTCTTTTGATAATGGCCGAGGTTGGGGTGGCCGGATTTTTATTCTTTTTAGGTCTGATAACCTGGATAGCTGTGGAATCTGTGAGTCGGGGCAATTTTTTCAATTTGTCTATTTTGCTGTCTTTGGTTATAATGATGATATTCGACCATTTTTGGTGGAGCTTGCATTTTGGGACTATATTCCTATGGATCGTCCTGGCATTGCTGATAAATAATTTTAAAGATAAAAAAACATGAAAGATAAAAGAACAGACAAAGGATTAAGGATAATAACCGCGCCCATGGCCGGAACCAAGACTATTACTATCTTGGTTATGTTCAAAACAGGATCCAGATATGAGAAAAGGGATAATAATGGTATCTCTCATTTTTTGGAGCATATGTTCTTCAAAGGAACAGAGAAGCGCCCGACCGCTATGGATATATCCTCAGAGCTTGATTCTGTCGGGGCGGAATATAACGCTTTTACAGCCAAAGAATATACAGGTTATTGGGTGAAAATGGCTTCGGAAAAAGCGGAAAAAGCTATAGATATAATTTCTGATATGCTTATTGATTCCAAATTTTCCTCCGAGGAAATAGAAAGGGAAAAGGGGGTTATTATAGAAGAGGTTAATATGTACCACGAGAATCCGATGATGTATATAGAGGATGTTTTTGAAGAATGTCTTTATGGAGACACTCCGGCCGGATGGGAGATAATCGGTCCTAAAGATAATATAAGGAATTTTAAACGCCAGGACTTCGTTGATTATCATCATTCGCAATACGGGGTCAATTCCGCAGTGGTTTGTTTAGCTGGGAATACGGAAGGAAAAGAGGATCTAGTGGAGAAATATTTTTCTAAATTTCCTAATAATGATCTTAAAGATAAGCCAAAAGTCGAGGATGACCAGGAATCTGCTCGAGTTTTACTTAGGAAGAAAGAAGCACAACAGGTTAATCTATCTTTGGGGGTGAGAGCTTACCAATTCGGTCATGCTGATGAATATGCGGCCAAGGTGTTGTCAGTTCTGCTTGGCGGTTCTATGAGTTCCAGGATGTTTTCCGAAGTTAGAGAAAGAAGGGGCTTGGCTTATTATGTTCGAACTAATTATGAAGCATTTACTGATTGCGGGTACTTGACCACTCAAGCCGGGGTTCCGAACGGAAAGCAAGACGAGGCCATAGAGGTCATTTTGAGTCAGTATAAGAAAATAAGAGATGAGGGAGTACCTGAGGAAGAACTTCAAAGAACAAAAGATCTAATAAGAGGCAGGTCGGTGATCAGATTGGAATCATCCGATGATATGGCTAATTGGTATGGTAAACAAGCTGCTTTAAAAGATGCCGTTAGAACGCCGGAGCAATTCTTCAGCGAGGTGGATAAGGTTAGTTGTGAGGATATAAAGCGTATTGCTAAGGATATATTCAAAGATAAAGGGCTTAACTTGGCACTTATTGGTCCTTATGATGATTCTGATAGATTTAGAAATATATTGAAAATGGATAAATAATTCGAATTGAGTATATTTTTAGCTAAAAGGGTAAACTCTTGCATTTTTAGGGACTTTTTGTTATAGTAGTTTTAACGGACCATTGATTTGGGGCCTTTTTTATTCTTGAAATCTGGTATTTATTGAAAGACCTTTCAATTACGCTTGTTCCATTCAAAAAAATTCACCTTAAGCGTGAACGGGCGCGTAGCTCAGGTGGTTAGAGCGCATCGCTGATAACGATGAGGTCCCAGGTTCGAGTCCTGGCGCGCCCACATATTCAAAATTGAATAGTATCGCGGGGTAGAGTCCCGCCCAGGCGGGAGCAGCTCGCCAGGCCCATAATCCCGCCGAGGCGGGATCGTCGGTTCACAATTAAATACTTAAAACTTTAAAAAGTTTTTTATCGCGGGGTAGAGCAGTTGGCAGCTCGCCAGGCCCATAACCTGGAGGTCGCCGGTTCGAATCCGGCCCCCGCAACATGAAGGAGGGAAAAATTTATACGGTTTATATCATAGAAAGTGAAAGTGGAAGAAGATATATAGGTATTTCGGATGATGTAAACAAAAGATTAACACAACACAATTCTGGTTTGTCAAAATGGGCAAGTAGGTATAAGAATTGGAAGATCATTTACCGAAGGACAGAATCAAGCCTCAGTGAAGCCAGGAAATATGAAAATTATCTGAAAAGATTAAAAGGAGGTAATGGTTTGAAACAGATAATAAAAGTGGGGCAAGTTGGCCCATAATCCCGCCGAGGCGGGATCGCCGGTTCGAATCCGGCCCCCGCAACATATAAATGTAAAATTGAGATCTAAAAATGAAAATTTTAAATTTTGAGATTTTCATTTTAAATTTTTAGCCGGGGTAGCTCAGTGGTAGAGCAAAGGACTGAAAATCCTTGTGTCGAGAGTTCAATTCTCTCCCCCGGCACATATTCAATTACGAATTACGAATTACGAATTACGAATTACGAATTAAAAATTACGAATCGTTAATTAAAGATCAATATGAAGGAGGGGAATATTGTTTTAGAGAAAAGTTACCTTTTTTCTTTAAGAATAATTCGTCTTTTTAAGTTTTTGTCAGAAAATAGAAAAAACTATATTTTGGCAAACCAAATTTTGAGAAGTGGCACGTCAATTGGAGCGAATATTGAAGAAGCGGTTGGTGGATTTAGCAGAAAGGATTTTGTATCCAAGATGACAATAGCTTATAAAGAGGCCAGAGAGACCAAATATTGGATCAGACTTTTGGGTGACAGCGAGATTCTGGATAAAAGGTTATTAAAAGATATCTTAGAGGATTGTGAGGAGCTTTGTAAGATCATTGGAACTATTCAAAAAAGCTGTAAAAATCGTAATTGTTAATTCGTAATTCGTAATTGATTTCGGGGCGTGGCCCAGCGGTTTAGGGCGCCTGCTTTGGGAGCAGGAGATCGTGAGTTCAAATCTCACCGCCCCGACAAAACCGATAAGGTTTTAAAAAAATAAGTTTATGTTTTGTGAGTTTCACGCGCGTGTGAGCGCGTGATGCTGAGCAGTCTCCGAAGGAGACATGAGCGAAGTGCAAATCTCACCGCCCCGACAAAACCGATAAGGTTTTAAAAAAATAAGTTTATGTT
>CAZRQU010000008.1:0-41554 GCA_964602485.1 uncultured Gammaproteobacteria bacterium | reverse complement strand
GTCAACATTGAAAATATCGGGGAATTGTTATATTGTTAGATTAATGATAATTATTTGTAATTGGTAATTTGATACTGGATACTGGATATTTGATATTGGTAATTGGTAATTGGTAATTTGGGGTACGGAGTGTCATCTTGAGGATCCCGCGAAGGCGGGAGACGAAGGATCTATATTAGGTAATTGGTAATTGGTAATTAGTAATTTGGTATTTCATCAATTCCTCCCCTTGCTAAGGGGAGGCTAGGAGGGGTTAATGGAATTAGTAATTTGTAATTGGTCATTTGGGATATGGAATATCATCCTTAAGGAGCGGATAGTGACGAAGGATCTATAATTGGTAATTGGTTATTTGATATTTGCAATTTGTGATTTGCAGTTTGTTATGCGTTACGAGTTATGCGTTTAGAATGTTTAGAATTAAAAATTAGAAATTATTTCAAAAATTATAAAAATTATAAAATTCAAAAATTAACCCCCTTCTTTCAAAGGGGCGGGGTGTGTAAGGATTTAGAGTTTAGGATTTAGAGTTTCACCCGTTATGCGATATAAAATATGACAGCCAGTGAATTAAGACAAAAATATTTGGAATTTTTCAAGCAGAAGGGCCATTCAGTGGTACCTTCCGCTTCTTTAATACCGGAAAACGATCCGACAGTGCTTTTTACCACTGCCGGCATGCACCCTTTGGTGCCGTATTTAATGGGTGAAAAACACCCCGAAGGCAGACGTTTGACCGATGTGCAGAAATGTATTCGCACAACTGATATAGAGGAGGTGGGTGATACGACCCATCATACTTTCTTTGAGATGCTTGGTAATTGGTCTTTAGGTGATTATTTTAAAGAAGAAGCCATTAAGATGAGCTGGGATTTTTTAACCTCGCCTGAGTGGTTGGGGCTTGATAAGAACAGATTAGCTGTATCGGTCTTTGCCGGGGATGAAGATGCTCCCTTTGACCAGGAAGCTTTTGGTATTTGGAAAGATCTCGGAATTTCGGGATCAAGAATAGCCAAACTGCCTAAAGATAGCAATTGGTGGGGCCCAGCCGGTGAAACCGGCCCTTGCGGACCAGATACGGAGATGTTCTATTGGGTTGGTGATCCTGACAAAGTTCCAGAAAGCTTCAATGATGATAACGACCTTTGGGTAGAGATATGGAACGATGTATTTATGCAATACAACAAAGAAAAGGATGGCAGTTTTAAACCTCTTGAACAAAAGAATGTTGATACGGGCATGGGTCTGGAGAGAACTTTGAGCATAATCAATGGACTTGATGACAATTATAAAAGTGAATTATGGAATAGCTTGATCCATAGAATAGAGCATCTTTCAAACAAAGAGTATGCCCCGAAAGGAGAACAAGGCAAAGAGGACGCCAAACATATTCGTATAGTGGCTGATCATGTGAAAGCAGCTGTTTTCATAATGGGGGATGACAAGGGGATATCACCATCCAATACTGACCAAGGATATATAGTAAGAAGGCTTTTAAGGAGAGGTATAGTGTATGGTAAAAAGCTTGGCATCAAAGGTGATGATTGGATGGGTCAATTGGCTGACGAGGTTATTGATACCTATAAAGAGGCTTATCCGGAGCTGGGTCAAAACCATAATTTCATAATGAACGGCATAAAAGATGAACAAATAAAATTTTCAAAGACCTTGGAAAAAGGCATGAAAGAATTCAATAAGGAGTGCGAGGCTCTAACTTGTGAGATAGATGAAAAAGACGATATCAATATAACGATCCCCGGAGATATAGTTTTTAAGCTGGTGGCTACTTATGGTTTTCCTTTAGAACTTATCGTAGAGATAGCCAAGGAGAACCATATGGGCATAGATCGTGAGGGTTATAAGGAGGAAATGAGAAAACATCAAGAATTATCACGTACGGCCGGCGCCGGGATGTTCAAGGGTGGTTTGGCTGATGCTTCAGAAGAAACCACCAAACTACACACGGCCGCTCATTTACTTTTGGCTGCCTTAAGGAAGGTTTTAGGAGATCACGTTGTTCAAAAGGGCAGTAATATCACGGCGGAGAGATTAAGGTTCGATTTTTCCCATCCGGAGAAAATGACCGATGAGCAAAAGGCCGAAGTGGAAAAATTGGTCAATCAAGCCATAGAGGCGGATCTGCCCGTGGATTGCCAAGAAATGACATTGGACCAGGCTAAAGAGAATGGAGCTGTCGGTGTTTTTGGATCAAAGTATGGAGAAAAAGTGAAGGTTTACAAAGTAGGAGCAGAGGATAAGGCCTTTTCCCACGAGATCTGTGGAGGCCCGCACGTGGAAAGGACCGGTAAGCTCGGCCATTTTAGGATAAAGAAAGAGCAAAGTTCCTCTTCGGGGGTGCGTCGAATAAAGGCAATATTGGAATAAAGATAGGTAAAAAGACGGAGTTTGACCGCCTATAAGGCTATATTGAACAAGACAAGGCTTTAGGGCTTGACAATTAAAAAGTTTGCCTATATAATTGCCATATACGAAATATAAGGATATATTTATAAAAGTTAATAGAATTAACAAAGTTTACCAACTTTCTTTGGTAAAATTTTTTTGTTAATGTCAAACAGCAATAATAATCAAGTTGCAAATTCAAAAGACTTTATAGAATTGACGGGCGAGGTCTTGGAGGCCATGCCGGCCGGAACCTTTAAAGTCTTACTGGAAAATGGTCATGAAATATTGGCCCATCTTTCAGGTAAGATGAGAATGCATAAGATCAGATTACTTCCTGGCGACAAGGTTAAGGTGCAATTAAGCCCTTACGACCTTAACAAAGGGAGAATAACTTACAGGCTCTGATCAAGGCAGGCTCCGTTGAGTGCAAGTAATATAAAGTCATTTTACATCGAAAGCTGCGACGTTTTAGTCGGAGACCGATGTATCCCGTCCCTTTTTAGGGCGGCGGGATGTCAAGCTCCGAACTTTAGATCGGGGCAGTTGGCCAAAATAACCTAGGTTATTTTGTTGTTTATTCTATTCATATTTATGAAAGTTAGAGCAAGTGTAAAAAAGATCTGCAAGGATTGCAAAGTGGTCAGAAGGAAAGGCAGAGTATATGTAATATGTAAGAACCCCAAGCATAAGCAAAGGCAGGGTTAGTTTTTGATCATAAGTTTTCATTTTGAGATTTAATTTTCAATTAATATTATGGCTCAAGCAAGAATAGCAGGCGTAACCATACCACAGGAAAAAAAGGCTCTTATTTCTTTGACCTATATTTTTGGCATAGGCAGAAGCCGATCAGCTGAAATACTTGAAATAGCCAAGGTCGATCCGGAAAAGAGGATCAAAGACCTAAGTGATGACGAGGTTAATCAAATAAGAAGCGTTATTGAGAAACAGTATTCCGTGGAAGGCGACCTAAAAAGAGAAGTTGTAAGCAATATAAAAAGATTAAAAGAGATCGGTTCTCACCGAGGTGATAGGCACAGTAAAGGTTTGCCGGTCAGAGGACAGAGCTCTAAGAACAATAACCGTACGGTCAGGGGAAACACCAGAAGGACTGCTGGATCCGGCAAGGCTCCGTCCGCTCAAAAGACTTAGATCGCGGTAGTTATAATCGTTAAAAACATTTTGATATAAATATGGCAGAAGAAAAAAAGGATAATACAAAAGAGGAAATTTCCGAAGAAAAGGAAACAAAGACCGAAGCCAAGGCTTCTAAGGAGACTGATGGACCAAAGCAGTCCGAAGAGGCTAAGAAGGTCGAAGAAAAAGACGCTTCAGATAATGAAGCAGAGGTTTCTTCTGATGCTTCAGACGAAAAGCTTGATCTTTCTTCTGACAAAAAGGAAACCAAGCAAAAACAGAATTTTGATGAAGAATTGCCTGATGATATAAAGAAGAAATTAGAAGAAAGAAAGAATGAGAAAAAGCCTGCTAAAAAAGGCAGAAAGAAAAAGAAAGACAAGGCGAAAGTCGAAGTAGGTAAGGTTTTTATCAAAGCTAGTTATAACAATACGATAGTTACCATAACGGATCTTAACGGTAATGTCCTTTCTTGGTCTTCGGCCGGCGTTGCCGGTTTCAAGGGGCCCAAGAAAGCCACTTCCTACGCGGCTTCGATAATTACCAAGATCGCTTGCATGAAAGCTAAAGAAAGTTGCGGGATAAAAGAGGTAAGTATTTTCGTTAATGGTGTCGGAACCGGCAGGGAGTCAGCTGTTAGAGCTATTAATGCCAATGGGCTGAATGTTACTTCTATAAAGGACGTGACCCCTATACCTCATAATGGTTGCAGACCTAAAAAACCAAGAAGAGTTTAATCAATTACGAATCACAATAATCAAATTGTAAACTTGATCATGGTATCAAGGAAGAAGATAGAATAAATATGGGAAAGAATTTAGAACCAAAATGTAAACAATGCCGCCGAGTAGGCGAGAAATTGATGCTTAAAGGAGATAGATGTAATTCTCCTAAGTGTGCCATGGTAAAAAGGAGCTATTTTCCTGGTTTTCATGGCCCAAGAAGAAGGGGCGCTATCAGGAGAAGTGATTTCGGTAATCAGTTGAACGAAAAGCAGAAAGCCAGAAAACAATATGGATTATCAGAGAAGAAGTTCAGATTAACATTTGATAGAGCCAATAAAAGGGGTGGACAAACAGGTGAAACGTTGCTTAAATTACTTGAGAAACGTCTTGATAACGTTGTTTACAGGTCCGGCTTGGCATCTTCCAGGAATCAAGCCAGGCAAATGGTTTCTCATAGACTTTTTTCCGTTAATGGACGCCGAGTAAGCATTCCTTCTATACAGGTTAAGCAAGGAGATGTCATTAAAGTGGCTGATAAAGCCAAAAACGGCAAAGCTTTTAAGGACATTGAAGGTAAGCTAAAAAATGCTCAGGTTCCAGGCTGGATCAGCTTGAATGCTAAGGACATGGAGTTTAAAGTGGTTTCTGAACCGACTATGGACCAGATAGCTTCTAATATAAATACTCAGATGATAGTTGAATTCTACTCTAAATAATTAAACTTCATATAAAAGATTTTTTAATCATAAATAATATGGACAACATAGCAAAGCCAAATAAGATAAAGTTCAAAAAGGGAGATAAGGCCAATGAGAGTGTAGTCACTATTGAACCTTTCTATCCCGGATATGGGATGACCGTAGGCAACTCTTTGCGAAGGGTTTTGCTTTCATCCTTGATGGGTACTGCTGTTGTCGCCGTAAAGATCAAGGGGGCGGCTCATGAATTTTCAACTCTTCCTCATGTAAAAGAGGATGTTTTGGAGATAATTTTGAATCTAAAGAAATTAAAGATCAAGATGTTCGAAGACGAGGAAATTAGGCTGGAATTGGATGTTCACGGAAAAAAAGAGGTGAAAGCTTCGGATATCAAGAAGGACAGCAAGATAGAGGTCGTAAATCCTGATCTCACAATAGCAAACATTACTGATATGTCCGGCAGTCTGTCAATGGAAATAGTTGTTGGCAAAGGCCGTGGCTATAGGCCGGTAGAGGCAGTAAAGGAAAAAGGCAACAAGGAAGCCGGTATGATAGATATGGATTCTGTATTCTCTCCGGTTTTGGCGGTTGGGCTTTCAGTCGACAATGTTCGTGTTGGAGATATGACCAACTGGGATAAACTAACTTTAAAGATAGAGACAGATGGCAGTATAGATCCGGAAGACGCTTATAAAAATGCTGTTAATATAATGGTGGAACAATTCTCTTCTCTTGACCCTGATAGCATAAAGGCGAATAAAGAGAAGGAAGAAAAGGAAGAAAAGGAAGAAGAAGAAAGCGAGGAGAATAAAAAGGAAGAAAAGGAAGAGGAAAAAGAGGAAAAAGAAAAAGAAGATAAATAATCATACGAATCAAAGTTCCAGTGATTAAAGCCTTAATTATTGGAATGAAATAATGGAATAATATGGCTAAAAGGATAAAAGGAAAAGTATTGGACAGAAAGAAAGGCCCAAGAGAGATGATGCTTAGGAATCTGGCTTCAAGTGTTTTGATATATGAGAAGGTTACCACCACTGAAGCTAAAGCCAAGGCAGTAAAACCTATGGTGGAAAAGATGATAACCTTGGCCAAAAAGGGCGATCTGGCCGCTACTAAAAAAATGATAGCTGTTTTGCCTCAAAAGATGGCCGTTAAGAAAGCAACTGAGGTTATAGGTAAAAGATATAAAGATAGGAATGGTGGCTATACCAGGATAATCAAATTAGGTACTAGAGATGGCGATGGCGCCAAAATAGTGCAATTAGAATTAGTTTAAAGGATATTGGATATATGACCGAAAGAAAAACGCATAAAATAGATGCTAATAATGAAGCGGTCGGACGGCTCGCCGGACGCATTGCTTTGATCTTGCGCGGTAAGAATAAGCCGGAATATGAACCTCATCTTGATATGGGTGATATTGTTGAGGTGACTAATGCCGACAAGATGAAATTCACTGGTAATAAATTGGAACAAAAGGAATATTATCATCATTCCGGTTATCCAGGAGGCTTGAAAACAAAGAAGGTTAGCGAGGTTATGGAAAAGGATCCGGGGGAGGTTCTAAAAAGAGCTGTTCGTGAAATGCTTCCTAACAACAGATTGAGAAAAGGAATGATGAAAAGATTGATTATTAAGTAACATTAATTATTCAAATATGGCAGAAACCACTAAGGAAAAAAAGACATCTTCCGCCCCTAAGAAAGATGACAAAAAAAAGAGCGAGAGTAAGGACAAAAAAGTAGAGTTCAAGGGGGAATATACCAAGGCTATCGGTCGTCGAAAAAGAGCTGTTGCTCAGATCAGAATGTATGAGAAAGGCAGTGGACAGGTTGTTGTCAACGATATGCCGGCTGAAGATTATTTTGATGATATCCAAACGGGTGTTGTCTTCCAGGCGATAAAACTTACTGGGATCAAGGATCGTGATTTTTCTATTTTGGTCAAAGGCGGAGGCAAGAGCGCTCAGGCGGAAGCGGCAAGGCACGGATTAGCTAGGATTCTAGTGGCTTTTGATGAAGGTTATAAACTGCCAATAAAAGCCAAGGGCTGGTTGACTCGGGACCCAAGAAGAGTGGAAAGAAAGAAACCGGGCTTGAAAAAGGCCAGAAGAGCGCCACAGTGGAGCAAACGTTAATTTTCAAATTGCAATTATCAAATAGCAAAAAGCGCCTTGTAAGGGCGTTTTTTGATTTGTAAAAAATACTGTATACTATATACTATATACAATATATTAAAAAAATATGGATAATTTGACCAAGAGGACAGATAGTTTAAAAGAAAGATTCCAAGAACTTTGGAAGGTTTTATCCATGGATGAAGGTAGGGCCCGGTATGAGGAATTAAAAAAGGAGATGGCTGAGCCTGGTTTTTGGGATGATCAGGAAAGAGCCGTTTCCATAAGTAAGGAGGCCGAGGACTTGAACAAAGAGATAGACAAGTGGGAAAGCATAGAAAGGGAAATAGTTGATATGGATTCTTTAGCCCAAGAGGCGGCTCAAGAAGTGGGAGATACGGCCATGGAAACATTGATCAGTAAGAATTTGGCCGACTTAGAAGAAAAATTCAAGGAACTGGAATTCTTTGCTTTATTTTCCGGTAAATATGACAAGAATAACGCTATTCTTTCCGTTCATTCCGGAACCGGCGGAGTTGATGCTCAGGATTGGGCTGAAATACTGGAGAGGATGTATCTTAGGTTCTTTGAAAAAAAGGAGTTCAAGGCTGAGATATTGGAAAGAGAGACCGGTAATGAGGCCGGGATCAAAAGGGTGACCATTCGAGTGGAAGGCCGTTGGGCTTATGGCCATCTGCGTTCCGAAGCCGGCGTGCATAGGTTGGTGAGGATATCGCCTTTTGATGCTGAGCAAATGCGCCACACTTCTTTCGCCTTGGTGGATGTGGTGCCGGAGTTGCCGGATACCGAAGATATTGAGATCAAAGATGAGGATCTGGAGGTAGATACTTACAGAGCTTCCGGGGCCGGCGGACAGAATGTGAACAAGGTAGAAACTGCCGTTCGAATAAAACATAAGCCGTCGGGGATAGTAGTTCAATGCCAGACGCAAAGGTCTCAGCACCAAAATAAGGAGTTCGCCTTGAATATTCTAAGATCCAAATTACTGCAGAAACAGGAAGCAGAAAGAGCTAAAGAAGAAAAAGAGGTCAGGGGAGAGGTTTCTACTGCTGAATGGGGCAAGCAGATCCGCTCCTATGTGATGCAGCCTTATCAGATGGTCAAGGATCACCGTACCGAAGGCGAAACTGCTCAAATAGACGATGTGCTAGATGGCAATATAGACCTTTTTATAGAAGCTTATTTAAAGAATAGCATATAGTATTTTGTATTCAGTATTCAGTATTCAGTATGCCATCCCTTAGGATCAACAAGAGAAGAACGGTCTTTTTTTCATTATTTTCTTTGATATTAGGTATTTTGGTAGCCTCCTTTTTGCCGACAGCTTTTTTATCATATGTTTTTGTCTATTTTTTGATCTTTTGCTCCCTTGTAATATTGGCGGTTCTATTCAATAGTGATAAACAAAAAAGAATTTGGCTCCTGGCAGGAGCTTTTTTGTTCTTGGGAATTTGGCGTTTGGCTATTAGTATTCCGGAAGTTGGCCAGGATAAGATCTGGTATTATAATGGGCAGTATTTAGAGTTCTCCGGCTGGGTGTCGGCCGAGCCTGATATTAGAGTCAACAACCAAAAAATAGAGGTGTCGGCCATTGAGTATCAAGGTAAAATTTTGTTAAGTGCTGATCTGTATCCTAAATATGAATATGGGGATATTCTAAACATAGGTTGCAGCCTCAAGGAGCCGGAGCCGTTTGAGGGGTTTGCCTATGATCGCTATTTGGCTCGTTATGGTGTTTATTCGGTTTGTTATTATCCAAAGATAGAAAGGGTAGATAAGAAAAAAGACATAAAAACCGTGATCTTAAGAGGAGCGTTCGTTTTTAAAGACAAGATGAGGACGCAAGTGGAAAGGAGCTTGTCTGAACCAGAAGCCGGATTGGCCAAGGCTATGCTCTTGGGTGATAAGCGGGCGATAAGCGATGATCTGCGTGAAGATCTTTCCCGTTCCGGGCTTTCTCATATTGCCGCAATTTCCGGATTGCATATCAGTATAATATCAGGTATTTTGTTCGTTGGTTTGATATATGTCGGCCTTGATCGTCGGCAATCCTTTTACGCCTCCTCTGTTCTGCTTTTTTTGTATATAACCTTGATCGGCTTTCCAGCTTCGGCCCTACGGGCCGGTTTGATGGGTTTCTTGGTACTTTTGGCCATGCACCTGGGCCGTTTGAATCGTTTGGTCCATAGTTTGATGATAGCGGCTTGTATGATATTAATATTCAACCCTAAACTATTAAGGGATGACATAGGTTTTCAATTATCATTTCTGGCCGTGCTGGGCATCGCCCTTATTTATCCTTGGCTTAAAAGAGTGAGTGGGCGGGAAGGCTTGCTTTGGGATGTTGTATTCGTAAGTTTGTCCGCTCAGGTTTTTACCTTGCCTTTGGTGGCTTATAATTTTGGGGTGATATCCTTTGTTTCGCCATTATCAAACCTTTTGGTCCTTTGGTTGTTGCCTTTTTTGCTAATATTCTGTATTTCGGCGACATTTTTGAGCTTACTTATTCCGCCTATATCCGTTTTTGTGTTTATTCCGGCATTTTTTATGCTTAAATATATTGTATTCATTGCTGAAATTCTTTCTTTCGGAGCAGTTGTTTGGTGAATTTGGTATTAGTAATTTGTAATTTGGTATTGGATACTGGATATTGGTAATTTGGGTTTCTCTTAGTTCCTCCCCTTGCTAAGGGGAGGTCAGGAGGGGTTAATGGGATTGGTAATTGGATACTGGATATTTGGTATTTATTTAGAGTTTAGAATTTTGGTCATTTGAATTTATTCCCCTCTAGAGAGGGGTGGACTGCTGTAGCGGAGCGAAAGCAGGACGGGGTGTGTCAGAGTTTAGGATTTAGAGTTTAGGATTTCCCCCGTTATGCGTTATGTGTTACGCGTTATGAGTTATGAGTTATATGATATAATACAATTATGGATAAATTTCGTAAAAAAGCCAGAATTATACTATGGATAGTCCTTTTTGGTCTTGTTTTTTGGCTTTCATGGATGAAAATTGTACCAACAGGCGAGATAACATATACAAAAACTGTAAGCAAAGATAGTGATCTTATCGGAAAGTTAACACCTGAGAGCAGAGTAGTGCAGAATAGTAATAAATGGAAGATCGTAGGCAATCCGGCTTATTTTACTTTGAGAGTGCCTAGAAATTTTGAAAAAGCAAAAATGACCATAAAATACAAGAATCCGGACAAACTTGCCCTGATAGAGGCTGGAATTTTGACAGATGACACCCTTTGGCGACATAAGATAGAGCCTTTGGACAACCTTTTATTGAACGGTTTGGCTGGTAATTGGGAAGCTATAAAGGAAGATGGGATTTTGCTTTTGCAAAAAGAGGTGGTATATGAAAATATTGATGATCTTTTGCAGGATCCGCCCTCTTCTGAAAAAATAGCTGTTTATAATTACGATCTGGATATTCCCTATGAATTATTAGAGTATGAACCAAAAGAAGTTTCCAAGGAGTTAGGCGGTTTGCGTGGTGATTGGCAATTTTTTACTTATATCAAGGACGAGAAGCTGGATATGGATTTTGAATTTTTCGACCTTAATGAGAATGACGACCCTGACGACTTGGAACTTTTCCTTTATTATCAAGGGGAAGTCATAGATTCTCGTGTTTTTAAGGATGAAGGGGAGAGCGATAGAACGATCAAAACCTCTTTTGAGCTGGCCGGACTCCCTGAAGGGGCCTACAAAGTAGAGTTAAGAGCCAATAATGATATTGTAACCAACAAGATAAAGACAATCCAGCAAAAACTTTCTTTTATCGGTAGGGTAGAATTTGTTCGCCAAGGTAAACCCCTTAAGCTGTACACCAATAGTCAAGAATTCCAAGTGGCTACTGAAAATCCGGACAGTCTGCAGAAGATCGAGGTGATCGAACTCTATTCCCCAACTAGCTCTTTTGCTGATGTTTTGGATGTAAATGAGACATATAAGCAGTTTTCGTCTAAGGCTCTTTCCGGTGTTAATCAATTGAATATAGAAGAAGACGGTATTGTTCTGGCCGGCGATGGGGTGTTTGCCTTTTCTCCGGAGGCTTTGATCGATCCTCGCTTCAAAAAGGCGGTTTTTGACCCAGAGATAGGTAGAAGCGAGGTAGAATTCATAATTGCCAAATATGAATTCCCGGATCAATACGACCATTGGAATATCGCCACGGCCGAATTCGATCTGCGTTCAGCTTATCAAGAGGATGGTAAGTATGGTTTTATGATATCTGTTCCGGGGTTAAGAGCTGACGATAATGTTGATGATAGCTTGGAAATAGGGGAAATAAGAGTAGATTTGGAAGGGCGATCGCTTTGGGATAAGGCAAGAGAAATTTTTAATTTTTAATTCAAAATCTTTAAACAATTTGAATTTTTGAATTTTTAAACATTTTATATTAAAAAAACTGTTTTCAAATTTCAAATTTCAAATTTCAAATTGTGAAAGCAAGGATCATATTAGAAGAAACATTTTTTACTTTAACCATTTTCCTGGTTTTATCTTTTGGCTTGGAATTGCTTTTTCCCCGCATGGTTTTGGCGTATTTGAACATTAATTTAATGTTGTTAGTTTGGCTTATAAATGGTATAATTTTATTAACAGTTCCTCTTAAGAGAGGTTCGTGATATTTTTTATTTTGTTTTAATAATGGAAAAGTGGATAAAGAAAAATCTACCTCTTATCATTTTTGCTCTGATCATATTCGGGCCGATTTTGAATTCCAAAGCCGGCCCTGTTTTAATATTGGCTGTCATAATTTTTATTTTCTTTAAATATATAAAAGATAAAAAAATAACTTCAAAAGAACATATGGCAAAAACTATAGATGTAGACAAAATGGAACTCGGCAAGAAGGCTAAGAAGGGAATATTGGCCTTCGTGTCTGTGATCCTTCTTTTATGGCTTTTCTTTGCTTCCATAGTAATAGTGGAAGCCGGGCAGACCGGAGTTTATTCGCTTTTCGGAAGAGTTGGAGACAAGGAATTGAGAAGCGGTTTTCATTTGGTCATACCTTTGGCCAAGGTTACCAAAATGAGTATCAGGACAGAAGAATATACGATGAGCATTTCCAGGAACGAAGGGGTTAAGATCGGTAACGACTCCATTACTTCATTGACCAAAGAGGGCTTGAAGGTCGATCTGGATATGACGGTTCTTTATCGGCTTGATGAAGAAAGAGCCTCAGATGTTTATAAGGATGTTGGCTTGAATTATGAGGAAAAATTGATCAGGCCGGGCATTAGAACCACTATCCGGGAGGTGGTTGCTCAGTATAATGCCAAAGATCTTTATTCAGAAAAAAGGACAGAAGCCACTCAAGGAATAATAGAAGGATTAAGATCCAGCTTAGGAGAAAGAGGGATAGTTATAGAGGACGTTCTTTTAAGGAACGTGGTTTTGCCGGAAAACTTGGCTAATAGCATACAAGAGAAGTTGCAGGCAGAACAAGAAGCTCAAAAATATGATTTCCTACTGGAGAAAGAAAAGAAAGAGAAAGAAAGAAAGGTCATTGAGGCCGAAGGGCAAAGGGATGCTCAAAGAATAATTAATGAATCTTTGACAGATAGGTATTTGTATTATCAGTACATTAAGGAGCTTGAGGATCGAGAGGGTACTATTTATGTGCCGACCAGCCCGGGAACTGGTATGCCGATGTTTAGGAATATTGGCGGTTAATGTTTAATGCTAAAGACCAAAATTCTAAACGCATAACGCGTAACACATAACGCATAACTCATAACGGGGGAAACTCTAAACAAATACCAAATTACCAATACCAAATACCAATACCAAATACCAAATACCAAATTACACTAACCCCTCCCAGCCTCCCCTTACCAAGGGGGGGAACTATGGGAAAGATCTTAACAAAGGGAGGAACTATAGGGAATATCCTAAACTCTAAATCCTAAACTCTGACACACCCCGTCCTGCTTTCGCTCCGCTACAGCAGTCCACCCCTCTCTAGAGGGGAATAAATTCAAATGACCAAAACTCAAAACTCTAAATAAATACCCAAATTACTAATTACCAATTACAAAGTATATGCCTACCAAGAAAAAAACAACCAAAAAGAGATCGGCCAAGAAAAAGACCAAGGCCGAGTTGACTGAGGTTTTGATCAAAAAATCCAAGAAGATCCAACCCACCAAAACCACGATCAAAAAAGCCAATGTCAAGAATTATAAAAAAGTCTTAAAAGACGCGGCTAAAGACCCGGTAAAGTATTGGGAAGAGGCCGCACATGATATTCATTGGTTCAAGGAATGGAACAAGACCTTAGATGACAGTAAGAAGCCTTTTTACAAATGGTTCGTTGGCGGGAAGACCAACTTGGCTTACAATGTGCTTGATAAGCACATCGGTACTCCGACCGAGAACAAGACGGCTATCATCTGGGAAGATGAAACTGGTAGAGAAAGAAAATATACTTATAAACAACTATATCGGGAAGTCAATAAATTGGTGAATGCCATGAAGAAATTCGGCTTAAAGAAAGGCGATCGAGCTGCTGTTTATATGCCGAATATACCCGAAATAGCTATGGTGATGATCGCTTGCGCCAAGATGGGTGTTATGCATTCGGTGGTCTATGCCGGATATTCTTCAGGAGCTTTAGCTCAAAGGATGCAAGATGCTCGAGCAAAGATACTCTTTACTGCTGACGGTTCGTTCAGACGAGGTAAAGTAATAGACTTGAAAAAGATCGTTGATGATGCAGTTAAGGACTGTAAGACCGTCAAGAAGGTCATTGTGACCAAAAATAATAAAAAGAAGGTCAATTTCAATAAAAGGCGAGATATTTGGATGAAAGATTTCATAAAAGGAATGAGTAATAAGGCAGAGTGCGTTAAAATGAAAGCAGAGGACCCGGCCTTCGTTCTCTACACTTCCGGAACCACTTCCAAACCGAAGGGAGTTGTTCATGTTCATGGCGGTTATCCGGTTTGTGTGATGAGGACCATGAAATACGTTTGGGACATAAAAGAAGATGATATATTCTGGTGTACGGCCGATCCGGGCTGGATCACCGGGCATAGTTATATAATCTACGGTCCATTGATGGCCGGAGTTACTACCGTAATGTATGAAGGTGTGCCGGATATGCCGAAACCGGATAGGATCTGGAAGGTAGTCGAGAAATACAAAGTTAGCATTTTCTATACGGCCCCGACTTTGGTTAGAGCCATGATGCGTTATGGAACCAAATGGCCGGATAAGCATAAAATGAAAACGTTGCGATTGTTGGGTTCAGTGGGAGAGCCAATAAATCCGGAAGCTTGGGACTGGTTTTACAAACATGTAGGCAAAAAAAGATGTTCCATAATGGATACTTGGTGGCAGACGGAGACTGGCGCTAATATGATATCTCCAATGCCAACCACTCCAATGAAGCCGGGGTCGGCTACCAATGCTTTGCCTGGTATAATTGCTGACGTGGTCGGCAAGAACGGCAAAAGGACTCCGGTTGGCAAAGGCGGTTATCTTATAATTCGCAATCCGTGGCCATCTATGATAAGAACTGTGTTCAATAATCCAAAAAGATACGTAAAAACCTATTGGAGTCAGGTTAAAGGCGCTTATTTTGTGGGTGATGTGGCCTTTCGCGATAAAGATGGATATTTTTGGATCCAGGGTCGAACCGATGATGTTCTAAAGATCGCCGGTCATAGAATGGGAACTGCTGAGATAGAATCCGGATTCGTTTCTCATCCCAAGGTAGTTGAAGCCGGAGTGATCGGAATACCTGACGATATCAAAGGCGAGGTCATTAAGGCTTTCTGTATACTTAAAAAAGGAACTAAGGAAAGCGATAAATTAAAGAAAGAACTTAAGATGCAAGTTAGGAAAGAAGTTGGTCCGATGGCTGTCATTAAGGATATAGAATTCGTAGATAAACTCCCTAAGACCAGGTCGGGAAAGATAATGAGAAGGGTGCTTAAGGCCAAAGAGCTTGATCTGCCTATGGGAGATACCAGCGCCCTTGTCTAACGACAAGAATAGCTAATATAAAATATCCAATATTGAAATTTTGATATTTGATATTGTTTGGTTATTTTGTATTTTATATTTATTTTTTATGAAAAATATTTACGCTTCTGGCGAAAAGAAAATAGACCGATTATTCAATCCGGAAACTATTGCCGTGATCGGTGCTTCTGATACAGAAGGCGGGGTTGGTAATGCTTTAATGAAGAATTTGATCGGTAATAATTTCAAAGGCATCATCTATCCGGTCAATCCTAAGAGAGAGTCGGTCCAAAGCATTAAAGCGTATCAGAATATATCCGACATACCTGACAAGATAGACTTGGCCATAATAGCCACTCCGGCATCGACTGTGGTTGATATAGTAGAAGAATGCGGTCAAGTCGGCGTTTCAGGGATAGTTATTATATCGGCCGGTTTTTCCGAGATAGGCAAAGACGGCAAGAAGATGAGCGAGGTGATATTGGATAAGGCTAGAAACTATGGCATGCGGATAATCGGGCCTAACTGCTTGGGCTTTATAAGACCGGCTTTGAATTTGAATGCTAGTTTTGCCAATAAGATGGCTTTGCCCGGTAATTTGGCCTTCATATCGCAATCCGGCGCCTTGTGTGCTTCTATTTTGGATTGGTCGGTCAAGAATAATGTTGGTTTTTCTCATTTTGTTTCAATTGGTGAGAGTTTGGATATATCTTTTCATGATCTGATAGATTATTTTGGCAATGATCCGGACACTGATAGTATTTTGATGTATATGGAATCCATACAGGATGCCCGCAAGTTCATGTCAGCTGCTCGAGCTATTTCTAAACAAAAACCGATCATAGCCTTAAAAGTCGGAAGAACAGTGGAAGGCGCCAAGGCCACGGCTTCGCATACCGGATCTTTGGCCGGCAACGATATCGCTTACGACGCCGCTTTCGAAAGGGCTGGTATCATTAGAGTGGATGCCTCTGTTGATCTTTTGCATGTAGCCAAGACCTTGGCTATGCAAAAAAGACCGGTAGGCAACAGAGTATCAGTAGTTACTAATGCCGGCGGTCCAGGGGTGATAGCTACCGACTATTTGGTTTCACGAGGAGGAAAGTTGTCTAATTTAGAACCGGGGACCATTAAGAAATTAAGCGGTTTCCTGCCTCCAGCTTGGAGTAATTCGAACCCGATAGATATTTTGGGCGACGCCGATCATTCCCGCTATAAAAAAGCAGTGGAGCTAGCCTTGAAAGACAAGAATTCTGATGCTGTTCTGGTGATACTCACTCCGCAAGAGATGACCGATCCAACCAAGGTTGCTCGCGAAATGGTTAGGATAAAGAATGAAGAAGGTAAAACCTTGATGGCCTCTTGGATGGGGGGCGATGATGTGGCCGAAGGACGAAAGATCCTGGAAAAAGGCAACATCCCCATATATCGTTCTCCGGAAGACGCCATTAGAACCTTTTCGTCCATATATAGCTATTCCAGAAGTTTGGAATTCTTAAAAGAGACCCCCGGAACCATTCCGCACGCCTTCACGCCCAGGACTGAAAAGAACAAAGCAATAATAGAAGACGCTGCCAATGAGGAGAGGTTGGCTTTAACTGAAGAAGAGGCTAAAAAATTGCTTTCTAATTATGGTATTCCGGTACTTAAGAATTCTGTGGCTTCTTCAGCCAAGGAAGCCGGCAGAGAGGCTTCTAAACTAGGTTTCCCCGTTGCTATGAAGATACTATCTCCGGATATAATCCATAAGACCGACATTGGCGGGGTGAAATTGAACGTTAATTCAAGAGGAGAGGCTGAAAGAGCTTACAAGGATATAATCAGCAATACTAAGAAACACAATAAAAAAGCGGATATAAGAGGAGTGTTCATAGAGAAAATGATAAAGAAAAAGTATGAGCTTTTGGTAGGCTGCAAAAAAGATTCCACTTTCGGACCGGTGATGATCTTCGGTATGGGCGGAGTAGCGGTTGAGGTCTTTAAGGATACGAAGGCCGGCTTGCCACCTCTTAATATGTCCTTGGCTTTAAGAATGATAGAATCGACCAAGATCCATAAATTGCTTGAAGGTTATAGGAATATGCCCGGCGTGGATATATCGTCCATTCAGTTCCTTCTTTATAAGTTTGCTTATCTTTTAGTGGACTTCCCAGAGATAAAGGAGCTTGATATAAATCCTTTTGCCGTGGATGAAAAAGGCGGAGTGGTGCTGGACGCTAAGGTGATATTGGACGAAGACACTCTTGGCCGAAAGCTGAAACCTTATTCGCATTTGGTTATCTCTCCTTATCCTAAGGAGTATAGTACGAAGTTTACTTTAAAGAACAAGAAGAAAGTTAAAGTTAGGGCAATAAAACCGGAAGATGAGGCTTTGGAAGGCGAGATGTTCACTACTTTTTCCAAAGAGACCCAAAGACAGAGGTTCTTTCACCTGATAAAGGATATAACGCATGAGATGTTGCAGAGGTACACTCAGATAGATTATGATCGAGAATTAGCCCTCGTGGCCCTGACTAAAGAGAACAATAAAGAGAAAATGATCGGGGTGGTCAGGCTAATAGCTGATCCTTACAATGAAACAGCAGAATTCTCCATAGTCGTGGCCGACCCTTGGCAAGGGCTGGGATTAGGCAATAGGTTCACTGATTATATGTTGGATATTGCCAAGAAAAGAGGTGTTAAGAAAGTGTGGGCCAAATTCCTCTCTGATAATGAAAAGATAAAAAGCATATTCAAAGAAAGAGGATTCAAGATAATAGGCAAGGGCAAAACCCTAAAAGCCCATTTGGACCTGGAAGATGATCGATAATAGTATCTGTAATTAGTAACCTGAAAGAGAATGAGGGAACTATTCAAAAACCATCTTTTGATTTTTATAGTATTCTTAGTGGTAGGATTGGGGATATACGCCAATTCTTTTGATAATGAGTTTTTTTGGGATGATGACGATTCCATAGTAAAAAATGTCTATATCAAGGATTGGAAATATCTACCTAATTTCTTTACCGAGAATCTAATAGCGGGCGCCGGACAAGTTACTAATTATTATCGCCCTATACTTTTGATAAGTTTTGCTTTGGATCACCATCTTTGGGGACTTGATCCGCTTGGATTTCATTTTACCAACAGCTTGATCCATATCTTTTGCGCCTGGCTTTTATTTTTGATATTCAATAGATTGGCTCTCGGCTCCGGCAAAGGGGGAATATCGGGATTTTTAGCTTTTTCAGCCGCTTTATTATTTTTGATACACCCCTTACAAACCGAGGCGGTGACCTATGTGGCCGGCCGGGCTGACCCTTTGTCAACTTTGTTCTCTTTATTATCTATTTGGTTCTTCATAGGCTTCCGCTCATTGCCAGAAGGTAAGAAAAGCAGATATTTTTGGTGTATAACATTCTTTATTCTCGGTATATTGACCAAAGAGCAAGTGATCATCCTGCCTCTTTTGTTCATGCTCATAGATATGGTATTTTTCATTAAGAAGATCGATAAGAAGAGAGTAGTGGGAGTTTTAAAGAGGTCTTTATTGCCTTTATCTTTATCTGCCTTGTATTTTGTGCTTCATTTTACTTTTTTGGATTTCAAAGGTGATACTTTGTTCGATTATCATAATACAGTTTATGACTCCAGCCCTCTTGTCCGCTTGTTCACTTTTTTCTTTGTTATACTTTCTTATTTAAAGCTTTTGTTCGTTCCGACCGGTCTTCATATGGCCAGAGAGGTTGAGCCGGTAGCATCTTTTTTGTCTTGGCCAGTGGCTTTATTCTTGATGTTATCGGCAATTTTGATATTCGTGTGTTTTAAAACTTGGAAAGAGAATAAGCTGATAACTTTCGGTTTTTTGTGGTTTATTATAATACTGCTACCAAGAACCAATATTCTTTCTATAAATCGTCCCATGTATGAGCATTGGCTGTATCTGCCCATGGCCGGATTTTGGTTGGCTTTTTTTAGTTTGATATCCTTGTTGTTAGGAAAGGTTAATAAGGATAAAGTGAAAAAGACAATAGCTTCCGTTCTGCTGATCATCTTCGCTATCTACTCTTTACAATTCGCTTATTTGACTGTAAAAAGAAATAATGATTGGCAAGATCCGATAACTTTTTATGAGAAGAATCTTAAGTATACTCCGAACAGTTTTATACAACGCAATAATTTAGGGATGGCTTATGCTGGTGTCGGAGAATACGAAAAGGCCATAACTGAATACGAAAAGGCCATAGAGATAAAGGATATATATCCGCAGGTTCATCACAATATGGCTAATGTTCTAGTAGCTTTAGGAGAATACGAAAAGGCCATAACTGAATACGAAAAGGCCATAGAGATGTCTCCTTTATTTGGAGTGTCTTATGGTAATCTTTATAATTTATATATATCAAAAGGAGATAAAGAAAAAGCAGAAGAGCTTCGCGAAAAGTTCGAAAAGAATTTCAAGTAATTATCTATGATAAGAAGATTGTTCAACAAACAGATAAACAGCATAACAGTAGCCGCTGTTTTAGTGGCCGCTTCTTCTTTGGTTAGCAAATTGCTAGGCATAGTAAGGGACCGTATATTGGCTGATAGATTTGGGGCGGGAGAGACTTTGGATGTGTATTACGCCGCTTTTAGGATCCCTGATCTACTTTTTAATCTTTTAGTATTGGGAGCATTGTCGGCCGGGTTCATCCCCATATTTACCGGACTGATAAAGGATATGAAATGTGATGATAGAGCTTGTTCTCCGGCCTCTGAAAGCAAGAAGGCTTGGGATCTGGTGAGCAACATAATGAATATCCTAATAGTCGTGCTGAGTATTTTTTCTGTGTTTGGTATTATCTTTGCCAGGCCCTTGATGGATCTTATAGCCCCGGGTTTCTCTCCAGAGTTAAAAGGATCCACAGCCGATCTTACCAGGATAATGTTCTTATCCCCGATATTTTTAGGAATTTCCAGTATACTATCGGGAGTGCTCCAATCTTTTAAACGTTTTTTTGTTTACTCTTTAGCCCCGGTCCTTTACAACACGGGTATTATAATCGGAGCGGTATTCTTTGCTCCTGTTTGGGGTATTTACGGGCTGGCTTGGGGCGTAGTTTTGGGAACGGCCTTACATATGGCGGTTCAATTGCCTATGGTGTTAAAACTAGGTTTTAAGTATAAACCTTTTTTGAATTTGAAAGATCCTAATTTGAGAAAATTAATAAGAATGATGGTCCCCAGAACATTGAGCTTAGCGGTCGTTCAGCTTAATCTAGTGGTTATAACCATTATCGCCAGCGGATTGATGGCCGGGTCTTTAGCTATTTTCAATTTAGCCAATAATCTTCAAGCTTTTCCTATAAGCATATTCGGTGTGTCTTTTGCTATCGCTGCTTTCCCGACTTTGTCCCGTTTAGCAAATGATAAAAAGGGGATCATCAGGAATTTTTCCAACACCTTCAGGCAGATACTCTTTTTCATAGTACCTTCAACAGTCCTGTTGATAACTTTACGCGCCCAAATAATAAGGGTCATACTAGGCACAGGTAAATTCGATTGGGAGGATACTATTTTGACCATGGATACTCTTGGGGCTTTTGCTTTGAGTCTTTTTGCTCAAGCCACCATTCCTTTGTTGATAAGGATGTTCTATGCCAGACACGATTCTAAAACGCCTTTCTTGATAGGGTTCTTTTCAGTTGCGTCCAATATAGCACTTTCTTTGATACTAGCCCCCAAGCTCGGGGTGGCTGGATTGGCTTTGGCTTTTTCGATCTCCAATATAATAAACTTCGTCATATTGTGGCTTAGCTTACATTTTGTCATGGGCGGTATGGATGAATCCAGAATATTGATATCGGTGGCCAAATTCTCCCTAGCCGCTATAGCTGCCGGTTTCGCGGTGCAGATAATGAAAGTGGCTATCTGGCCATTCATAGATATGAGTAGATTCTTTGGCGTTTTTTCCCAGGGTGCAGTGGCCGGATCGTCCGGTATTTTGGTTTATGTCTTTATGTGTTTTCTTTTGGGGTCAGAGGAATTGTTTAGTTTTTGGTCTTCAGTGAAGAGAAAATTGTTCAAAGTAAAGCCAAAGGACAAGATTTCCAGCATAGAAAATGTTTAGTTGACTAAAAACATCAAAAAAGTTAGAATATAGTCTTGAAATGGCTAAATTGTTATATTGTTAAATTGCTAAATTTAATGTTTAACAATTTGGCGATATGGCGATTTGACCATTATTTTTTATGAATAACATTCGCAATTTTTGCATAATTGCCCATATAGATCATGGGAAATCCACTTTGTCCGACCGCATGCTGGAAAAGACCAAAACTGTGGAAGAGAGAAAGATGAAAGACCAGTTGCTTGACCGAATGGATATAGAAAGAGAAAGAGGGATAACCATAAAATTACAGCCCGTCACCATGAAATATGACGGGTATATTTTGAATTTGATAGATACCCCGGGCCACGTCGATTTTACTTATGAGGTTTCCCGTTCTTTGGCGGCAGTTGAAGCGGCTGTGCTTTTGGTGGATGCTACACAGGGGATACAAGCTCAGACATTAGCCAACCTTTATCTGGCCATGGAGCAGGACCTGGAGATAATTCCGGTTATAAATAAAATAGATCTTCCGGCAGCCGATGTGCCTAAGGTCAAGAACGAGATGGTCAAGCTCTTGGGCTGCCAAGAGGATGAGATAGTTTCAACATCAGCCAAAACCGGAGAAGGCGTAGAAACTCTTTTAAAACAGATAATATCCAAAACTCCTCCGCCTTCGGCAGATAAGGAGAGTACGCCCAGAGCCTTGATCTTCGATTCCAATTATGATGAATACAAAGGGGTGGTGGCTTATGTGCGTATGGTCGACGGACTCTTAAGGAAGGGCGATAGAATAAAGCTTTTCGCTACCGGGGCCGAGAGCGAGATCCTTGATATAGGTGTTTTTAGCCCTGATTATAAACCAACCGGAGAGTTGTCAGCCGGAGAGGTCGGGTATATCGTTACTGGTTTTAAAGAAGTTTCCGAGTGCTCAGTGGGGGACACCATAACCATAAAGAAAGAAGCTGAACAAGTAGAACCATTAAAAGGATACGAAGAGGTCAAACCGATGGTGTTTGCCGGAATTTTCCCCAAAGAGGGTAGTGAGTATGAGGATCTACGCGAAGCCATACAGAAATTGAAATTGAACGACGCTTCCTTGTCTTTCGAACCGGAAAGATCAGAGGCTTTGGGGCTTGGTTTTAGATGCGGTTTTTTGGGCTTGCTTCATTTGGAAATATTCCAAGAGAGATTAAGGCGTGAGTACCAGCTTGATCTGATCGTCACTATCCCTTCGGTTGCTTATAAGATATACAAGAAGAATGGCGAAGAGATCGTAATAAGGACCCCGCAAAAGATGCCGGATCCAACAGAAATAGATAAAATAGAGGAGCCATGGGTTAATCTGGATATCATTATGCCACAGGAATTCATCGGCAATATAATGGAAGTGGCCCAGTCCAAGAAAGGCGTTTATAAGAATACGGAGTATATAGACCAGTCGCGGGCCATACTTCATTATGATATGCCTATGGCCGGCATTTTGACGGATTTTTATGACAAGATAAAAAGCGTTTCTTCCGGCTACGCTTCTATAAACTATGAATATTCCGAATATCGGCAGGCAGATGTGGTCAAAATGGACATACTGGTGGCTGAAGAGCCGGTTGAAGCTCTTTCGACCATAGTTTATAAAGATGACGCTTATCATCAGGGCAAAGAGATAGTCAAGATCCTTAAAGAGAATATGCCCAAGCAAATGTTCGTTTTGAAGCTTCAAGCAGCGGTTGGTGGTAAGATAGTGGCTTCTGAAAGACTTTCCGCTTTAAGGAAAGATGTGACTGCCAAGCTTTATGGTGGTGATGTCAGCCGTAAAAGAAAACTCTTGGAAAAACAGAAGAAGGGTAAGAAGAAGATGATGAGCGCCGGTAAAGGCTCGGTAGAGATACCGCCCGAAGCATTTGTAAAAATACTAAAAAAGTAAAAATAGAGATCTTAAAATTAAAAATTATGGGGTCCGCCTTGGGTGGACGGAATTCATAAATTTTCCATTTTAAATTTATATACATGAAAAAAAGAACCGCTTTAAGGATATTTTGGGCTATAACTTCCATTATCATTATATTCTCAATGATAATTTGGACGGTTGGTTATGCCTTTATGTAAGCTGATCATTGGTTTGCGATCTTTAGCCTTTAATTGTTTTTGATCGAAGATCAAAGATCGAGAATTAATGATCGAAATATGGATAAACTTTGGCAAGTAGCCCCAAAGATAAAGGATAGCTTCATTAAAGATAACCCGGATGTGGATCCGGCGGTTTTGCAGATACTTTATAATAGGGGGATAAAGAAGAAAGAAGAAATAGAAAATTTTTTAAAAGGAGATTTTAACGATCTTATAGACCCGTTTTTGTTCAATAATATGAAAGAGGCGGTCGAGATGGTTATTGAAAAGATAAAAAATGGAGAAAGAATATGTATCTATGGTGATTATGATGCTGATGGCATAACTTCTTCAGCTCTTTTATATGAACTTTTAACTCTTTTTAAAGCTGATTGTTTTGTGTATATCCCGGACAGGATAAAGGAAGGATATGGCATGAGTATTGAAGGCTTGAAAAAGGTGATAAAAAAGAAACCAAGCTTGATAATTACCGTTGACAATGGGATCCGTAATAAAGAGGAGATAGAATTCGCGAAAGATAAAGGAATAGATGTAATAGTTACCGACCATCACCCGGCCCCAGAAAAAAGCTCCGATCTGCCGGATTGTCTTATTATAGACCCGCAGGTCAAAGGAGAAAGATACCCAACTGATAGTCTGGCTGGCGTTGGAGTGGCTTTTAAGTTTGCTCAGGCCTTGATAGAGAACTCCAAGATACCCAAACAACAAAAGGATACTTTAGCTAAAAGATCCTTGGATCTAGTGGCTATTGGCACCGTGGCCGATTGCATGGTTCTTTTGGGAGAGAATCATATTCTTGTCAAAGAGGGTTTGAAGATCGTTAATAACACTAGAAGAGTCGGTTTGCAGGAGTTGATAAGATCGGCAGGCATAGATAAAAGGACCATCAAGGCTTGGAATATCGGTTTTCAGATAGCTCCCCGTCTAAATGCTTCCAGTCGAATGGCGTCAGCCATGGCCGCTTTTGAACTCCTAATTTCCAAGAACAGGAACGAATGCAAAAGATTGGCCGAAGATCTCAATGAAAAGAATGTTGCTCGGCAGAAATTGACCGAAGAGGCCGTATCGGCGGTGGAGGAACAGTTAAGAGAACAAGAGGATAAAAAGATAGTGGTTGGGGTCGCTAACGCTAAAGATCCCTTTAATGAGGGAATAGTCGGTCTGGTGGCTGGACGCATTACTGAAAGATACTACAAGCCTTGTATAGTTATAACCAAAGGAGCTGATGAATGGAAAGGATCGGGCAGAAGTATAGATGAATTCAATTTGGCCGAAGCTTTGGAAGAATGCAAAAAGGTGCTTTTGAAAAGCGGAGGCCACGCTAAAGCTTGTGGACTTTCCATAGAAGAAGGTAAAATAGATGATTTCACGGAAATGATCAGTAAAGTGGCTGCCAGAGATTTGAGAAGTGTGGAATTAAAGCCTAAGATAAAAGTAGATACTAGAATAGATGTAAAAGAGGTAAATAAAAGATTCGTTAATAAGATAAACGACATGGCTCCTTTCGGACAGAAGAATCCGGAGCCTAAATTCTTGAGTCAAGATGTGCAAATAAGAGATATTGTAAAAATGGGTTCAGATGACCAGCATATAAAAATGCGTTTTAATGGTATTTGGGCCTTGGCTTTTGGTAAGGCTGATAACTTTTCCAATTATAAGATAGGGGATAAAGTGGATGTGGTCTATACGGTTGGAATAAATGAGTTCAACGGCCGGTCGGAAGTACAGGCTAAAATAATAGACATTAAATTAATTTAAAATGAAAATCTCAAAATGGAAAATTTGATAAATTTCCGCCATAGGCGGATTTCATAATTTTTCATTTTGACTTTTGATTTTTTATGGATAATAGAAAGTTAATGATCCATACCGACGGTGGAGCTAGGGGCAATCCCGGTCCGGCCGGCATCGGGGCTGTTATCAAGGATGAACAAGGCCAGATCATGGCCGAAGTATCCGAGTATATCGGCGAAACCACCAATAACCAGGCTGAGTATAGGGCGGTGATAGCCGCTTATGAAAAAGCCAAAGAGATAGGCGCCAGTGAATTGGAATTCTATCTGGACAGCGAATTGGTGGTCAAGCAGTTAAAAGGGGAGTATAAGGTCAAGAACAAGGATCTTCAACCATTGTTCGTCAAGATATATAATTCTTCTTTGGATTTCAAAAAGGTCACTTATAGCCATGTTAGACGCGAGATGAACAAAGAGGCGGATAAGTTGGCCAATTTGGCTATGGACAGAAAAAAGTAAGAAGCGTTTTTTTAGCGGTCAAGCTCCGCGTCTTTTAGGCCGGAGCAATTAACAAAATAGCAAGCGATATGCTTGCTATTTTTATATATAATATTTGATACAAAGGGTAGCGGTCACTGATAAACACTGAAATGAGAGCCGGTTATGTGATTGCCGGTGTCTTCCCAGCAATTAGAATCAGTGGCGCTTAGACCGGCGTTAGCGCAACATCCAGCTCCAGCACATTCATAAACTGCCCTTAATCCGGCGTCGTCAAAGGATTGTAGGAATGCTTGGACGTTAGTTTTGTTATAGTTCGCATTGACGAATCCGACATCTACAGAATTTCCGTCATATTGAGCTGAGCTTTTGTGAGCTACGGTCGGCGGCCAGGCTTCGGTTATTCGCCAGTCTAGGGTTTCCGGTGTTCCAGCGTTTTTTGTGTTTTGAAGAGCTTCTTTTAAGGCAGAATTAAGATCAGAATTCACAAAACTGCTTTTATCTCTATTTTTTACAACGATATCATCGTCTAAGGCCACGCAATCATCGCATTTTTTACAATGGTCAGGCCAGAGGTCCTCTGGACATTTTTTACAATTCCACAGACCAGCAAGGCCGGCGCATACTTCTGAGGCATATTGTCTGCTTTTACAGCAACAAAGAAAATTATCCTCATCATCTGTTCTGCCTCCGGTATTACAATAGTTTTTATCGGATTCTTCCGTGTAATATTGATAATAGTCATTACCGTCTTTTATCAAAGACATATAATTTTCACATTTATCCCAATTTTCATCTGTTATAAAAATGGATTTGCAATTACCAATTATTTCTCCGTCACCTTTAGCTGCTTGTTTGTCAGTCTCTTGTTTAGTGACTGTTTCTATCTTTTGCGTCCTGAAAGCCACCAGATCCGGATTGACCTGATAAAGTATCATATAAGAGCCTAGGGCCAGGACCAGCCCGGTCAAGGCCGCTCCTATCCAGGC
Source organism: uncultured Gammaproteobacteria bacterium (assembly GCA_964602485.1). Classification (GTDB taxonomy): domain Bacteria; phylum Patescibacteriota; class Patescibacteriia; order Patescibacteriales; family WJLG01; genus WJLG01. The sequence goes on along the minus strand of CAZRQU010000008.1, from coordinate 15,055 downwards.
TTTGGCTTCGCCGACCCGGGAAGCATTGCCTCCGGCAGTCAGCCAAACGACCCCGCCCCACATCAGGACCACGGCCGCGATAATTCCGACCACGCCGATAGCATATTTATATATTATTTGTATATAGTCCGCTATGGCCTTGGTTCCCACTTCAGAACCAACCTTGATGGATTCAGTCCCGCCTATGGATACATTCAGGTCGATCTCTTCGGCCGCGTTTATGTATTCCGGAGACATGGATAGATAAACAGAACTGACCGCCTGGACAGCCGCTATCACTATAAAAGAATACATCAGGATCTTGGGGATGAATTCGTGTAGTAAGGGATGTCTTTTTTGTTTTTTCTTCTTTCTGGGCATATTGATATTGTTAAATTGCTATATTGTTGAATTACGATCAGGCAATTCAACAATATGACGATGTAACAATTATTTTTTCAACCCGTATTTTTTGATATTCTCATCTGCCAGCTTTTGGATGTATTCTATTTGTTTCTTGCCGCGAGCTGATCTGAATAGATGTTTGAAACGGCCTTGAAGCTCCAGGTATTCCTCGACTTTTGTCTTTTTATCTATTTTGGAAGAGTTAACCAGTTTGCCGTCTATGTACTCCAATAAAGGATAAAGACCAGTAGAAGCGGCCAGTTGTCCCAGTTTCATAGCATCAGAAGATTTGACATGCCAACCCGGTATGCAAGGAGCCATTATCTGGATGTAGCCGGGTCCCGGGGTTTGCAAAGCTTTTTTAACCTTGACAGTGATATCTGCCGGGTAGCCGGCGGTTGACTGAGCCACATAAGGCAGACCATGAGCCAAGGCGATGGAGATCATGTCTTTTTTGTTCTGGTGCGAACCAATGGCGTCTATGTTCTTGCCTGTGCCGGATGGGGTAGTGGTGGTGGAAGCCGCCCAGGGAGTGGCTCCGGAAGCCTGGACGCCGGTATTGGAATAAGCCTCGGTATCATAGCAGATATAAAGTATATCTTCTCCTCTTTCCCACATGCCGGAGATAAGTCCAAAACCGATATCAAAAGTGCCGCCGTCCCCGCCTTGAGCTATCACTTTGGTCTTCTTGGCCTGCTTGTCGCCGGCTTTCGCCTTATTGTCCAGCGCCGCTTTTATTCCGGAGGCTATTCCGGCTGCATTTTCGAACAATGAATGTATCCAAGGCATTTTCCAGGCAGATTGCGGATAAGGTGTAGTGGTTACTTCCAAGCAACCGGTGGCATTAGCTACTATTATATCTGTTCCCATGCCCTCGGTGGCCGCTTTGGCCGCTATCATTTGTCCACAGCCGGCGCAGGCGCGATGGCCGGGGGAGATCAGGACATTGTCTTTGTTTTTTTTCATAATAATATATTGGGTACTTGATCAATTAGTTGTTTGGGGATCTTCTCCGCCAATCAGCTAATGGATCAATCAACTAATTAACTAATTAACCGATCCTATGAATTTAACTTCATCACTACTCTTTTCAACATTCTTGGCTATTTCTTTTAGCATCGGCTTAGTGATATCTCTTCCGCCCAGGCCGACAATAAAGCTTTGGATCTTGGTTTTACTACGTCCATAAAGAGCGGTTTTTATATCCATAGCCAACGGGCCTTCAGCGCCTAAACTGATAGCTTTATCAATAATAGCCACTTGTTTCGGCTTTACTTGTTCTATGATATCTAAGACATATTCTTTTGGGAATGGCCTTAGAACCTTTATTTTTAAAACTCCTACATTGTTCGATCTCTCAAAGGTTTCTTTCACGGTTCCGGCCACCGAGCCCATAGCTATCATGATCGTTTTTGGCTTCTTGGGGCCGTGGTATTCCAAAAGGCCGTTATCCAGAAGCTGTTTATCTGTGCTGTAAGGAGGTTTTGTATCAATAGTTTTTCTATATTCCTGATATTCAGCGTTTATTACCCTTAAAGATGACATAAGATCATCATGAAGAGCTTGCCTTATTTCCATATAATGGGCGGGAGTGGCGAAAGCGCCAAAAGTCTTTGGATTTTTTGGATCCAAGAATTGTGCTTTTGATGGTTTGTAATCAGGCAGGAATTTCTTTATTTGCGAACGGCTAGGTACTTGTACGCTTTCATAAGAATGAGTGAGCACAAAGCCATCTATATTGACCATAGCCGGCAGACCTAGTTTTTCAGCTACTTTGTAGGCGATCAAATGTTGCTCTACTGCTTCTTGATGATTCTCGGCAAAAAATATCATCCAGCCGGCGTCGCGCATAGTAACTGCATCTTGGTGGTCGTTCCAAATGGTTATAGGCGCGGAAACGCCCCGATTAGCGCAAGTGAGCACTACCGGAAGCCGCATACCGGCGATATTATAAAGAACTTCGGTCATCAGTAGAAGGCCCTGTGAACTGGTAGCGGTATAGGATCTGACTCCGGTGGCCGAAGCTCCTTCAACTATGGAAGCGGCCGCGAATTCCGATTCAGCCCTAACGAATTCATAATCAGCTTCGCCATCGGCTTTGTATTGAGACAGATCCTCCACTATATGGGTCTGCGGGGTGATGGGGTAGGCGGATATCACGGCTGGTTTGATGTTTTTTATAGTTTGGGCAATGGCGCGCGAACCCTCAAGGATTTGATTGGTGTTATTTGGCATAATATATCAGGATGTCATTCCCGCGAAAGCGGGAATCCAGCAAGACCTGGACCCCCGATCAAGTCGGGGATGACAAAATAAGTTATTTTATCATTTCTCTTCTCTTATCATTTCAATGGCTCCGACCGGGCATTGTTTGGCGCACAGCCCGCAGCCTTTGCAGTAATTCAGATCAACCTTGGGTTTTAGGGCCTTGTATCTTTTATCTTTTTTCATTTCAATGGCGTCTTCCGGGCAAACTTTTTCACAAGTCCCGCAGCTTATACATTTTTTCTTGTCTATTTTTGGAATAAAGGTGCGCCAGCCACCTGTTTTGTTCTGTTTGGCCGATCCCGGTTTGGATGTTAGGTCTATTGGCATAAATTTAAAATGTAAATCTCAAAATACAAAATTTATAATTAAATTAACTATTGTGGGCGGTTTCCACTGCTTGGATATTCTTTTCCACTATGGCTTCGCCCTTTTCTTCGAATTTTTCTTTAACAGCTTCTTTTAAGCTATCTAAAGTAATGAAAGGAACAGCCTTGGCTAAAGCCCCTAAAATAGTGGTGTTGGCCAGATTCTTGCCAAATATTTCCAGAGCGATATTGGTAGCATCAACGGCAGCAATATTCCTTAAAGGAAGTTTAGTGCCTTTCGGACCAACCTTTATATCCAGATCTTTGGGTTTTTTAGTGGTATTCACCACTACTTGCGTGTCTTTGTCACAGTCGGAAAAAAGGTCGACAGTACCTATAAGTGTGGCGTCTAATATTATCAATATGTCAGGATTGTAGACCTGCTCTCTGGTTCTAATGAATTTTTTGTCCACGCGGACGAATGCTTTGACCGGAGCTCCGGTTCTTTCAACTCCAAAAGAGGGGAAAGCTTGAGCTTCATAGTCGTTTTTAAAGGCAGCGATAGCTACTAGCTCGGCGGCAGTCACTACGCCTTGTCCTCCGCGTCCATGTAGTCTTATTTGTTTCATAGGTTGATGATGGTAATTTGTAATTTGTAATTTGTTATTCGGTATTTATAATGCTTAGAATTAAAAATTAGAAATTATTTCAAAAATTATAAAAATTATAAAATTCAAAAATTGAATCCTCTCTAGAGAGGGGTGCCGACGGCAGGAGGTGGGGTGTGTCAGGATTTAGAGTTTCACCCGTTATGCGTTACGAGTTATGCGATATGGTATCTATTCGTCTTCTAGGAATTCTTGCACTATCTTGGTCAGAACCGCTTCCGGAATATCCCCCTTCACCATATAACCATTTATAAAAAGGGTAGGGGTGGCTTTTACGCCTATCTTGTCCGCTTCTCGGGCATCGTTCATTATATCTTGGTTATATCTTTCTTCCTCAAGGCATTGGTCGAATTTTTCAGTATCAAGGCCAAGGTAGCCGGCCACTGTTGGTAGATTATCCGGAGATATCAATCCTTGTTTATTGAAAAGTTCATCATGCATCAACCAGAAAAGCATCCTGTTTTGTTCACCGGCACAACGGGCAGCCAAAGCAAAATCCATCCCTTCTTCGTTAACCAAAGGGTAATCTTTATATACTAGCTTGACTCGATTCGGATAAGCGGAGATTATATTCCTGAGCTTGATCGACATATCATGGCAATAAGGACAAGTGAAATCTGAGAATTTTACTATCGTGACTTCAGGGTCGCTGCTACCTAGGTGGAAGTTTTTCTCAGTGGATATAAAGACCGGCTCTTGTTCTTTTATTTCTTTGGTCAAATTCACGGCCTGCCAGCTTTTTTGTAGATCTATCAACTTCCTATAATTATTCACTTGCGAGATGAAGGCAGTGATCAAAAGTAAAGATATCAGCACGACAAGAGACAGAAGAATTATCACCCAGGGTTTTTTCAGCCATTCTTTTATCCTTTCTCCTTTTGTCTTGTCTGCTGTTGAGGGTTTTTTAGAATTGCTCTTTTTTTTGTTTTCCATTGTTTTTTTAAGGAAATTAAAATATAATACAAATACGAAACTTGTTTAGTATATAAGCTTATTATAACATTTTTTGATAATTTCACCAAACAGCCATATGAACAATGGATACCATGAAAAATTAGAAAAAGAGTCCCGCAAAAAAGGTGAAAAAAGGGACAAGAAAAGAAAGCCGAAGATGAAGATATCCGGGGCCGGAGTCAAGAAACTACAAAAAATATTAGACCCTAAGAAGAAGTAATATGAAATTGATATCTTGGAATATAAATGGCATACGGGCTATCACTCGCAAGGGTGAACTCAAGAAGCTTTTGAAAAAAGAAAAGCCTGAGATAATTTGTTTGCAAGAGATAAAGATAGGCAGTGAAAAGATAGCTGGGGAAAAATTCAATTTTTCCGGCTATAAAGAATTTTGGCATTCAGCCAAGCGGCCGGGATATTCCGGCACTCTTGTTTTGGTGAAAGATGATATCAAAGTTATTGATCATATAGATTTCCCGAAAGATGATGAAGGTCGGGTTATTATTTTGGAGCTTGAGGATATTTTTCTGGTCAATGTGTATTTTCATAATGCCGACGGGGGCGGGGAGTTGAAACGCCTTGATCACAAGATCAAGTTCAATGATAGATTATTGGGATCTTTAAAGAAGCTGGAAAAGAAGAAGCCTTTGGCTGTGGCTGGTGATTATAATGTGGCTCATCGGGAAATAGATATAGCCCGGCCCGGCCCGAATGAGGGCAATGCCGGTTTTACTCAAGAGGAAAGGAGTTGGATGAGCAAATTCCTAGAAAGTGGGTTTAAAGATACTTTTCGTGAACTTCACCCTAAAAAAGTTCAGTATTCTTGGTGGTCATATCGAGGTGGAGCCAGAGCCAGAAATGTCGGTTGGCGGCTTGACTATTGGTGTGTTTCCTCTAAAATAAGCAAAAAAATAAAAAAAGCCTTTATTTTGGACCAGCAAATGGGTTCTGATCATGCTCCGGTAGGGATCGAATGGTAATTGGTAATTTGGAATATAGTATTCAGTATGCAGTATAGGGTATTTTAGGCTTGTCATCCTTAAGGAGCCCGCGGAGGCGGGAGACGAAGGATCTGTAATTGGGTAATTTGGTATTTTATTAGCTCCTCCCTTTGTTAAGATCTTCCCCATAGTTCCTCCCCTTGGCAAGGGGAGGCTAGGAGGGGTTAATGGAATTAGTTATTAGTTATTGGTAATTGGAGATTGAAGTTTGAAGTTTGAAGACTGGAGACTATATTTTTAAGAATTATCTAAATAGAATATGTCAAAAGATGAATTAAAGAATTTCTGGTGGGGCTATTTTTTGGTATTCCCTTGCTGGTGGCTTTTTCATTGGAAGATAGGCCTGGGAAAGCTTTTGCTTAAGATAGTGTCTGCTCCGTTTTTATTGTTGGATCTTTTTGTGTTGGCTGTATTGTTTTTTGGTCTATTATTCTTTTTGATACTTTTAGCTCCCCGCAAACTATACAGATCACTGGTTTTCGTTTTTGAGAAAAAGGTCTCTTTAGGGGACTGGGCAATGGGTTGGATAACTTTTTTCGATCTTCGTTTTCCCTGGATAAAAAAAAGGAATAAAAAAATATTTTGCATCGGACTGCCTAAAACCGGAACCACTTCCGTCCATTATGCTTTGCGTAAAGCCGGGTTCAAGGCCGAACATTTTCCTTATATGCTGGTTAATAATGAAAAAGGTGAGCTGGTTTTGAACGCCGGTGACCTTGGTAATCATGATGCGGTTTCCGACTTGCCAGTGGCGGTAATGTTGGATGAATTGGTCAAACTGTATCCTGATGCTTATTTCATATATACATACCGAAACAAGAAAAAATGGCTTGATTCCTGCCGGCGACACCCTTGGCCCTTAGAACTGCTTGAATATATAGAGGCCGAGGGCTTGATGCAAAAAGGAAAGCGAGGTAGCCGTATAATAAGGTCGGTGCTAAATAATATAGAAAAGCTTAGGATGATGCATGAAAGAGTATTGGGGGCGAGTGTTTATATAGAAGAGGCCTATTCCGAAGCTTTTGATGATTATGAGAAGAAAGTGGAGGAGCTTTTAGGAGGTAAGTCTAATCTTTTAAAGCTTAATATAGCTGACAGGGTGGATACCAAGGAAAAGCTAGGAGAGTTCTTGGGCGTGAAAATGAGCGGCCCCTTTGAGAAAAAGGATTGTTTTTATACTTGGTTTTTCAAAAAACTGGCCAACAAGTTCAAAAGTTGGAATGGAATATCCAAGATCAGGGATAAATATCGCCAGAAGAAGACAGCTGTTTTTAAGAAGAGGATCATAGATTGATGTATTGGGGTCAGATCTGCCTGCCGGCAGGCAGGGAATTAAGACTTTTTGCATAACTATTTAATTTTTAAATTGACAAAAAACATTAAAAATAGTAAAGTTTATTTGAAATAATAGTAAAAAATAATATGCGCTACACAAAAATTATATTCATACTTATAATAACTTTGTCCATAACTTTGTCCGGTTGTGTTTTTTCTCTGCAAGAACAGGAACAGCCGAAGCAAGAGCAGAAAAAAATGCCCGACTCAGGTTGGCAGGAAGAAGAAAAAGCCACTTCAAGCGAAGAAGGGATTGAAGCGATAAGTGCTGATATAGGCACTAACGATTGGCTGACGTATAGAAATGAAGAATATGGATTTGAAGTAAAATATCCTCAAAAGTATAAAGATAAAAAAAATTATAATATATGGGAAGGGGCTGGTAATAGAAAGATAGGAGAATTAATGTCTTGGGGGATCAATAAGGGGCAGGAGGGTGTTTTTGGTATTTCTGTTTGGGAAAGAGGCAGGGAAGATCAAATGATCAAAGACAAGAGGATAAAACCAACAGGCGAGAAAGTGAAGATATCAAACTACGAAATGGAAAGATCGGATTACTACCCTATGCATTTTATATACAGAAACGATAGTTATATTTATTTGATCGCGAGCTCCTATTCGGAAGACTATGCAAAAGAATTAGACGAACATGGTGAATTTTATACGATGCTTAAAAGTTTAAATTTTGATTAAAATAAAAATAGCACATTAACAATGAGATAAATTGAACAAATGTTTTAAACACTGAAAAAGGAGTCAATAATGAAAAAGTTTTTTTGTTTAATTCTGTTATTTTTTCTTTTTTTTTGAGTCGCTTGGACAATGTGAGGGAAATTACGGAGAAGTTTTATCTTCGTATAAAGGAGTGTTTTCTTATTCAAACGGACTTGCGGGCAAGTGCACCGGAACCGGATCGGGGAAATACCAATGTGTTGCTTATATGAAAAGATTTTATAGCAACTACATTGAAAACCCAATAACCATAACCGGCAATGCTATAAGTTATTTTAATAATTTATCAAGCATCGGTTTTGGAACTTATGCTAACGGAGGATCTGTCCCGCCAACACCAGATCAGATTTTGTGTTTTAGGGGTAATAGCTATGGTCATGTGGGGATCATCGCCGAGGTTGATCTTGAGAATGGTTACATTAAGATGATCGACCAGAACAGAACTAATAGAGCTGACAATACTATAGTAAAGCTAGATATTACTAAAACTAACGGTCGCTATACAGTTAGTTCATTTAGTTCAAGTTACCCTGTGCAGGGATGGGCATGCCCTTCTGGTTTTTTCTCTGACGGTTTCCATCCCGACGGCACCAGTCAGGCTTTCATAAAAAGCCATAAATGGTTCTCGCCCAAGATTGGTTGGCCGGTAGATAATGGCGGAGGAGTTTTTGTCCATGAATGGCGAGGCAGGGCGGATGCATCTTTTTCCGTTCTGGCTCAAGATTTTCTGGGCGATGTTAGCTCCGACCATTTTGGGACCGATGCCAGATCTGTCCTGATCCTCAATGACTTTAGCGAACCAGCTACTGCCTATCTTTTAGCTTCCGGATTCTACGGCTACTACAAAGAGAACGACGGTCCATATCGATTTGGTGTGCCGATCACTTGGGAAGAGGAATTGGGCTTTTCCAACAGTCCGTTTAACAACTCCTCTGACCCGGTAAGGCCTGGAGATCAAATAACTGTTCAGAAGTTCAAAAGGCGTAAAAATGGTTCGTACTACAACAACGAAAGAAGAACCCTCGTTTGGAAAGAAGGAATAGAGGTTCAAGAATTCGCAGTTGGTGAATTCAGTATTGATCGCTGTGAGTCTCCAGCTTCTGGACAATGGTATATTCAGGGGTCAACACTTCAAAATGATATTCCTTGGCCTTTGGCAGGGGTTGGTGTTCCGACAGGTAGGTGGTTCATCAAACCCGGAGTGTATCAGTTTGTTTTTCATGATGACTTCGGCAGAAGGGTTTATGGTTCTCAGTTTCTGGCTGTGATAACTGAAGGCAATTATCAGCCCGCTGAACCGAGCATCATTATTGATCAGCCTGATACAGCATCCGATCCACCGGACACTCAGGTTGTAATAAGCGATCCGGACCCACCTGATACGCAAGTAGTGGTAGAACCCGACCCCGAACCCGAGCCGAACCCCGATCCTGAGCCCGAGTCCGACCCTTTGCCAGCCAACCTTAAAGGCTCGGTGGTGATATCTAGCGGTTACCAGTATGACACGGCCAACAGCTGGTGCTTTATCCGCGAGGATACATTAACGGAAGTGACAGAGGACACTAAGGATATCTACTATCTTTGCCAAGCCAAGAACGTAAAAGGAAGATATCAGCTTCGGGCAGATATCTATCGCAATAATGTTCTTTGGTGGAGTTGGCCCTCGGGAAAGGATTGGGACGGTGTTAACGGAGAGGAAGAGATAACCAAAGATTGTGTGAACAAAGATCTTCTTCAAGACAGAGCTTTCATTTCCGACCTTGACAGGCCAAGAGTAAAGATCAAGGTCCTTTTCTTTGTCAAACTGCTTGACGAAGGCCAAGACAGTCTAAAGGTAGCTGAAACAAGCTATGACATCATAGCTTTGCCTGTCTCTGTTTCTCGATCTTCAAGACAAGCTTTTCCGAAAAGGCCGGAACCCCGGCAGTACTACGACCTCTTAGGCCGCAAGATCACTAGACATGAGAGCCACTTATCTAAAGGCGTATTCATTGTTAAAATGAAAAAGCCGGAAAGGAGGCTGCTCAATGTTTCTAAGTGATAGTTTTTAACACCGCGGATACCAAAAGACGGAATTCGCGGTTTTTATTTGCAAGATTAGGTTTTTTTGGGTATTATATAATTATAAAAAAGGGGAGTTGTCGCCTAATTTTTTAATATTTTCCTTTATATATGGATAAATACGACCACAATAAAATAGATCCTAAATGGCAGTCAAAATGGAAACAAAAGGAACTTTATAAGGTGAAAATAGATGGGGAAAAGCCGAAATATTATGTTTTGGACATGTTTCCTTATCCGTCCGGAGCTGGGCTTCATGTCGGCCACCCCAAGGGTTATATAGCCACTGACATCTTGGCCAGAATGAAGATGTTGGCCGGTTTCAATGTGCTTCATCCAATGGGCTGGGATGCTTTCGGCCTGCCAGCTGAGAATTATGCGCTTAAGACCAAGACTCATCCCAGAAAGTCCACGGATGAGAATATCGCAAACTATAAAAGTCAGCTTAAAAAGATCGGCTTTACTTATGATTGGGATAGAGAGATAAAAACCACTGATCCGGATTATTATAAATGGACTCAATGGACTTTTTTAAAGATGCACGAAAAAGGGCTGGCCTATCAATCTTATGAACCGATCAATTGGTGTCCCGGTTGCCAGACCGGTTTGGCTCAGGAGGATCTGGAAGACGGCAAGTGCGAGCGTTGCGGTTCAGAGATAGAGAGAAAACCAATGCGCCAATGGGTGCTTAAGATAACCGATTACGCCGATAGATTGCTTGAGGATCTGGACAAATTGGACGGCTGGGAGGATTCCATCAAAGAGATGCAGAGGAATTGGATCGGTAAGAGCGAAGGGGCGGAAATAAACTTTTCTCTTATTTGTCATTCTGAACGGAGCGATAGCGAAGTGAAGAATCTGTCTTTGCCCAAAACGGACGAACAAGGTGTTTATGGTAAGAGCCCGCAGGACCCAAACAGATCCTTCGCTGACGCTCAGGATGACAAAGGAAAAGGTTCTCTCATGGATGCTCGAGTTGACAAAATAAAGGTGTTTACGACCAGGCCGGATACTTTGTTCGGTTGTACTTATTGCGTGGTGGCGCCTGAACATCCACAGATCGCAAATTATAAAGAGCAAATCACAAATTGGCCGGAGGTAGAGAAATACATTGAAAATTCCAAAAAGAAATCGGATCTGGAGAGGACGGATCTGAACAAGGACAAGACCGGGGTCAGAATTGATGGGATCACAGCGGTCAATCCGGCCAATGGCGAAGAAGTGCCGATATTCGTGGCTGATTATGTTTTACCCAACTATGGAACCGGTGCCATTATGGCTGTGCCGGCGCACGATGAAAGGGATTTTGAGTTCGCGAACAAATATAACAAAGTGCAAAGTGCAAAGTGCAAAGTGCAAATAAGGTATGTGGTTATTCCGGACGAATTTATTTATTTTAATGATAAAAATGAAAGTAAAACGATTTTAGCAAGTGAAAATCCTAAAGATATAGAAAAAAAGTTACAAGAGACTAATGGAGGAATGTGTTATGCTGGGTCAGGCGTGAATGTTAACTCTGATCTTCTTGATGGTTTGCCGACCGATGAGGCCAAGAAAAGGATGATCAAGTGGCTTGCGGAAAAAGGACTAGGTGAAAAAAAGGTCAATTACAAGCTTAAAGATTGGGTTTTTTCCAGGCAGAGATATTGGGGCGAGCCGATCCCGATGATCCATTGCGACAAATGCGGGACCGTGCCGGTACCGGAAGATCAGTTACCGGTCAAATTACCGGAAGTGGAACATTACGAGCCAAGCGGAACCGGGGAATCGCCTTTGGCTAAAATAGAGGAGTGGGTGAATACCACCTGTCCTCGCTGCGGAGGAGAGGCAAAGCGCGAGACCAATACCATGCCACAATGGGCCGGATCAAGCTGGTACTATCTGCGCTATATGGACCCGAAGAATGACCAAGCCTTGGTTGATAAAGAAAAAGAAGATCATTGGTCGCCGGTGGACTTCTATGTCGGCGGGGCTGAACACGCCACCCGGCATCTTATCTATGCTCGTTTCTGGCATAAGTTCCTTTATGATATCGGTGTCGTTAATTATGAGGAGCCGTTCACTCGTTTGCAGCATGTTGGCGTGATACAGGCTGAGGACGGGCGCAAGATGAGCAAACGCTGGGGCAATGTCATCAATCCGGATGACATAGTTGAAAAGCACGGAGCCGACGCTTTGCGCGTCTACGAGATGTTCATGGGGCCTTTTGATCAGCCCTGCGCCTGGAGCACCAGCGGGCTTATGGGCGCCAGGAAATTCTTAGACAGGATCTGGGCCCTATCAGATAGCGAATGGCAAGTGGCAAATGGCAAAAATGATATAACCTCTCTTTTACATAAGACTATCAAGAAGGTTGGCGAGGATATAGAGAATTTCAAATTCAATACCGCCATTTCCCAAATGATGATATTCATCAATAAAGCCATGGAAACAGGCATTGATCAAGGGGCTTTTGAGAAGTTTTTGATAATACTATCACCGTTCGCTCCGCATTTAGCCGAAGAGATCTGGGAGAAGCTGGGCCATAAAGAAAGCATATTCAAGGAAAAGTGGCCGGAATACGATCCGGAATTGGCCAAAGACGAGGAAATAGAGCTGGTTTTGCAGATAAATGGCAAGGTGCGCGATACTGCCAAAGTGACAGCTGATATATCAGAAGAAGAAGCCAAGAAGTTGGCCCATGAAAGCGAGAAGGTCAAAAAGTGGCTAAAAGGCAAAGAAGTGGTGAAAGAGATATTCGTGCCCGGGAAATTGGTCAACATCGTTATTAAATAGTTAATTTAAAATTTGTAATTTAAGATTTTTAAACAATTTGAAATATTTTAATTTTTAAAGAACTTTTTTGTTTGATCTGCAATTAAAACATTTAGAGATTAAAAATTGTTTTCAAATTTCAAATTTCAAATTAAAAATTTAGAATGCGCAAGTATTTCGACGGTAAAGTTTCGGCCGGATTCATGTCTATTTATACTTCTCGGACGATCGGCAGGATATCATTGGCCATGATGGGGCTATTCCTCCCCATTTTTCTTTTTCAATTGTTCGACGGAAATATTCGGACAGTGATGATCTATTACATAATAGACAGGATGCTTTATGTCCTTCTTTTACCGTTCGGAGCTAAGTTGGCTTTGAACAAGATAGGTATAAAGAGGTCTATGATAGTCAGTACTTTGTGGATAGTCCTTTATTTCGTGGTTTTCTATCTGGCCAATAAATGGTTTATGCTGGAAAATGATCTGCCTTCGGGCTTGAGCCATTTTCAGGCAGCCGCTCTTTTCTTCTCTTTCTCTTTATTTTTCTTAAACGCTCGTCGATTGATATATTGGGTTCCTTTTCATACTGATTTTGCCAAATTCACAGACAAGAAGAATCGGGTCAGGCAGCTTTGTTTACTTGAAGCCAGCTTGATGTTCTTGAAGGCAGTGATGCCGGTGATCGCCGGTTGGATAATCTTTACTTTTGATTATAATGTGCTTTTTGTCCTTTCTATAATTATATATTTTGCTTCGGCTGTGCCCTTGGTAGCCATGCCGGCCACTGATGAGAAATTCAGCTGGAATTACAAAAAGACTTTGAAGGAAATATTTTCCAAAAAGAGAAGATCCACTGTTTTGGCTTACTTCGGCGACGGAATAGAGTATATAATAAATATAGTTATTTGGCCGATATTCCTTTTTGAACTTTTGCAGGGTAATCATTTGCAAGTCGGAGCCTTGTCATCATTGATAGTTTTGGTTTCCATAGCTCTTCAGTTCACTGTCGGTCGTTTTGGCGACGCCGGCAAGAGAGATAAGATATTAAGGGTTGGGATCATCTTTTATTCCATTGGTTGGCTGATCAAGATATTCATCCAGACAGCTTTCCAGATATTCGTGGTCTCCACCTATCATAATATAGCCAGAATATTCACTCGAGCCCCTTTTGATGCCCTGTATTACGAGAAAGCGGCCGATGAAGGCCATTTTGTGGATGAATATACTGTTGTTAGAGAGATGGCCCTTAATTTCGGTTCGGCCGTGGGCTTCTTCTTGGTTATGTTGATAGCCCCTAAGTTGGGCATTCAGTGGACCTTTATCTTGGGGGCGATCTCGACTTTATTTATGAATTTCCTTATACCTAAGGTCAAGGATGACGCAAGGATAAGGGAGCAAATAGGATGATCAAAGTTCAATTTGCAAAATGCAAGAAGATAAAAATTGTAATTTGTAATTATGGATCTTTTTAAGAAGACAAAACAAATATGTCGGCTTTATGGCATTGAGCCCAGGAGGAGTAAGGGGCAGAATTTCTTGATCTCGGAAAAGGTTTACGACAAGATAGTTGAATTAGCTGATATTAGCGAAAAAGATACAATATTGGAAGTTGGGCCAGGGTTAGGGTTCTTAACCGCAAAATTAGCTGAAAAGGCTAAAAAGGTCATAGCAGTGGAACTGGACGATGTTTTGTCCGGTTTTTTGAAAGATGCCATAAAAAGTCAAGGAGTGGAGAATGTGGAAGTGATAAATCAGAACATACTTGATATAGGCTTGAACTCTAAATTCCAAACCGCAAACTCTAAATTAAAGATCGTTGCCAACCTTCCTTACAATATAACTTCTGTTTTTTTGCGCAAATTCTTGTCGGAAAACGAGTTTAAGCCGGATTCTATGGTTTTGATGTTGCAAAAAGAGGTGGCTCAAAGGATAACAGCTCGTCCCGGTAAGATGAGCTTATTGGCTTGCTCGGTTCAGCTTTACGCTGATGCCGAGATAGTTCTTGATGTCCCGTCAAAATTATTTTGGCCAAGACCGAAAGTAGACAGCGCTGTTGTTAAATTAAGAATTAAGAATGAAAGATCAAGATTTGATGAAAAAAAACTTTTTCAATTATTAAAATTCGGGTTTGCGGCCAAGAGGAAGATGCTTAGGAACAATCTGGCAGCCGGATATCGGATAAAGCCGGCTGAAGTCGATCTCATAATGGCCGAGGTCGGGCTGAAAGGATCATCAAGACCTCAGGACCTATCTATTGAGGATTGGCTTTTGTTGTATGAACACTTATCGTATAACTCATAACTCATAACGCATAACGGGTGAAATTCTAAACCCTAAATTCTAAACCCTAACACACCCCGTCCTGCTTTCGCTCCGCTACAGCAGTCCACCCCTCTCTAGAGGGGATTAAATTCAAATGACCAAAATCCTAAACTCTAAATAAATACCAAATTGCAAATTACAAATAGCAAAGTACTTTCTATCTTTTTATTCCCCCTTTGAAGGGGGTTAGGGGGATGTAAGGCCGCTTTCAAAAATATACCGATAACACACCCCGGCGCTATCGCGCCACCCCTCTGAAAGAGGGGATC
>CAZRQU010000007.1:20099-45652 GCA_964602485.1 uncultured Gammaproteobacteria bacterium | reverse complement strand
ATTCAAGAACAAACTTTTGAATTATTCAACTATTTGAATAAAAACAAAAAATATTTTTCCAAAGCATAAAAATTCATAGAATCAATATCAGCTATCTTGGTATACTCTTGAAAATGTTTTATCGTGCCACTATCTAGTATTGGTATTGGGAAAGAGATACCGTTATCTCTGTGGAAGGTACCCATTTTATTTAACATTTTCCAAGCTTATTAAATATTTTTATATATTTTCTTCAATTTTGGCCAAATATTTTTTTTAAATTCTGCATCATTTATTGCAGGTCTTTCTATGCATATTTTAAATTTTAATGGATTTCCCTCAAGTCTTAAATATGCAAAACTTTCAATGCAATTCTTCTTATTTAAACAACTATTACACCAAAAATCCAAATAATATGGAATAATATTTTTATATTCTATATAATAAGTATTTTTTTTATACAACACCCTGAAGTTTGATCCGGGAATTTTTTTAGTTCTACAAAACTCCTTGTAACCATTAATCTTTAAAATATTTTTTATTTCCATTTTTGCATATTCAACAAATCTCCAATCAGGAACTAATTTTAATAAAATATCATTTTCTTCACAAAAAGCAATAATTTCATCAATATTTTGATTGCTTTCTTTTGAAATAACAGTATTTATACTAATTTTTTTGCCAAGCTTTTTTAATTTTATTATATTAGACTTAACGATGCCAAGACACTTAGTTGCTTGATCTTTTGCTCTTATAAATTGCTTAAAGTACTCGGAATTAAATGAATGCAAGGAAATATTTATTTTACTTAAATATGGTAGAGATTTTAAAAAATTATCATCCATAATTAATAAATTTGTTGTCAACAATATTTCATAACCTAAGGTTTTAAGGTATTTACACAGCTCAGGCAATTTTCTATACATTGTAGGATCACCCCCTGTTAAATGCACTTTGCTATAAACTGTTCTTAATTCTTTCATCCAATATCTAAATTTTTCTTCTTTATAATCAATATCATTTGATGTTCTAGTTCCTTCATAATGACAAAATGGACAGGAAAGATTACACTTATCTGTTATTTTTATCCTTATTTTATCATTATATTCAATTAAATTATTTTTCATTGTATTAAAACAAAAATACAATTATTAATAATTATATTTTTGTCTACTATTATCAACTTGTAAAATTATCTAAGGGTATGTTTCTACGTTTTTGATTCTTGGGTAAGGAATAACATTTTTAATATCATCGCGACATAACGCCCATGTTATAAATCTTTCTACGCCTAAACCAAATCCTGATGATGTTTTATATTGTGGTAATTTTCTAAGATTGATATACCATTCGTATGGTTTAGAATCGACCCCTTGTCTTTTAAGCGATTCCAACATTTCATTATAGTCATCTTGTCTTTGCCCGCAACCAACTATTTCTCCACCAAAAGAATCATTAATTAAAGGGGGAAATATCATATCAGCATTAAATACCTTTTCTGGATTATCGGGTTGAGGTTTTTGATAAAATGGAACTCTGTCTCGATCATAATCTCTTACCCAAAAAGGTAAATTAAAATTAAAAATTTCATTTAGTTTTAGTTCGCCCTTTGCAGATAAATCTCTTCCGGATTCGTGAAACTCTACTAACTCTTTATTACCACTCTCAACTAATGCATCAACTGCTTCGTCAAAAGATATTTCAGGGAATGATTCTAATTTAACGATCTTGTTTAAAATTGAATTTGTTGTTTTATGGTCCAAGCTAATTTTTTTAATAGTCTCAGGCATTAACAAAAAAGCTTCCGCCAAAGTTTTAACAAAATCTTCAATCATGGGTATTAATATATCCATGCCGCCTCTAATCTCGGCCTCACAATTAAAAAACTGATTTAGGTGTCTTTTGTCTGGATCTTCTCCCCGAATTGAAGGAAGGTAACAGTACACTTCATCTATATTATTTAATAATACGGGTTCAAATCCGAATTGTGAAGAATCAACTAAGAATGAATCTAAATTCCCAAATTTCAAAGATACAGCTTCGGAATTAGACCCTAATCCCACAGGTGATGATATACTTGGAGTAAGCATATATAAATCAATAGTTCTATATCCTCTTTTTTCAATAAAAAAATAATCAGCTGTTAGTTTTAATACCTGCCTTAATGCAATTAATGCATAAAAATAACCACTTCTTGTTAATTCAATGTAATGTGTTTTATGATCATATTTTGGCATTTTAAAAGTATCATACTCTGAATTTTTCACCTCAAGATCAATTTTTTTAATTAGCTCACTTAAATTTTTTGAAATCATATTTTTGCTAATGTTCAATTATTTTTAATTTTGTGTTAATGTCTTCAGCCATTAGCTCCATGCTACCCCCTATTGGTATTGTTACTTGTGGAGTGGTATGACCGATGTCGGCATTAGCAATAACTGGGATATCATTTAATTCCTTTTTAGTTTTTATTATCTTTTGCAATAATTCTCTAGTCATGTTGGAATTTTTTTGAAATCTTCCGATGACAATTCCCCTTACACCCGCAAAATCATGTTGATGTATTAAAGATTGAACCAATCTATCAAATATTGGCGGATTAGTTTCTTCATCTTCCTCTAAAATTAATATAGAATCATCCAAATTTGGCCAATACTCTGTGCCTTGTAGAGCAGCTAAACATCTAACATGTCCTCCCACTATTCTTCCTAGCGCATGTCCTTCATTGATTACCCAATGTCCTTCGTTTGGAATAAAGTCTCGTTTTTTCTGCTCTAAATACCAAGGATCATCACTCCATTCATTTGATTGTTCTAGTTCAAATGAGGAATTATTCCTTAGACATTTATTAAAATATTCTAAAGAATGTTCGAATCCCAACTTCATACTCCAACTAGAAAAATGCGGACCTAAATAAGTTATCATACCAGTTTTTGCATTAATTGCATTAGCTAATATAGTTACATCTGAAAAACCACAAATAATTTTGGGATTATTTGCAATCAAATCATAATCAACCTCTCTAAGCAATTGATTTGAATTATAGCCACCAATAACGGTAAAAATTGCATCGACTTCATTATCGGAAAATGCATCATGAAGATCACTAATTCTTGACTCAACTGAAGAGGAAATGAAATCATCCATTTCCTCAACATGTTTACCGAACGAAATTTTAAAACCATTTTCTTCAAATCTTTTTATAGCAATTTGTTTTAATTCGTCAGAAATAATACCCATACTCCTAGCTGGAGCTATCACTCTAATATTATTTCCATCGCTTAGCTTTGGAGGTTTTATAATGTTTTTTATCTCACTCATAAAGATTATTTATTTTATTAAAACTCTACTTACTTTTATCTTTTTTATAAGCTATGTTATTCTCGTAAGCATTTATATAATCTATTAATATCTGCGAATTACTTTCTGTTAAATTTGGGAACTCACGCTCTTCAAACTTTGTAATTAACTTACGCAACTCATCTAAGCTAATATCGCACTTTTTTCTAAAATAACTTAATGATTGAACATATTTTTTTAATATTCTATTTCTATTATGTTGCCCAAATGGTCTTAGGCCTTCTTGGTGCAACACTGCACTTGTCATTATCGCGTCTTCAAATTTTCTTCTATATTTCTCATCAACAGATTCTAATCCTGCAACCGGAGTACAATCCTGAACATGATCTAAGCCATGTATTTGCTTTAATGTAGTTGATACTCCGATAGATATCTCTAAACAAATGGCAGAATTTTCATCCTCTAAGATTATTAAATTCCCTATATCGGAAAATCCTTCTCCATTATGATTTCTCAAAGCTATATTACAAGCTCTTCCTTTTATTCCTTCGATACCTACTTTATGATTATAAAAATCCTTATTTTGTTGATCGATTTCTAAACATTCTGAACCATATCTATCTTTACAAGCCTCTAATAACTCTTCATCTCTTGAATTTATTCGAATTAAAACATTATTATTAACAACACCGAGTTTATTTTTAATAAAATCGAATGTTTCATTACAGCCATCGGTGATTCTTTCAGGCGGAGTAATTGCTCCTAAATTTGGAAAATACGATCCCCAATTTGAATTAAAATTATCATCTGTTAACTTATTTGCATTTCTAGTCCTAATACAGTCTTGCACAACATAAACACCAGGATTTGGTACTTTTTTCTCTATTAAATATGGTTTTAATACACTAATTCCTGAACCGATAAATCTTACAGTAGAATCGACACCAGAGCTTATATTCACAGAATCTTCTTTTTTATAACCAACAGAATCAAAATGATCTTCAAAATCATTTTTCATTTTATCTACGTATATTTTTGCATCTTCTGGAGAAAACTTTTCTTTTTCATAAATATTTTTATTTTTTTCTGGTTCTATGTCTATTTTTTCCATATTTTTCATATTATTAAATAATTAAACTATTTGTCTTTTACTGCAATATTCGTGCTTTTATATATATCAATTTTGGAATTACTACGTAAAGAGATATTAAAAAAATATTTATTTTTTAGCAAACATACATCCTTGCTATAACTAATTGAGATAGCACCACCATCACGCAAGGCAAAATTAAATAAAAAAACATTATCATTCAATCTAATGTTCGAACTCTTTTCAATATACACACCTCCTCCCCATTTTGATAAATTAAAAATAAAAAAACAATTATTAATCTCTATATCATTACAATTATTAAGATATATTCCTCCACCATCTTTCACAGGACCATTCAAAATAAAAATCTTTTTTTCAATTTTAATATATTTCTTATTTAATAAAAAAATACCACCTCCCCTTTTTTCTTTTACCGAAAATTTTCTGCCTTTTTTTAATATATTATTATCCCAATGAGAATAGCTCCCTTTCTGGAAAATATACATATAACATTTATTTAAAAATCTTTAATTCTTCAATAATTTTTTTTGATTCTAAATTCTTTAAAATCTTTTCGGCAACATAAGCTTTTTCCATGAAATCATCATAACTACTAGGTTTTTTTTCGTTAAATAATTCTGTTTTTATACCCCTTGTATATACAGATACAACATTAATACCAAATACCTTAGCCTCCTCACGTAAACATTGTGTAAAGCCCAGTGCTGCATGCTTACTTGAACAATAAGCTGATGATCCGGAATTCCCCTTCAATGCACTCGATGATAATATATTAATAATGGTCCCAAATTTTTGTTTTTTCATCTGAATCAACGCATATTTAGAACCATGTACTGTTCCAAATAAATTCACTTCTACCAGTTGATGAAACTTTTTTTGATTTACATCTTCAATATTTGCATGAGGCATCCATAAGCCTGCATTGTTAATCCATATATCAACAGATCCAAATGTTTTTATGATTATTTTAAAGGCGTTTTTAATTTCTTTTTCTTCTGTAACGTCTGCTCTTAATTTTAATACATTATTCAATTTAGTCTTTCCTTTACCACTAGATCTACCAATAGCTATTACATTATTATCACGTTTTGCAAAAGCTTCAACTAAAGCTAACCCCAGTCCTTTTGACCCGCCTGTTACAACTATATTTTTCTTATTTATTTTCATATTTTATTCTTCAAACTTACACACTATAAATTTTAAAAATTTATTCTTATAAAAAATTTTTGAAACTGGTTTTTCAAAAATTCTAAATAAGGATTCAGGCGTTTCCATGATTAATGGACTACCAAAATATTTAACTTCAATTGAAGATACTTTTTTGCCGTGCAGTTTTGCAACTTTTACAATTAACTTCTCAATATCTTTTTCATTATAAAATTTTTCTGTATCCAATCTATATCCAGATATAAATTTTATTTTTTTTAATACCCACGCTTTTAAAATTGGACCTGAAAAAAAATTAGGTATTCCTACTGCAACAACTCCTGAATCTGAACAAACACGAACTAATTCCATTAAAATTAATTCTATTTTTTTTATATCATAATGTTCTATTACACCAATGTTCCACACGAAATCAAAATCTCTATCTTTGAAAGACATATTAAAAATATTGTCTTCAATATAATTAGCTACATTTCCATCCAATTTTTCAGATAAATATTTTGCATACTTTAAAGCAGCTTTCGAGATATCAAGCAAAGTTTTTGAATATGAATTACTTAATAAAATCGTTGCTTTTCCAGAGCCACTTCCTGCTTCAAGAATACTCTTATATTTGTTTTCCTTTAAAACATTTTCAAAGTAATCAACCATCTCTTCATAATATTTTTGCCACCAAATTGAAGAAAATCTTTTTGCATCATTCTTTTTTATTTCTTCTTCAAATATCCTAGTCCAATTTTCACTTTCATGGTCAATTGTTTTTTGTATTTCTTCATCCATGGAAAATTATTTTATCTCATTCCTCAATTCAAGAATAAATTTATTTAAAAATTCATGTCTTCTTTCTGCCATCATTTTTGCTGATTTAGTATGCAGCCTATCTTTAACTATTAAAAGCCTAGTATAAAATAAATCTAAGGCATATTTTTTGTCATTTGGTGACCTTTCTTTGCAAAAAGGGTCGAAATAATCATAAAAAGAAATATTCATAACTCCTGAAGAAGCAAAAGTTCTCATAATTGATATTGCGCCCATTGACTCTAAACTATCCGCATCTTGTAAAATCATAGCTTCTAAAAGATCTGGTTTAACACCTTTTGTAAATGAACAAAGGTGGATCGAATCATAAACTTTGTTAATTTTCTTTTTTGGGTATTCTTCGATATTCTCTAACACTTTTTTTGCATATTTTGCACTTTCTTTTGCACTATCAAGTCTTTTATGATGATTTTTGGGATAACTAATAACATCATGAAAAATAGCAGAAGGAACAACTATTTCTAAATCTGCATTTTCTTTTTTTCCAATATGCTCTGATAAATTTAAAACTCTGAGTGAATGTCCTATATCATGCGAAGGGTCTTTTCTCCCTCTCAATTCATTTTTTAATATTTTTATTAACTTTCCTCTAACATTATCATTCATAAAATAACTTAAGTTTAAATAATTGATAAATTTAAAATACCATATTACAATCAAAAAAACAAGTATTTTTATTAAAATTAGCCAAAAAGTACAGATGCAACAAAAAATATACAAAAAGAGCCATTTCGGCTCTCTTTTAGTATCCGCAAGTCTACGGGTCGCTTTACACATTTTTTATCACGCACGGGATGAGGGAATCGAACCCCCGACCTCGGTTTTGGAGACCGATGTTATACCACTTAACCAATCCCGCTTAATTTAAAACGAGCTTTTCGCTCGCTTTAAACAATATAACAGATACTTTATTAAAAATCAACAGATTCTTCGTCCGCAGTCGGCGGACTCAGAATGACATTCTATTTTCTATTTACAAAAAACTATTTTTCCAAGAAGTCCTTATATTCCAACTCGTAGATATGCAAAATAGTTATAGCTAAAGCGATTATCAATGGGCCGATGACCACTCCCCAAAAACCAAACAAGGCAATACCTCCCAAAACAGCAAAAACCACGAATATCGGATGGACCTCGGATTTTCCTTTTATCATATAGGCCCTGATCAAATTATCTATATTGCCAACCACACCCATTCCCCATATCAATATAAACACTCCTTGCCATACATCCCCGACAATAAGAAGGTAAATGCCAGCCGGAACCGTTATCAATACAGAGCCGACATAGGGTAAAATAGCCAAGAAAGCAATAGCTATCCCGGCAAAGAAAGACGAAAGTCCAACTATAATGAAGCCCAGCGCCCCCATCGCTCCTTGAACTATGGCCACCACAAAAGTGGACATAAAAGTAGAATAGCTCACATCTTTGAATTTCTTGAATATCTCTCGATCATACTTATTAGGCAAAGGGGTCCAATGCATCAATTTCTCAAGCATCCTCTTTCCATCCATAAAGAAAAAGAACATTGTGAATATTATCAAAGCTAAGGATATTAAAAAATTAGTGGTACCTTTAACTAAACTGGTAGCTCCTGACACTAACCAATTACTGGCTCGGCGAGCAATATCAGCTATGAAATCCTCCACCTTGTCACCGCTAATACCTATCAATTCCGCCTTTTCTAATATCTCATTCTTCTCGAACACCTTGGAAACACCGGAATCATTCAAAAAATCAACCATCTCATAATAAGCGGTAACCGATCTCTGGGCTCCGTATATTATCAAGTTCGTAAGCGGAATTATTATAATAAGAACAACAGCCAAACACATCAACAAAGCGGCCAATATCTTCTTGTTCCAAAGACGTTTGACTAGCCATTCATACGGCTTATAAAATATGGTCACTAAGATCGAGGCGATCAATATCTCCACTAAGAACGGCTTGAAAACCAAATAGCAAGCTGCCAAAACCCCAACTATCAAAACGGATAGAAAAGCTCTGAATATAAGCGGTTTGTTGTTCTTGTCTTTAGCCATAGTATGATCCTTATTCCCCTATCTTTTCCAAGATGTCAGGAAATTTATTCAATATATAATCATAACGATCGATACTTTCACCGGTCTCCTCATTGAACAAAGGTGTGCCACCGGTATAAACAGCACTCTTATCATCTCCATAACGATTCAATCCTCTGCTCTCAAACCACTCATCTATCTGCTCTTTTTGCTTTTTTGTCAGCTGTTGAGCGTCGATCTCGCCCTCTTCTTCCATTTCTTTAAGATCTTTACCTTCATTCTCCTCCATAAACTCCATAACCGATTGCTTCTGTCCCTCATTTGTCTCATTGAAAAAATCGCCGACTTTTTCATCAAGCCATTTAAGGCCACCGGCATTCTCGGAAAGCGTACACCCCCCGAGCAAAAAAATAAAAGAGATGGTTATTGAAAAAAATGTTAATGCCTTTATCTTCATATACACATTATAGCATCTAAGGGCATTATTGAAAATCTTAAAAAACAAAAAAACTAAATAGGTGTTAACTATTTAGTTTCTTTGTGAAGTGTATGTTTACCACAGGCTTTGCAGTATTTTTTGAGCTCTAATCTATCCTTCAAGGTCTTTTTGTTCTTTCTTGAATGATAATTAAGGGATTTGCACTCAGTACACTCCATTTTGATCATGTTCTCCTGAGACATATGAAATTTTAATTGAAAGTAAAAAAGTAGCACAAAATCGTGCTTATGTTTGTATATTATAGTAAAAATACTAAAAAGTCAAACTGGTCTTAAATATTTTAAAACACTATATACAAAATACTGAATACCGAATACTAAAATTGGCATTTGGGGCAAAAATGAGTGCCTCTGCCTGCCTCTCTTATTTTCTCTATTTTAGTCCCGCAAATCTTGCATTTTTCCCCGGTGCGTCCATATACCTGTAAAAGTTCGCTAAAATTACCTTTATTTCCTTTTGCATCAGAATAATCGGAAAAGGTTGTGCCCTTATACTCAATGGCTTTGCCAATAATATGCTCTATATTCTTATATAATGCGCTTATCTCTTTGTCAGTCAGGCTACTCGCCTTTCTTCTTGGATCCACCTTGCTCAAAAACAATGATTCGTCCGTATATATATTGCCCAAACCGGCTATGATGCTCTGGTCTAAAAGCACGGCCTTAATGCTCTTATTTCTGGTTTTTATAGCTTTAATGAACCCTTCCTTCGTGAACTCTTTTGTTCTAGGCTCCATGCCAAAAGCTGATTTGATCTTCTTTAATTCTCTCTCATCAACTATCCTCATATAGCCGAACTTGCGCATATCATTGAAATACAAAGATCCTCTTTTGTTGAAAGTTATAATGACCCTGGTGAATTTATTCGGCAACCGGCCGCCCACTCTTTCTATTAGATCCTCCTCTATCAAAACATCCTCCAAACGTCCGCTGGAGCGCGGTTTTGTTTCGTGCCCTCCCGCTATCATCTCTTTTTGGTCAGTATATATCAACTGCCCGGTCATCTTGAGGTGGACAAGCAAAAAATCGATCTTATCCGATAATTCAAATATCAAAAGTTTACCTATCCTATCTATATCTAAAAAACTTTTGCCTTTCAACTCTTTGGCAAAAGTCCTTGAATTCGGCTTAACGGTATTTTTTGAAAGCACCTTCACTTCCGATATCCGCTTGTTCAATATTTCATTTTTCAGGCCGCGTCTAATGACTTCGACCTCCGGCAGTTCGGGCATAACTTTTTAAATTGCAAATTGCAAAAATTAATATTCTTTCAAATGTCAAACTATTTAAAAAAGAAAGTGCAGTGCGCTCAGAGCTATGAATTCAAAAATGAACAAAAGCGCAAATTTTTTCTGGTTCTACTTTATTTATTATTTTTATATATCTATTATCAATGTCGTCGGGCCATCGTTCACTATGTTCACTTCCATCATGGCTTGGAATTTACCGGTTTCGGTCTTTATCCCTTGTTCTCTTAGATAAGAGACGAATTTATCATAAAAGGGTTCGGCTTTATCCGGCCTGGCTGCCTCTATGAAGCTAGGGCGATTTCCTTTTTCACAATTGCCGTAAAGCGTAAACTGGGAAACAGCCAAAATACTGCCGGATACATCCTTTAATGACAAGTTGAATTTGCCGTTATCGTCTTCAAAGATCCTTAACTTCAGTATCTTTTCAGCCATTTTTACTATTTTTTCCTCAGTATCATCTTGATCAACGGCTAAAAAGACCAAGAGGCCTTTTTCTATCTGGCCAATGACTTGCTCTGAAACCCTGACATTCGCCTCTTTAACCCTTTGTATCACTGCTCTCATATTTTATTATAAGGCACCAAGTTATCTGATATAGCCTTAGCGTCCTTTTTGGTATATTTCTTTATAACCTTGAATTTACCCTCGGTTCGACTAAGACCGACCGTTACCTCGCGAATTATAACCTTGGCCTTGGCTTGCCAACCGGCCGATATAAGATCCATCGGAGTATCGAGCATATAAAGACGATGGCCGGGTTTCTTGAATTTATAAACCTTGCCCTTTTTAAGCTCGTCGTCTTTGGGCAGTCCCTGAGAACGGCTTAATTTCAAACATCCTTGTTGTTGCCAAAGGAATCCCATAATATTTTATATTATTTGTTATCTTTCTTAATAGTAAATGATTTTCTTTTTAAAATCAATAAAAAAATGTATAATAAATAACATGAATATTAGAAGGATCATAATACTGCTTATATTGATACTTGCTTTGACCGTCTTATTCAGGTCAAAACCTTTTAACGAAGTTTGGCTTAAGGTCAGGGTTTTTGTAAATGATCTGTCTTCCGGAAATAAGATGCTAGATGGACTTGATGCTGACATAGAAACTTTTTCTGAAATGGACAAAAAGAATGCCCGCGTAGATATCAATGAACTTGTGACCGGCTCTCGCAAAGATGGGATTCCCGCCATAAATGATCCAAAATTCAAAACAATAAAAAAAACCAGCTTTACAGACGAAGACCTGGTGATAGGTGTTGAATACAAAGGAGAGGCCAAGGCTTATCCTTACAAGATACTTGACCAACACGAAATAGTGAACGATTCTATTGGAGGTCTTCCGATAGCCGTGACCTATTGCCCACTGTGTGATACTAATCCTGTATTCAAAAGGATTGTTGGAGCGGAAGAGACCACTTTTGGAGTATCTGGCAAACTTTATCAAAATTGTTTGGTGATGTATGACTCTAACACCAATACTTATTGGAGCCAGCCTTGGGGTATGGGAATAATCGGGCAGAATGTTAATATCGCCTTAGAGAGAATACCTGCTTTCAAGACCACTTTAGGGGCCTGGAAAAGAAAACATCCGGGAACTCTAGTGCTCTCAAAGAATACGGGCTTTATAAGGAATTACTCGTCATCACCTTACAAAAGCTATACTGAAAATGACAACTTATTATATCCGGCTAGGAATCAAGACCTCTTGCTTACATCACCCAAGAAGGAAATATCATATATATGGGAACCGGGCAATGATCATCCGACAGACGAATTTAGTGGATACTCAGCCTATCTTTCTCATGAATTCGTAAAAGAAAATGGAGAAGTTGATATGGTCTTTGACGGTGATCTGATAACAGCTATCTGGGATAAAGAATTGGGAACCGTCATATTTAACGGTGTTGGCGGCCAATATGTACCGGCGTCCACTGCCTACGCCTTCGTTTATCCAGCCTTTTTTGAATGAATAGACTTTTTATTCCAGCTTTTTTGTGCTAGAATAAAACAAAAAATGCTTCAAGGGAGGGAAATATGTTAAGTCCCACCTACTTCCCAGCCGGAGCCTTGATCATTGTCTGTTCAAATGACAGTACCCGATCGCCTACTGGGATAAAGGATGTATTGCAGGAAGGTTTGGATATAGCTATGCCACCTTATGAATTTATTCAAGAGAATAAGGAAGGAGAGATCGTTATCTATCATATTCATGGCGCCGAAAAGGAGAGGAATGCTATTTATGTCACTAGAATAAGATAACAGCCCGTTTTATTAAAGAGAACGGGCTTTTTATTTTTCAAATACGTCTTGCTTGCCCTACCTCAATCAAAAATAAAATCCCCTTTTTGTTATGCGGAGAGGCAGGGATTCGAAGGGCTATCGCGTGCCTCCCATTCGAATTAGTTTATTAAAATTCATACCTCCTTGCTACCAAGCATCTCACGTTATTGGCTCACACCTCACTACCAGAGCAGGGTTCGTTCACCCTACCTCAACCAAAAATAAAATCCCCTTTCGGGGATTTATTTTTGGCGGAGAGGCAGGGATTCGAACCCTGGGAGCCCGTGAAGGCTCAACAGTTTTCAAGACTGTCCTATTCGACCGCTCTAGCACCTCTCCATATTTGTAATTGGTAATTTGGGATATGGAATGTCATCCTGAGGATCCCGCGAAAGCGGGAGACAAAGGATCTGTGATCTATCCGTTATTCCCTTTTAATAAAATAATCAGAAAGTCTAAGGGGATCCTTCTGATTATTTCATCTTTGGATATTACCAATTTTTTTTAGCTCGGTCAACCTCCGCGAATTAACCGAACATCCAAACCATTGAAGACGTGAAAACGAACACGAAAGTGTAAACAGAAACTGCTGCCGCTAAAAGCAAAAGGGCGTTAAGGACCTTCCTTCTTGAAACGGTGCTCTTCTTGCTCGCTTTCTTTTTAGCAGATGAAGCTTTTGACCTTGCCTTGGTCGCCTTCTTAGCTGCCGGCTTCTTAGCAGTGGTCTTCTTGGCAGTAGCCTTTTTAGCTACCGACCTTTTAGCTCCACTTTTTTTAGCTGCCGGTTTCTTGGCAGTGGTCTTTTTAGGAGCACTTTTCTTCACGGTCTTTTTGGTCGTTGTTTTGCTTTTTGTTTTTGGCGCGGTCTTCTTTGTTTGTTTTTTACTCCTTGTTGCCATAAAGCTTTTGGTTTATTATTTTTGATCTTATCACTTATACACAATTATAACATATTAGAAAAAATTTTTTAACCTCCTGTTCTTATCTTGATGACCACCAATAATATTAATCACTTGAAATATTAAAAAGTATGATCGAACCTGGAGCTTTTCTTAACTTACCTACAGAGGCTCCGTTGCCATATTCCAATTTACTATCGAACATGTCAAAATATCTATCCCTCACGCTATCCTTATTGAACTTAAGCAATATGTTGACCCCTTTCTCATCAGCTTCATTATCAGAAAGAGTATCACCGTCATTGTCATAAAGATATTGGGAGACACCGGAGATCAAAGGCTCAGGAATATTCTTCAATGGTCCACTCGGATCTATGATATCCCCAACATAGGGGTCAACCCCTAGCCCTAGTTCGGTCTCTGTCCACCAATCTTGCCTACCCTGTTCTTTAAGCTCATAGGCCAAGGCTATGACGATATTACGAACGTCATTGGTCATCTTTGTCACCTTTGCCTGGTCACGAGGAGTTCTAGTGGCAAAAACAACAATACCAGTCAGGATGGCAATGATCGCGATCACCACCAATAATTCCATTAATGTGAATCCTTG
The DNA here is from genome assembly GCA_964602485.1 of uncultured Gammaproteobacteria bacterium. Taxonomy (GTDB): domain Bacteria; phylum Patescibacteriota; class Patescibacteriia; order Patescibacteriales; family WJLG01; genus WJLG01. Next base: position 31,713 of record CAZRQU010000007.1, on the reverse strand, counting down.
CTGCTTCATATTAGTAATTATACCATAAAAAAACACCCGCTCATCAAAGAAGCGGGTGTTCTTTTATAAAGTAGAATATCTTTACCAATCAGATTGATCTGGATTCAAATTGAAGAATATGGCATCACCTCCAGCATTGGTCCTAAGCTTTCCGTCGCTAGCTCCGGAACCATAATCACCGTTAGTGTCCATTAAAGGAAAATATTTACTAACCACGGTAGAAGAAGCGTTCATAACTATATTTACCCCATTCATTGACTGGCTTCCGGCTGTTAGAGTGTCGCCGTCGTTATCATATAGATAGTTAGAGACACCAGGCAACTCTGGAGTTGGTATCTTTGGCAAGAACTGAGTTAATCCAGTGACATTGTCTATGCTTGGATCCTCTGATCCAAAACTATTATCATCCCACCAGATACTTTCTTCGTTCTCTATCATCAAAGAACCCATCGCTTTCTCTATCGCGCGCAGATCATTCAAAGTCTTTGAAGAAATAGACTGGTCTCGGGCTCTGTTCAGGCCCACGACCGCGATAGCTGTAATAGTGGCTATAACTGCTATAACCACTAATAGCTCAATCAAGGTAAAACCTTTTTTGGTCATAGTATTTATTGGTTATTAATAACTTTTTATATTATAACATATTTTTAAAAACTAAAAAACCCATTTTAACCTTATCTTGACAAAACAAGATTATTGTATTAGTATTAATGACGTCCCAGAGACAAAAAAATAACCAAAAACAAAAAACAAAGGAGGAAAGAGTTGAATACTCAAGGCAAAGGGCACTTTGTCCTGCTCTCTTACAACAATGGTCAAGTCGATGAAAGTCCTAAGTTGGGACTATTCGACTCATTGAACGAAAGCGAAAGATTATCAAAGACCACCAAAGCAGTGGTTAAGATAGATACCCTAATGGACAAGAATGAAACCTGGATCATTAAGGGTGATCCTGATGATCTTCGCCTGTTCGAAGACACTCTGAACGAAAGATTTCCCGGCTGGAACATGGCCAAAGAGGAGGACCGATGCCAAAAAACAGATACGTGATCTTCCTCTGCAAGAACGGCCAGCTGGAAATGCCTGTTAAACTACAGGATCTCCCTGCCAGCCTTGACGCTGTCGCTACGATACAGGCTCATTCTAAAGCTAGCCACATCGGAATAGTCGACACGTTCAAGGACACCATCTGTTTCACTCGCGGAAGTAACAATAGCAAGGCCCAAAAGCTTACAGAAAAGCAATGGCCCGGCTACCGCAAGATAGGGTTCGAACAAATGGACAAGGATTGGAAGGGATAAAACAGAGCTGACAAAGGGATTTTGGGGTAGACCGATATGATCTACCCCTCTTTTTTTACGCTTCTAGCAAAGTCAAAACGACCCTTCTTCCTGCTCTTGGTCCATCAAACTCGCAGAAGAAGATATTCTGCCACCGAGAAAGGCCGAGTTGCCCGTCTACTATAGGGATCGTTTCCGAAGGCCCTATAAGACCGGCCTTCAAGTGAGCATCGCCATTTCCATCCTGTTGATCATGCTTCCAAATTCCGGAAGGTATTTGTTTCCGTAAAAGATCGACCACATCCTCCTGCACACTTTCATCCCAATTCTCTTGGATCATTATGGCTGAAGTAGCTCCTTGAGCGTAAACCGAGAGTATACCCGAAGGCACCTCAGATCTAACTATGAGATCCCGGGCTTGGACCGTAATATCATAAAGCTTCTCCCTCTCGTTAGTGTTTAGAGTAATTATCTTTTGCATAAATATATTTTAACATATAAAGAAGCAGTTTTGAAAAACAAAACATCCTTTTTCGCGACGTCCCCTAATTATCAAAAGCGATAATTCTTCACCTTCGCTTTCATATAAAATAAAACAGCCTAAAGGGCTGTTTTATTTTATGCGGAGAGGGAGGGATTCGAAGGGGCCAAGCCCCACGACAACTCGAATACGTTTTTTATTGATCAACGGATAATTGCTTCCAAGCAATCTATTTTTCAGTATTATCCTTTAGTCCAAAAGCGAGAATTCTTCACCTTCGCTTTCACATAAAATAAAACAGCCTAAAGGGCTGTTTTATTTTATGCGGAGAGGGAGGGATTCGAACCCTCGGTACCCGTGAAGGTACAACACCTTAGCAGGGTGCCCTATTCAACCACTCTAGCACCTCTCCATATTTGTTATTCGGGACTACTGCGATCCGTTAAAAAACTGATCGCTAATTACCAAAATATAACGCATAACGGGTGAAATTCTAAATCCTAAACTCTAAACTCTAAACAAATTCAAATGACCAAAATTCTAAATTCTAAACAATTGCAAATTGCAAATACCAAATTACTAATTACTAATTACCTAATTGCCTAATATAGATCCTTCGTCTCCCGCTTCCGCGGTATCCTTAAGGATGACAAACCTGAACACCCTATACTGCATACCGAATACTGTATTCCATTAACCCCTCCTAGCCTCCCCTTAGCAAGGGGAGGAACTATGAGAAAATTTTTAGTAAGGGGAGGAACTAATAAGATCCCAAATTACCAATTACAAATTACTAATTACTAATTACTATATACAAAATATCATTTTAGGTCAATAAAAAAGGAGACAGTCGCCCGTCTCCTTAAAAAGATGGTTTCTTTCTTTCAAGATACCACTTCACATACATCTTTGGGTATGCTCATATTCCACGGCGGTATACCGCTTTTAAAATAACGATCAGCTGGCGTGGGTATTCTTTCTTCCGCGGTCGGGGCTACGCCTTCCTTTTTGCGGCGCATATTTGACATCTCCTCATGCTTAGCATCATATTCCAGGAAACGGTCGGGAAATATCAAGCGCAAACCGCTAAGTAAAAACTCCAGAGTAGTGAAATGATCACTGCCACATCTCCCCATAGTACTGATCTCGAGCCCTAAAAGCTCTTGCGCATCGCCATTCAGTTCCTCTCTTCCGAATTTCTCCGGGATCTTAATTATACGTATCTTGTCATTCATGGATCAAACCTCCCTTTGTCAGAACCGCTCTTTGTAAAAAGTACACTTTGATATTCTTCTATTTTCTGATATAATATAAGCATAATAAAGAATTGTCAAATACTGAGAAATATGGCCAAAGAAGAAGACATATTAGAGGAAGAGAATACAGAACAAGAAGAGGATGATGGGGAGATAAAACTGGAGCCTGAAGACATCTTCGCCAGCTGGAAAATAAGAGAGGATGATAACCACGAGAAAAGCAAAAAATGGTTCATTGGAGCTGGGGCTGTCTTTGTATTGCTTTTAACCTTTGCTTTTTATACTGCTAACTTCTCTTTTGCTGTAATTTTGATAATAACAGCTATAATAATACTGGTGAAGAACAGTCAGGATATTGACCTTGTCGATGTTTACTTATCACATAAAGGCATAAAGCTGGGTAGAAAATTCTATGATTTTGACAGGTTGAAGAACTTTTCGATCATATACAAACCGGATCAAGGAGAAAAAGCTCTGATATTCGAATTCAAAAACTTCCTTCATCCGGAAATGATAATCCCCTTGGAAGATACCAACCCTTTGCCTGTGAGAGAAAATCTACTCAAATATCTGGATGAAGACCTTGAAAAAGATGATATTCCTTTATCAGAAGACTTGAACAAGTTGCTAAAATTATAATTTAGTGTTTAAATATACTTAGATAAATATAGATTCAAAGGATCTATATTTATTTTTGCTAAAGCACCCGTCGTTCAACGGATAGGACGCAGGCTTGCGGAGCCTGTAATCTAGGTTCGATTCCTAGCGGGTGCGCAGTTGGCGCAAAAATAAAATACCCCCTTTTGGGGGGGTTTTTATTCTATATATGATATAATTAAAGTATGAGCGGAAATCTTGATACCCCAATAAAAAATCTAACCAGTGTGGGAAAAACTACTGCTTTGCGCTTGAAAAAACTGGGGCTGGAAACAGTTTCAGATCTTTTATATTTCTTTCCGACCAGACATGATGACTTTACCAAAAAAAGACCGATCAAGGATCTGGTCCCGGGAGAAAAGGCTAATGTCGTCGGCCAAATAGAACTAATAGAAAATCGACGAGCACACAGAAGAAGAATGTACATAACAGAAGCTCTTATTTCTGATGGTGCTGAAAGTCTAAAAGTTGTTTGGTTCAATCAACCTTATCTAACAAAGAACCTAAGGCCTGGCGATAAGGTTTCGCTAGCCGGCCGGGTAGACGAAAGCTATGGCATAACTTCAATGATATCCCCTATTTACGAAAAGGTCGGGAAAAAGGGCGCCTATCACACAGTCGGACTGGTACCGGTGTATAGACTAACTGATGGCCTAACTCAAAAACAGTTAAGGTTTTTGGTCAAGCAATCGCTTGATTTTTTAAATGAATTGGAAGATGTAATGCCGGAGAAGGTCATAAACGATCAAAAATTGTCAAAATTGGCTGAATCTATTACCAGTATTCACTTTCCAAAAGATAAAAAAGATCTAGAGGAAGCTAAAAGAAGACTGGCTTTTGATGAACTCTTTTTGATCCAGCTCAAATCTCAATTAATAAAGAAAGAAAGAGATAATTCCAAAGCAACGCCCGTGCATTTCAATGAAAAAAAGACCAGGGACTTTGTTTCTTCCCTACCCTTTGAATTGACTGCCGATCAAAAAAAGGCGGCCTGGCAAGCTCTGCAGGATATGGAAAAGGGTATCCCCATGTCTCGCTTATTGAATGGCGATGTCGGTTCCGGAAAAACAGTAGTGGCGGCCATAACCATGCTAAACACCGCTTTAAACAATGACTTGCAAGCGGCCATGATGGCGCCAACGGAAATATTGGCCAGACAACACTTCGAATCCATCTCCAAGACCCTTAAAGGCGCTTCCTTGCAAATAGCCCTGCTTACCGGCAAGAGCAGTTTACTGAATGGAGAGGATATCAAAAAACCCGAACTGCAGAAAAAAATAGCCGAAGGAAAGGTTGATATAATTATCGGTACCCATGCATTGATATCCGATAAGCTAAAATTCAAAGACCTGGCTTTGGCAGTGGTGGATGAACAGCATCGATTTGGAGTGGAGCAAAGAAGGATGCTAATGGAAAGATCCGGCAATACCAAAACCTCGCCCCACCTTCTGTCTATGACAGCCACCCCTATCCCCCGCTCCTTATCTCTGGTTCTTTTTGGCGATCTGGATATATCCGTGATCAAGCAAATGCCCAAAGGCCGAAAGTCGATAATAACCAAAGTCGTAGGAGATGAGCGGCGCAACAAAGTTTACAGCTTCATGAAACAACAAATAGCAGAAGGTCGACAAGCATTCGTTATCTGTCCGCTGATAGAAGAATCAGACAGCCTAGGAGTAAAGTCGGTTGATGCCGAATTTAAAAAATTAAATGAAAGCATTTTCCCGAATATAGATATGGCTAAATTACATGGCCGAATGAAGCCAAAAGAAAAAGAAACCATAATGCAACAATTCTTGAATGGAGATATGAAAATATTGGTTTCCACTTCAGTTGTTGAAGTTGGAGTTGATATACCCAATGCCACCATTATGGTAATAGAAGGAGCACAACGTTTTGGCTTAGCGCAACTGCATCAATTCCGCGGACGAGTCGGACGCGGAGAATATAAATCGTACTGCGCACTTTTTTCAGAATCAAAAGCTCCGGAAACCATAAACCGTCTAAAGGCGATGGAAAGCTTAAATGATGGTTTTAAGCTGGCTGAAATGGATCTACAGATAAGAGGTGGAGGTGAAATATACGGAACCAGGCAAAAAGGATTCCCGGAAATGAAAATAGCCACTCTTTGGGACCATAAACTAATGAAGGAGGCCAAAGAAGAGGCGGTGAAATTGATGGAAAATAATCCTGCACTAGAGGGTCTTTCTGAACTCAAAGAAAAAATGAACAGGTCACTTAAAGAAACCCATTTGGAATAAAAAAAGGGCTTGACAAAATGCCAAACCCAGAGATCGAAAGGTGCTTCGATCTATTCTTCAAAGAAAACGACCGGCCAGCCAACTCCATGGCGTATGCCAAAAGGGTATATAGCTGATATCCGCACCGCTTGCAACCTCGGCCAAAGAACACAGGCCGATCATTGTATAAATGATGGCCAGCAGGACAACTGCCTGTGCACTGTATTTCACGACCTTTTTGGCCGTTTCTTTGTTATTCTTTTTTGCGTTGATCGCCTTGATGCGATCAACCATAAATCCGGAAAGAACGAGATCGTTTCTCATTGAAACCTCCTGATAGGAATATAATTAGAGCAATATTCGATTATCTATTTTTATATAATAGCATAAAAATAGTATAATGTCAATTATACGTCTTGACAAATACACATATTTTTGCTAACATTAAAGCATTCATTTGTTCAATCAAAAAGGAGGAAAAATGGCCACAAAGATAACTCCGCCCAGGTCCATAACTGTTCCTTTATGGAACGAAAAAATGTGGAAACCGACAGGCGAACTGCTTGCCCGAGGCGAGCAGATAGTGGTCTATCCCCGAGCCAAGAAGCGACATGTTTTCTACTACGTTAACAACCAGTCGCTTTTCTGGCTCTGCACTTTTATACCTTTTACCCCGCGCAAACACATACGTCCGGGGAAAAAACAACAAGCTATGTGGATCATGTCCTATTGCGCCCTTTACGGCGTAATAGAATGCTAAGATCCACCGACCAAAAACCGGCACCGATCCATAAAAGGTGCCGGCTCTTTTTTTATAAAAGTCTTAATTTAAAATTTCAAAAGTTCGCCTATGTTCCTTATCTTCCTTAGTTCAAGTCCTTTGCTTTTGGCTTTAACAGCCGGAATGATGGCTTTCTCAAAGCCGAGTTTTTCCGCTTCTGACAATCTTATATCCAGTTTGGAGACAGGCCGTACTTCCCCGCCCAATCCGACCTCGCCTAAAACTATGGTCTTTCTGTCTATCACTTGATCAAGTAAGGAGGAACATATGGATAAACAAACGGCTAAGTCCACTCCGGGATCATTCACCTTTAATCCACCAACTACATTAAGAACCACATCTTGATTCATCAGATTGACATTGGCCTTCTTGGAAAGTACAGCTACCAGCACTTGTAGCCGGTTCAAATCAAAACCGGATGCCTTCCTTTGTGGATAACCGAATACTGTTTTAGTGACCAAAGCCTGAATGTCTATCATAAAAGGTCGAGTGCCTTCCATAACTGAAGACAGAACCGATCCGGTCAAAGCCTCTGAACCCGCTTCAATAAAAACAGCCGAAGGGTTTTTGACTTCCACAAAGCCGGAACCGGTCATCTCAAAGACCCCAAGCTCGTTAACCGACCCAAAACGATTCTTAGTGGTCCTTAATATACGAAAATTATTAGAAGCCTCTACTTCCAAATAAACTACGGTGTCAACTATATGTTCCAATGACTTGGGCCCGGCAATAGCGCCATCTTTGGTTATATGGCCTATCAAAAAAAATGGTATATTATTTTCCTTGGCTGCTTCCAAAAAACTAACCGTAGCGGCCCTGATCTGGCTTACACTGCCCGGCTCAGAGTCTGTTAGCGAAGAGTAAACCGTCTGCACGGAATCAATGACCACTAATTCCGCTTCTTCTTTTTTGACTGCTGAAACTATCTTCTCAACATTAGTCTCGCTTATGAAGGATATATTGGCCAGATCACAGCCAAGACGGGTCAAACGGCCTTTTATCTGCCCGGCAGACTCCTCTCCGGATACATAGATGACCTTTCCGTTAGAGCGGGCTATTTTGTCCGCTATCTGAGCCACCATGGTCGATTTTCCAATTCCCGGCTCTCCCCCTATCAAGGTCAATGATCCAGGGACTATTCCGCCTCCAAAAACCCTATCAATCTCGGAAAAACCGGTTTTTTTCCTTTCCAGTCCGGAATCTTGGGTTTTGTTCAGATCTATTATCTTAGCCGGAGCAACATCCTTTTCTTCGTTCTTAGCAGACCTTTTGGCGTCAACTGCTTCCTCTTCTACCGTCCCCCAGGCGCCACATTCCAAACAACGCCCGCTCCACTTAGGGAATTGGGCGCCGCATTTAGAACAGGAGTATATCTTTTTCAAATTGGACATATTTACATACCTCCTTGAAAATAACTAATAAAAAACTTATTTGGTCTCTAACTCTATCATATCCTCCAATTCACTGCGCTTTACTTCTCCTAACAATTCTTTTCCATTCACGAACAAATACGGCACTCCGGCTATCCTTAAAGAATCAGCTTCCGCTATATTGTCTTTAAGATCATCAGCCGTCTTTTTGTCCTTTAAACAATTAGAAAATTTTCTGATATTCAGATCGGCCTTTCGGGCTATATCAACAAAGGAAGCTTTAGGATCTAAAGAAAGTAGATCGTAATATTCCCAAAATAAATCTTGCTCATAGGCGCAACGCCCGGCCATACCGGCCTGCCAAGAACGAGAATTGGCATCTTTGTCCGGATAATCTTTCCATATAAGGCGAACCTTCTTCTCATTGTCTTTTATTATATCTTTGATGGTCTCATACTGGCGCCGGCAAAAATCACAATCAAAATCAGAAAATAGTATCAGATCCACTTTGGCGTCATCAGGCCCGATACTGGGATCGCTCCCATCAATGATGGGTGAAGAGATCTTATCACCAAGATTCGGATTTCTGGTTATGAAGGGGTCTTTATTGCCAATACCCGACCTTATCTGCGCTTCTTGATAGTTATTATCAAAAACTTCCTTGTCTACTGTATCAATACTGCTAAAGTTAAAATTAAAAAAGAATAAAGACAATACAATAAAATTCAACAAAGAAACAACTACGAAAAAATTTATTTTAGAACCATTTTTATCCTTACTTTTTAACCAAAACATATAAATATAGATTAATTCCTTTCTTGCCACTCGGCATTATCTATCTTCCATTCCCGGCCTTCTTTGGCAAAGGTTACAAGCATATTCTCATATCTAACCTCTGTTTCGTTCGTATCGCTATCTGAAAAAGTTTTTTTAGCTTCTACCAATATTTGAGCGGTTCCTCCACCAAGATCATAATCCTTCACCTCCGCAGTCACCGCTCTGGTCATAACTCCTTGGTAATCCGGGTCATCGCCAAGACCTCGCCTGCCCACTTCTACGAAATTATCGGCCCAACTCTTCATGTCCTCTGTCATAAATATCTTAAGATCGGTTATATTGGAAAAGTCCGAATGATTAGAGTAGCTACCGAATCTTTCGGTGAAAGACATAGCCATTTTCTTAAGCTCAGTGGCTCGGACCTCAGCCTCGCCGGCTGGCTGGGCATTACTGTCCTTATTTATGGTTATTTCTTTAACTATTCTTTTATCTTCCTCCTCTTCGTCTTCTGTTTCAGCTAGGCCAACCACTTGTTCAGGTCCGCTATTACTATTGGTAAGGACTTGTATATCTTCTTCAAAGTTAAAAAAGAACAAAAAATAGATTATACCCCCTAAAAGAAGGAGTCCTAGTATTATTAAAATAATACCTAGTTTTCTGTTTTCCATATTTTTACTAATTACTAATTACTAATTACAAATTAGATATCCATATCTTCCAACCCCGGAGGCAGCTCCTCCTCTTCACCACCTTCACTGCTTTCACCGCCTTCTGTATCCATCTGTTCGGCAAAATCCTTTTTAGCTTCCTCTATTTGCAAAAGCTGGCGCGGATCGGAAGTTATCAACTGGTCCTCAGTGTAGGAGGCCACTATCTTGATAGCTGCATGTTTGGATCCGGCAAACAGGATCCCTTCACCTACTCCGGATTCTAGTAATAGATATTTCTCCCCTTCTGTTAGAATAAAGGTTTCTTGTATCTTGTCTATGGCTGCCGGAGATTGTTTTAACAGTATCTGCAAAGATGAATTGGTCACAATGGCCTGCCCGTAAGGGGAGGTCAAAAAATCGTTCACATCCTGAGTTATAGTGGTTACTCCCAGATAATATTTACGACAACGTTTACAAAGGGCGAATATAAATTTGGCACTGTCTTCGGATTGCATCAACCACCAAGCTTCATCTATAACCAATATTCTCTTTTTCATTTCTGAACGGACAATATTCCAAATGTAATTTATTATGGTATATATAGCCAAAGGTCTTAATTCGTCTTCTAGGTCGCGAACGGAAAAACAGATCAACTGATTATCCATTTTTACATTGGTCGGATTGTTCAAAAAGCCGGCAAATGTTCCTTCGGTATATTTCTTAAGTCGTAAAGCCAGATTGGAGCCACCTTCCATTCCTTCCAACAGATCTTGGAAATCCTGCATTATGGGAGGTTCAGCCTTAGAAAGATCAGCATCCGGGGTTATATCTTTCTTGGCATAGGTCTCTATCAAGGCTCGGTCTACTATGGAATCCTCAGTATGGTCCATTTCCCCTAACATCAACTTTATCAAGCCTTTAACGGTTATCACCGCTCCTCTGATTATATCGCCCGGCTTGGATTCTCCACCAATAGAACTTGGCAGATCAAAAGGATTTATCTTCTCTTCAGAAGAAAGGGAGATATTTATATATGTCCCGCCAACAGAATCAGAAAGATGCTTGTACTCGCTTTCCGGGTCTATGATTATAACGTCAGCGCCGATCATCAAGGATCTCAATATCTCAAGTTTGATGGCATAACTCTTACCGGCACCGGAAGTAGCAAAGACCACCGTGTTGGCATTCTGCAAGCTGAATCTATCGAATAATACCAAACTGTTATTATGCCTGTTTATTCCATAAAGTATGCCCTTGTCCGAAGTAAGGTCAGATGATATGAATGGGAAAGATGAAGCGGCCGGAGATGAATTCATATTAAAGGTTATATACAACTCGTCGTTGCAGAGAGGCAAGGTAGAATTGAACCCCTGCTCAGCCTGGAAAAATACTCTTTTCGAATATACAAGACGAGAGCCGAATATATCTTCTATCCTATCAGCCTTCTTGCCTAATTCTTCCTCGTTTTCAGCATAAATGGTTATATAAAGACTATACTGGAAGAATTTCTCTATCCCTTGGGTCAAAGCGTCGCGCAGATATTCTATATCTTTCAAAGCGGTCTCGCGAAGCGGGTCGCGAGCAGCTCCCTTCTCCGCATCGGAAACTATCTGAGCCTCCAAAGCGCCAACCTTTTTCTTTAATTGTTTTAAAATAACAGCTGTTTTAACCGGATAGAAAAACATGGATACATCAAATATCTCATTCAAATTTATGATAGGCGCAAACCAACCAACACTTATATAGCGAGGATAACCGATCACAAAAATGGTGCTAACGAACTTTCCGCCCAAACGTAAATGCTTCGGATTCACTTGGAAGCTGGCCGGAGAAATAAGGTCTATTATCGATAAAACGCCACGCCTAAAAGCCTTTTCCTCTTCTATAAGTTCTTCTACTCTCTCAACCTGCTGTTCATCGCTCTCAGTGGGCCGAGGTTGCTCAGGTTGCCCGGCTTTGGAAGAACTCTTCTTATTCTTTTTATTTTTAAAATCTATCATAGTAAATGTAAAATGAAAATCTCAAAATGTAAAATTATTTATCTTAGACTCTGAAAACGAAATCTCGAAATGTAAAATTATTTATCTTAGACTCTGAAAACGAAATCTCGAAATGTAAAATT
>CAZRQU010000007.1:0-19999 GCA_964602485.1 uncultured Gammaproteobacteria bacterium | reverse complement strand
ATTTATCTTAAATTTTGTTTATTTCCCAACTTTTATATCCTTAACCTCTGTCATTTTCTCGTTCTGCGATGTGTCCGGATTGTAAGTGCTATAATAAAGCTCTATTAATCCCTGAGTATCAAGACGGACAGAATTAAGACTGGCTGAAGCCAGGGCGGAAGTTATATTTTCTACTCGCCTTTCTACCTCGCCTTTGTATCTTTCAAACTTTTTACCTTTCATTTTGACCAAAGAAGTTGGCTTGAAAGCCTCGGTCAATGACTGCCAAAAATTCTTATGCTGGTCAGATAAAGGATTATACGGAATGCACACATAAAAACTCTTGGTCATTATATCTCCCAAGGATACTAATTCCTGAATATATTGAATGTACTCCTTGGTTTGCATCTTCAAAAGTTCATTCGTTTGTTCTTTTTCCTTTTCTTTTAACTGATTTACGTAATTCTCTATTTTCATCTTCCTGGATTGAATAACTATCTGAACCGGGAAATTTATATTATTCAAAAAACCGACGTAGGAAGAAACAATTGCATTTTGTTCATCCTCACTCTTTAAAGCAAAATTGATGCTCGACACCAAAAGCACGGCGCGTATAGTGCCGTCACGCATCACAACCACATCATCTTTTATTTCTGCTATATCCAGATATTGCTGAACCGAGGTAGTGATCTTTCTATCTGCTAATTTGTTCTTTTTTTCCGCCATTTTTTCTATTTTTGTTAATTACTCGAACATTTTCGTTTTCCCCGCCTTTATAAACACCTTTTGTATCTACTATTAACGAAAGTTCATTAAGGCGAGAATCCGGCAACCTTTTCTTAGGAACATCCTTTTTGTTAACCGTTTCCTGCAAGGCTCCTCCTTCGTCCTGTTCCTCACTAGCTAGATCTTTCAAAGAATTCTTATGATTCCAAACCCTGGTCTTGGGCTTCTTCATTGTCTGCACGAGATTCAGCAGAAAAAAATGAAAAGGCCGACCGTTTATCTTAACAAAAGCCAAAGCTCCGAAAACCACTATGCAAAGAAGACCTATAATAATGAACAAAACCAGGTCGAACAATTTATAGGATATTACCATAATTATAAGACCAGCCAGACAAATAATGAACTGCCTAACCGTCAAAGCTCCTATTATCTTGTCCTCCGCATCTATGAACTGCGGAACAGTGAACATTTGCATAATAATATCTTAAAATTCAAATCTCAAAATGAAAAAATTAATTATTTATTTTTTAAGGTTATTATACTGGAGGCGATTATTTTCGATATCTCGTCCACTTCTCTTATCAAAAAATCTATTTTATCCCCCTGATATTTACCCGCATCCTTTATAAGCGACAACCATACCTTGGTCTCGTTTGCTGATTTTAAAGAATGATTGAAAAAATTTATAAAATCTTTTCTAGAACTAGCTGAATCAGCCTCTACATAATTAGCCAGAACACTTGTTGAACTTCTTAATAACTGCTTACCTAAAACCTGAGAAACATACCCCTTAGGTAATTCATCCAATACTTTTATTATCTTAAGAACCCATAAATACATCCTTTTCTTAAACTCTTTCTTGAAAAATTTTCTATCATTTTCACTTTTGAGATTTTCATTTTTCATTAAAACCTTAGTTCGTCATTCAGGTCCATAACAGCTTCGAACTCTTCTTTTTCCAAAACATCCTTGCCTTCTTTTTTCATATTATTGATTATATCCTCCACTCCCTTGCCTTGTCCTATGCTCTGTTTGCCTATATTCAAATATATCTTATTGATCGGGCTTTGTTTCCAGGCCTCTATGGCCTCCAACCGTTTCTCTATCCCTTGTTTTGATATTAATTCTACTTTTTCTTTGATCTTGCCGGTGCGCTCCGAAGGAGACTGACCCATACGCCTAAAGGTTTCCATATTCATGTATCTCAATTCATCTATCGGCCCCATGGACTTAGGAACCGGCTTGATATCGTCCATCCTTCTTTTACTGTCAGATGCGGCCGGCTTTCTTTGACTCTTTACCTCCTGCTCTTCCTGCTCTTCCTTGCCCTCGCCCAGAACTGCGCCTTTTTTGAATTGTCCTTCTTTTTTCTTGCCTTTCAAATCAAGCTTTTTACCTTTTTCTTTATCTATATCATCGGTTTTTACTTTATTGTCTTTGCCCTCTTTATTTGGAGTTTTTTTGTCAGCTTCCGCTTCTGCTTTATCGTCTTTTTTAAGTTTTCCGGATTCTTTTAGTACCGAAGCTAGATCATAATCAAGGTCTCTGGTGTCTATTTTAGCTTTCTCCTTTTTTTCCTCTTCTTTACCGGCGCTATCTTCAAAGATAAAAGCGGTACCATCATCCTTACTCTTGATGTTAACCTTGCCCTTATCTTCTTTCTTATCCTCTTTCTTGCTGTCAGCGGCTTTTAACGCCTTGTCAGCCGTCTTCTCATCAAGACCCAGCCCTCCTTTATCTACTTCCTTAACAAGAGAAGCTCGAGCATCTATCTTGTTTCTAATCCCTCTTAAATAGGTGGTCATTATCTTTTTAAATCTATCATTCAACTCCTGGCTACTGAAAGACATTCCTGTTTCCTTGATAATATTCTCTATTTTATCAGCCACTTCTTTGCCGGTATTATCTTTATTCTTCAACTCTTCGGCTTTTTGGGAAAACCGGCCGGCTTCTTTTTCTTCCTTTTCAAAAGAAGGCACGTCTTCATTTTCTTCTGTCTCTTTCTTTTTTTCTACTTCTACTTTTTTCCCGTTTTCATCTTCTTCCTTGTTCTCTCCTCTGCTTTCTTCCCTCTTTTCACTTTCCTCTTCTTCTCTTTCACTCTTTGCTTCTAATTTCTGATCTCCTTCTTCTTTATTCTCACCTCCAACTTTGTTTCCATTTTGGTTGTTCAACAAATGGGACAAATCTAACTTTTTAGGGCTTTTACTTTCTTCTTTTTCAGTCTGACCATCCTCAGAAAGAGAAACCTTTCCCTTATCTTCCTTATTATACAGATGTGAAAGGTCTATTTTCTTAGCCGGCGCAGCTACTTTTTCGTCCGATCCTTTTTCGTCAGAAAGAATTGATGAAGACGGACCGGTCTTGAAATATCCTAATATACTATTAAAAACCTTTTCCTTTAGCTCAGATTCCAATTCCAAAGCTTGCTCAGAGGATAATTTAAATTCCTTTATTAAATTAGCGGCCAAATTATTAAAATATATATCCTTGACTGCTATTCGCGCAACAAAAGCCGCCAAGCTGATGCCGTATTTTTCCTCCAGCTTCTCTATTTCTTTATTCTTTGCCTCTGATGATATGCTACTTTTTATCTCCGGAGGCAAATTTTTGAATTTTTGTAAATATTCTAACATTTATCTTTTAATTTCTAACTTCTTTATCTCTTCTTCAACCACCCTTCTTTCCAAACTGCCTTTAGGGTAGGTTTCCAGCATTTTTTTCAAATCCATTAATTTAGCTTTGGTTTCTTCATCCATACCTGCGTATTCATCCTCTTTTTTTTCTTCTTCCTCCTTTTTGCTGACTTCTTCTCCCTTCTTACTTCTTACTTCTATTTTCTTCTGACTTCCTCCTTCTCTCTTCTCGCCTTCCCTTTCCTCTTTTTCACTTCTACCTTCTCGCTTCTCACTTTTAACTTCTTCTTCTACCTTCTCGCTTCTCGTTTCTTTCTTCTCATCACCTCTTACTTCTGGCTTCTTTTCAGTTGGCGGAGAAAGTGGCTTCTTTCTTACTTTAGCCATTTCTTCCTGGCTGCTTAAAGGAATAATCTCCCAACTCTCACCGGTATTGTTTGGCATACTTTCAGGAAAGAATTTCAAATTACGATACAGTCGCAATATATCACCTAAAAGATCCTTTTCCTCGCGCGTCAATCTCTTGGCATTTTGATCCTGGGCCAAAAATTCAGACAAAACTATATTATCGAAAATATTGGCTCCTTTTTTCTTAATGAAATATTTAAGCCAATTGGCTATGGTAGGATTGATCATCCTGTCCTCGAATTCCAAGGGCTTGGAAGCTATCCTTTCCTCGTTGGCCAAAAGAGCGTTTTCCAACTGCTTCTTGAATGATTGCCCATTATCAAGAAGCAACATTATCAAAATATCATTATAAGGGGCGATGAATTCTTTGTCCGAATTTATCGTTTTAACCACATCTTCCCTGAACAAATCCACACTGTCCTCCTTTTCCTTAGCTTCATTTATCCCTTCTTTACCTTTTTTCGATCTAGCTATTCTTGCCTCTACCTCTTCAAGGATCTGGCTGTCTGCCATCTCTGCTTCCAGCTCTTCCTTTTCCCTTTTTATAGCTTTCTTTTGATCTCTCACATAGCTGTCATAACTGCTGGGATCAGCGCCCATATCTTTGATAAATCCTTTAACATCGCCGTCTATCCAGCTATCAACTATCAAAAGACGAATGCCGGCAATATCAGCCGCCAATTTTCTGGCTTGTTCATTGTCGATATCGAATATTTTCTTTATCTCATCTTTCAATTCGGTCAATTTAACTTTCTTGAAGAACAGATCAGTTATCAAAGATGTGTTTTGGGAGACATAATTGCCTTTTAGGTCATGCTTTTCACATATCAAAGCATTCAATTCCGACGCCTTTTGCGACAAAAAAGCAGACTTAACTCCGGTGGGCATTTTTTTTACCTCTTTTTGAAAACTATTCATATATATACAACAAGGTATTATTCGTAATTAAACCTGATCCCAGACACTTCCGTACTTACTAGCTTCTTTTATTTTTTTATCTTCCCCTTCTTCCTCATCTTCATCTTCCTCTTCATCTTCCTCTTCTTCCGGAAGATCCTTTATCTTGGCAACTGCTAACAATTCGTTATCATTCCTAATGTTATTAGCGGCTGATCCATTGTTCTTAAGGATTATATCAGTTATCTTCTTCAGTAAAACAGGATTGTCGCCCGAACGGGCCATTTGTTTCAATTTGCTAAAGTCCATTCTTTGAGCTATCTGTTTTTCTATTTCCGCTCCATTACTGCCCTCTAACAATTCATCCAGATCATCCGTCTTGATCTTCTCGACATCCTTGGCTTTGGAAGTTGCCAGGTAATCGCCGAAATCATCTGAGCTAAACTCACCATCAACAGTGAAAGATTGCTTAATATTGCCCGAAACCTTTGCATGGGTCTTTCTAGCCTTAGATGCTCCAGTCTCCTTCTCCTCTGCTTCCTTCTCTTTGCCGGCTTCACGAAGGCCAGCTGCCTGCTTAACACGCATATCCCTCAAACCTATCAATCCTTCATTTCTGGCATTGGCGTGCTTCTTGCTCTTATTATAATGCTCCATAAGCTTACCGAAATCCGGACCGGCATAATCCTCTACGGCATCCATAACATGCTCATTCTTCAAGGCTTCAGGGCTCAGTCCTTTAAGGTCTATCTTTCCATTATCAATAGCTTGCTGGAATTCAACCTTGGCTTTAGCTCTGATCTCTTCATCGTCAGCGTCAAGGTCGAAGGCCAGATGTGCTTGTTTCTTCAATAAGTTCTCATTGAATTTACCCTTGACCACACTATTATCAGAAACAGCCTCTTGGGCCTTTTTGGCTTGATCACGACTCTCGAAAGCGCCTTTACTGGCCATGGTCATAGCCAGGGCCTTCTTGCGGGTTTGGGAAATACCTCGACTCTCGAATTCTCTCTGCATCTCTCCTTTATTTATACCGGAGCTTTCTATTTGCTTGGCCTCTTTCTCTACTTTCTCGCTTTCCTGCTGATTCCTGGCGGCCGCGGCTCCGCTACCGGCGCTGCGATAAGCGTCATAGAAAGAAGCATGCGCCATTCCCATTCTCTTTACGTCTTTGCCCTCAGAATTCTTCCATGTTTCCTTTTCACCGGTTTCCATATTGGTATGAACATAACTACCGCTGGCTTTGTCATAATCGTATCTCTTACCGCTTGCCTTGTCCTTATGGTAACCTTTATGCAAAGCATCACGTCTCTGTTCGTTCAATTCCTGATTGCCGGCAAAACTCTTTTTGACAGCACTGACCGTATTCTTAGGCAAATTCCAAGTACCCTTGGCAGCAGCTCCAACAAGCCCCTGGGTTTCCAGGGTCTTCATACCTTCTCCTTTCTTACTCATTTTAGCTGATAGATTACTTACCCCTCTGCCCATCATCCTATCAACGGTTCCGGCTGCGGTTCCGGCAGTGGTTCTAGCTGCCCGACTAGCTCGATTATTCCAAGCTACCTTGGCTCCTTTTTTGGTTTGACTGGCAACCTGCTTCAAGGTCTTTATGCCACCGCTCATAGAAGAGCTGGCCTCTTGAGCGATCATTAACCCTCCCAAAAGCATGCCGATGGAGATGGCAAATTGGATCAAATGATCCGGAGTACCAGCCTTGGTCAACGATTCAGGCGCTTCCTGATTAGCGCTATCCTCTAATATCAGGTCATCCCCCCCTTGGGAATCCCTAATGTCCAACATGCTATATATCTTTTCATCGCCGGTTGCAACTTTATCCATTGAAATGAACGACAACCAAACAAAGAAAGCCAATATCGGACCGACAGTCACATATTTCAAAAAATCTCCCCACCAACGACTGGCAAAACTGGCAGTCTGAGGAATAATAGCTGTAAGATAAGCCAAGGGCGAAAGTACCACATATATCCAAAGCATCACTATCCTGACCACTAAAACACCCAAAATGGCCGTCACTGTAACTAAAGCGATAACAGTATAAACTATTGCCAATATATAAGCGCCTACTATCGAAAATGCCTGAGTGGTAACCTTATCATGTTCGTTAAAATCCAATATCCAAGACAAGCCAAGCATACCGGCAAAATTAGCTCCGCCCACATCCTCAAAACTATAAACGAAAGTTAACATTATCACCTGAGAAAAATCTATTATCAAACCGCATATCGTCTTGGAAAAATTTATCAAAACCGCCATTATCAATAATCTGGGCAGTAATTTCTTGGCATTATAGCTCTCTACTCTAAGGATAGTGGCAAAAGCAATGATCAACAAGATCAGAATGAAGAACATATTGCAAAGATCACGGACTATCACCCAGCCCTCCTCCACTGCCGGCACATCTATGAATTCATTGACCTTGGCTACTAACACCAATATAAATATCAATGCTCCGACCAACCAGCCTAAAGCATAAACTATGGCATGCAAAATTATAGTAAAAACATTGAGTATCTTCTCTGTTACTCCGGCAAAAGCCGGATTTGCATATATGAAAACCCCTGTTAAAACAAAGAACAGGACTAGAAGAAGAGTTCTATTCCCTTGGTCAGTTTTTATCTTTTTGAAAAAATTACCCATTTTTTATTTATATTACTGCGTCCAGCCGAACAACAGCCATTGCTTTATCCATAACCAGGTTAATGCAAATGGCAAAGCCCAAGCAAAAACCGTTATAAAGAACATAAACAAAGTTAACAATAGAGAGACCATTACAATAATATCCACTAGTATCAAAAGCATCTTCTCTCCTAACCCTATCTTGGCAACATTGCTCCTTAACTTTTTTTGCAATTCAGATGATCCTGCTCCTTGCTGAATAGCTGAAGCTCCCGGCGGGCCCAATATCCACTCTTCTCCAAAACGGCAAACCTTACTTGGCCCAAGCAGGATAAGCATGGCGGCGTGCAAATGGGCATAAACCCAAGTCCAGATAGCGCCCACTACCGTAGTTGCTCCCATCCAAGCGGAAAAAAACCACCTGGCGGTCATCACCTTAGTTCCACTAAAATTTATCTTACTACCAAGAGCTTTCTTGGCAGCATTTCTCCCGGCTGCTTTCTTGGAAGCAGCTAAACTGCTCTGAGCTTTGCCAGCTTCCTTTTGATCTATTAACGTCCCGTCTTCTCTTTCCTTTTTTTCTATTAATGTCTCACCTTTTTTTGCCCCTGAGGCACCGGCAGCCATTAGGCGACTATCCAACCCTTGGCCGGATAAAGCTCCTCCCGGAGGAACTTGGCCATTTTTAGATGATCTTTTGTCTCGTCTTAATTGCGCTGCGGCCACATCTTGTTCTCGACCAATGCCAAGATTGGGCTCACTTGATCGTTGACCCATTAACGGGGTTCCGATGTCGATATTGGGCACGAATCCCGGCTCCATAAAGGTTTGGCATAATATCAAACAAGGATAATCTATTGCCAATTATCCACTTTGTTTTCTTTTATAATTATAACATATTTAGCATTGGTCGGCAAAAGGTTTTACTGCAATGTATAACGCGTAACTCATAACACATAACGCATAACGCATAACGGGTGAAACTCTAAACAAATATCCAATATCCAATCCCAAATCACTAATTACCAATTACAAATTACAAATTACTTTCTATCTTTTTATTCCCCCTTTGAAGGGGGTTAGGGGGATGTAAGGCCGCTTTCGAAAATATACCAATAACACACCCCGGCGCTATCGCGCCACCCCTTTGAAAGAGGGGATCTAATTTTTGAATTTTATAATTTTTGAAATTTTTGAAATAATTTTTAATTCTAAACGCATAACTTGTAACAAACTGCAGATATCAAATTGCAAAGTGCAAATTACAAATTACTAATAGCAAATTGCAAATATCAAATATAGATCCTTCGTCACTATCCACTCCTCAAGGATGACAAGCCTGAATACTCTATACTGCATACTGAATACTATATTCCAAATTACAAATTACTAATTACAAATTACCCAATACAGATCCTTCGTCACTATCCGCTCCTCAGGATGACAAGCCCAAAATACAAATTACAAATTACAAATTACCAAAAATTAGCCAATAAAAAAGGCCTGGCCGGGGTATCCCTGTTGGAATCCCGGTCAGGCCTAGAAGAGCTCTACCGCAAGATCAAGGTCTTGGCGGTAATAGTTTCGCCCTTGCCTACTCTCAAGCGTACGAAATTTGCGTTCGTCGCGCCTGAGAAGAAAGAAGGGAAAGTGTGGTTACCGGCATTGTAACGGCCGGAAACCCGTTGGATCAGGCGTCCCGAAGCAGTAAAAACCGCCAGGTCAACCTGAGCCGGAGAGGAAAGAACGAAACCATTGCCGTTGTCAAGTATCCTGATACCGAATCCGCCACGCGCCAGGCGAAGCGGATTGATGACCGGCAGCTCATTATCGGTGACATAGGCCACCTTTTCATTGCCAGCGATCAAGAGCCGACCCTGATTATCAAGACCAAGTGCGGCATAGACATTGGAGTTCTTTACTTCGATCCATGGAAAATGCTCGCCCAACTCAAAACTTTCAAGCTCGTCGTTGGCGATATCGTACCGAACCAGATAACCAACAGTTGGAGACCCGACGCTGCCTGGATCCCAATCGAATCCCCAGATAACGCCATAATGATCAATGATCATCTGATCAACAAAGCCACGCCCAGAGGGAACTCCGGTAAGACCCCCTCCAGAATAACACTCCCGTATCTTGGTCCAAGAGCCGTCAAAACGCCACAAAGCGCCACCAGCACTGGCCCAGATACCGCCATTCGGATCAGCGGCTATCTCGCCCGTATGGCCGAGGTCCTCATAAACGGTCAATTCGTTGTCTTGAACACGGCCGATAAAATCGCCCATGTCAGAACACCAAAAAGAACCGTCGGCAGCTCGCACTACCTTTTTAATGTTTGACCCTTTCCAATAGACATCATTGGAACCAACTTTGGCCAAACCATTATCGGTTGAAACCATTACGGCATCACGATCAGCTGCCACCGACCAGGTGTAGGTCGAGGGCAAAAGAGTGATCTCTTCGGTGGTTTCGTCAGGTATGTTGTATTTGACGAACCCCTCGGAGCCGGCCGCATAGGCGTAATCGCCTTCAATAGCGATCTGGCGCAGGTCGTTGCCGAAAAAGATGGTTCCGACTTCATTGGCAAAAGGATCAGATTGGCTATTCAATTCATGCTTTATAACAGCATTATTACTACCAATCCAAATCTTTTCCTCTGAATCCATAACAACCCCGCTCGGCTCTCCAAAACGAGTCGCATAACGAGAAGAAATGCTACTCGCCGGATCAAAACCGCTAACATTGGCCACAAAGGCCAGCAAGATCGTAAAAAAAACACTGGTACGCATGGTACCCTCCTTTGTTTCGTGAAAAAATTTTAGGAATCTATGTTAACTTTCCCTTCTTTCTGTTTTAACGAGCATGAACAAGCCCCTTTTGGGGACTATTCCAAGTATCTTAACAGTAGCATAAAATTGGAAAAAGTCAACAGCAAGCATAACTTGTAACAAACTACAAATAGCAAATAGCAGAGTGCGAATTACAAATAGCAGAGTGCGAATTACAAATTACAAATTACATTGACCCCTCCTGACCTCCCCTTGGTAAGGGGAGGAACTAAGAGAAATCCAAATTACCAATATCAAATACCAATAACTAATTACCTAATACAGATCCTTCGTCTCCCGCTTTCGCGGTATCCTCAGGATGACAAACAGTAAAGTTATAAATCTTCAATCTTCAATCTTCAATTATTTAAAAATTTCAAAATTTAGGAGCACACACTCACCCTCCAAGCTCAAAAAAAGCAAGGAAATATCTCCTTGCTTCTTAATATGTTACGAGTTATGCGTTATGAGTTACGAGTTATGCGTTATGAGTTACGAGTTATGCGAAGGTCATTCCATATAAACCGTTATCTTGCCGTCCAGCTCTTCCCAGCCATCCATACAGATCGGATATTCAGCTGAACACTCCGAATTAAGCCCATTTACCATACAAACATATGAAGTATTAACTGTCTTAGCCGGATCTGCGGCAGCGCAATAAGCATTGGCTATAGTCGGACATGGCACATTATTCATACCTTCGGAACACCAGCCCCAGTTATCCCGCAGCTTGACCCGAGGGATAACCTCACAATAAGGTCGGCCTTGGCCTCCTGCATCACTGCAAGTTATGGTAGGTAAGTTATCTTGCATATTGACCAGTTGCTTGTAGCTGTAAAAATGAAAAACCGAATGCGGATCGCTTGGGTCCGGTTTGCTTTTGATCCCGCCTGTGCTTACCGGCAGGGTCTCGCCGTCGCCCCAGTCTATATCATAACCGGTCAAAGGAGCTTGCTGGGGGTCTATGATAGAGTTGAAGGTCAAATTGACGAATCCGCTACCGATGATATCTGCGTTCTTATTGCCATTGACCTTTATCTCAGTAGCCGGGCGGCCGTCGCTGTCAAAGGTGACCACATCCGGCCTAACCCCACATATATCATCTTCTCCTCTTATATTACTAGAGCATTGATTCTCCGGCGCATCCCAACCGCCGACCGAGGTGGACACATAGGATCTTTGCCCATGATCCCAGGCCCAAGTCCCATAACTCTGGGTGAATATACCTTGCAATGAGGAAGAGGTGTGCAATTGCCCCATTCTGGCGTTGTCTTCTCTGTAGATAATAGGTCCTCCTCCTTCTGCTAAAACATCAGCCCACAAGCGTGGATCATTTGCGAAATTAATACTTGACTCACCGGATGGATCAGGCGGGACAAGAGACCCGAAGGGTTTATCATCGGTTTCCAAAGTAGCTGTAGCTGTCCAAGTATCATAGCCTACGGAGCATATACCACCTTCTCCATCACCGGTAAAGCATTCTTGAGCAAATCCGGGGATAGAAGTGTTGCAATCAAATTCATAATCACTGCCATCAGCCAATCTTTCCACCCAGGCCTTATTGTCATTATCTATAGTGGAAACCCGAGCTATTGTATCACAAGGATACAATTCAGGAACTAAAAATTTCAAAGTTATATTAGTACTACCACCAGGTAATTTCCCCTCTCTACAATCATCTTGACCAGCATCTCCTTGCTCGTCTGAACTTACTATCCATTTATACGGTTCATCGCCTATTTCACAATCATCATCTCCACAATCAGGACCAACATTAAATTCTGGCTCAAAACCCCAATCACCTATACCGGCCACACCAGTTCTTAACTCACATGTAAATGCCCTTAATCCTCCCCCGAGTGTAATTTCAACCATATCAGTTGTGTTTGCCCCAGAATCACCATCTCCACTTAGATTAAAATGTCCAGTCTGATGGTTGCCGTAATCATCATTATAATACTTAAAATTGCCAACCATCTGCAAAAAACAAACGCCTCCGGTATGGCTACCTTTAAATTCAATCGTGAATCCTGTTTCTCCATAATCTAAATATATCCTACCCCTATTAACATCAACTCTTGAAGAACCCGGATTTAAACGATGGTTAGAAGGAGAATTCCATAAATTTCCTCTCTGCGTGGTTCTTTCACCATTTATACATACTTCACTACATTGATAATTACTTCCGGACCTAGTGCATCCTACATCAAAATATAAGTCTTCATCAGTAATATCAGTCCTACACTCTGGAGTATCAGCAATTGACCCACATATCAATCTTTTACAACTATCGCTAGAACTAGCAAAATTAGGAATACAGGTAAGGTCAGAACAACCGCTAGCTTCCCATCCTAACCAACCATCATCCCCTCCAGTTATATAGGTGCCGTCTGCGTCTTTTATTCTCATTTTTTCGTCCACCATATAAGCCACGCTAGAAGCATCTATGTATGGCCTGATCTCCTGCTCTGTCGGGCCTTCCACACAGTAATACAAAGGTCCTTCACTATTATAACCCTGGTCCAGATTCTCGCTTAGACCGCTTCCTTTGACCTTATCTATGGGCCACCAGAGCAAGCAGGCGTCCGGATCGCCGGGATAGCGGTCGTATTCTAGACAATAGCCGTATTCGCCTTTCTTATAGATACCGGAATCCTCTATATACTCGCAAGCCAATGAATCATCGTCCGGATAGAGCTTGCAAGTCTGCCTTATATCCCAATAAGGATCGTCTTTCACATACAACACCGGATCCAAGCGGACATCATCTATATAGACCACCCCGGAAGAATCGGTCGAAGCGCCCAAAAGTATCTTAATGGTCCGGCTTTGAGGCTGGAAATGATTGACCTTGACCTGCCAATTCTGACCAGCCGGGACGCTTACCACTTCCGGTTGTCCGCCATTCATCAGTACTTGGTTGGTATCGCCGTCTATTATGGATATCTCGGCCTGAGCGCCGGATCCGCCTTTGAGGTCTTCGGTGTTTATATAGAAACTCAAGTAATAAGCGCAAGTTTCGTCATCGCCACAATCCCGCACATCTATGTTGGTAGAAACCGGCCAAGCATCCCTAACGCCGGCATTATACTTAAGGAAAGCCTTGCCCACTACGGGGTATTCAAGTCCTTTTTTCTGGGCGGTGACCGGATCGGCTATGACCGTGAACAAGGAAGTGGTGGAAACGCCTGATCCGTACGGCTCCCAGCTGGAAGGCAAACCGGCCGGCGTGCTGGTAGTTTCGGAAGCTAACAATGAATCAAAAAGTTCAAAATCACCATTAGGGACTATGGCCTGATGGCCCATTTGGCCCATTTGGCCAAGGTCGAACAGATCGTTGGGCTGTCTCTTGAAATCCTCATAATAGTCCTCATAGCCGGCCTTGGAATAACCGGTCCTATTGACCAGTTGGGACAATGCCTTGCCTGCGGCGTCGCTGGTATATTCATTCCTTTGCGGGCTGGAAGAAGCTATCTTAAAGTTGGCGCATTCTCCCAGTTCATCCAAGCGGTCGCAGGCGCCGATATCGAAACAGACATTCTGACCATTCTCGTCTTTTATATAACTCTTACAAGCCAGCCACTCGCTACAAACCCTATCTGGCCGTACTTTGATTATCTGATTGGCATTATTATAACAATCATCAGGGCAAGTATCGCAAGTCTTATCGCACCCCTGAGTGTTCTCATCAACGGAGCCATAACTGGCCTCGGCCTCATATTGCAAAGTAGACAAGCCCTCGGAACCATTATGGGCCCTTTCATTGAAAAGCACGCAACCGTTCAAAGGGTCAAGCTGCCCGGCACAGGAACTTTTGTCAACATCGTCTATTATCTGATAATCAACAATAGCCTTTTTCAAAGAAACCCTATTACCATTATCCATATCACCTTCGTTTACATATATCTTATCCTTCCAGTTCTTACTTAGGTAAAAAAGGACAGTACCGCCGTTTTCCGATATTGCGGACGTTGGAGCAAAAGAACTACCGGCGCCAACACTTACATATTCTTGGCCTTCATATTCCAAAGATGCTGAATCTTTAAAGGTGTTGTTGGTCTTGCCTTCCCGGCCATTCAGGATATAGATCGGCTTTATAACATCACCGTCAGCCAAGCCTAAACGCACCCAACTATCTTGATTTTCTTCTTCAGGAGTGTCTAGGTCCAATACATACAAGGTGTTGCCTTCCAAACTAATATCCTGATTATAGACACCGGAGGATTCTGTCCAGGAATCAGCCTCTCTATCATTATTGATATCCTGGCTGAAGTCAGGGTTCCTGACAAGGTTCTGGTTAAAATCACTGGTAGCGTCTATGTATTCGGTACAGCCGGATTCAGAAGCCGGACACAGGCCGACCCAAACATTATCCGTAGAGGAAGCCGGCTGGTAAACCTCGTTGCCCGCTCCGCCAAAACCGATGGTCTTGAAATTATCCACCGGACAAAGGTCGGCTGTTTCTTCTATTACGCAATCAACAAAAGTATCACCGTTCTTGTCCCTATTGCCGGCCGAGCCGTCATCTATACCGCAATCCTGGTCGACCAAACACACCCTACCTTTTCCAAATTCATCATCTCCATCAGCCAAACATCTCTTAACCTTCTTCTTGAACCAAGCCCAGCCGCTTCCGTCTTCTTTTTGCTTATATTCGCAAACCATATTGCCAGGATCTTTGAAATAGAACTCGCCTTCATTAGTGTTCCAACGATCGCAACCAACCCCGTTCGGAGAACAGGCGATGGTCTCGTATTTATCCGGATCGTTCTTAAGATAAGAATCCTTATAGACTGAACTATTCTCGTAAGTATAGGCCTGGCCCAAGCGCTGGCAACCCTTATCAGCCGGATTGCAGGCCATATCCGGATCATAAACCACATAAGATACTTGATCTTCTTCAGCATCCGGCTCGCTTCCGGAAAAATGCCTAAGTTCCCCGGGGTCGCTGTAATTGGCGGTATCTATGACCGCTTCACAACCGGCCGCCGACTCTTGGCAAAGCTGGGTAAAACTATGAAGGTAATGTATATTACTGAACCTATCGGAATACTCGCTGCAGCCGGCCATATAATAAGGATAAGGATTGCCGTTGACATCAGTATCGCAAACAGTCGGCGTGTTCCATGAATCCTGGACAAGATAATACCTGTCCAATATCTTGGTCAACTTTATATCATCTATCAACACTCCGGCTTCACCGCTTATGACCAACTTCTCATCGCTGGTTATGGTGTGGTCTATCCTGGCTCCTTGGGCGCTGGCTATCGAGGTGGTATATATCTGCCATTCCCGATCATCCACTTCCACATCCTTGAAATAAGTCTCATCTCCGGCGTCATTATCAAAGCGAGCGCTTAGGACACTGCCTCCGGAAATGCCTTTGGCCAAAAAGG
Organism: uncultured Gammaproteobacteria bacterium; assembly: GCA_964602485.1. Taxonomy (GTDB): domain Bacteria; phylum Patescibacteriota; class Patescibacteriia; order Patescibacteriales; family WJLG01; genus WJLG01. The sequence continues at coordinate 4,489 of CAZRQU010000007.1, read as the reverse complement.
AAAGCACATAGCCAGAACCGCCGTCCACGGTCAAACCGACAGTATTTTCTATCTCGTTTCCCGAGAACCTATAAGCCTGCTGTCCGGCCACCACTGAAGTAAGATTAGTACTGCCTCCGCTCCAGCCGTTATCACCTGACTCAAAGGAGTCAACGAACATTATTCTAGTATTACCTCCCTGGTTGCCATTATATTCTTTACAGCCATTGGCATCAGCCGAGCATTCCCGACTCTCTTCTAACACGGCTTGATATATACAAGAATTATGCTGGTCAGACCAATCGCCTCCGTTAGAGCAGATATAACATTCATTGTTGTTATTATCCCAGGTGCCGGAGCAATCAGATGATCGAGTGACATCCTGATCCACATTCTTTCTGGTCAAACGAAGCGGGTGGCAATTATCAGTACAGCTGATAGTTCGGCTATACAAGTGATAATACACCACACCTGAACGATCATAGAACTCCCGACAGTCAGGATTGTAGCGCGGATCCGTAGGCGGAAGGTCGTAAATATCAGCGCTACATTCACTACTATCGTCGCTGGTGACCTTAGGACCGGAGCCACTATCCGCCACTTCCAATTGATAAGTGACCAATTGCTGGCCTTCATCCTCATCACCCTGCCAAGAATAGAACGGAGCACAATTACCGGCATTCGGCTTTATACATTGTCTTAAATATGAATAATAGACCTTTTTTTCCGCTCCTTGTCCAGATTCATCCAGGTCGGTGAATTCCTCGCAACCGACACTCTCGGCGCCACATTCGCGAGCCGTTTCCGGGATCAGATATTCATCATGGTACGATATGAAGCTGGTCGGATCCTGGATATAATTATCATAACCGACGCACTCGCTCACGCAGTAGTCGCTGTCGCCAACCTTGGCCGGGATAACAGTGCCATCGGACATATCAGTAAATATCTCACAGCCGGCTTCGTCCCGGTTGCACTTGCGGGCGAATTCCCGGCATTCCAAAGGAGCGTCGTCTTTTAAGCTATAATTGCCGACCACAGCATCCTCATAACATTCATCTTCCAAGTAATTCGGTATAACCTTTTCATATATCAAATTATTATCAGAAAGGTAATCGGAATATCCACTGGCTTGAGCGCCGACCTCAAATTTAAGGTTGTCTATATAGAAATCAGTGTTGTCGTCCCGGACATATACCCTCCATTCATTAGCCAAGATCTCATCATTATTCCTAATAGTTACGGAACTATTGACCCACTGGCCAGTACCGCCTACCCGACTCTCTTCCCAATATTCGCCTTCCCGACCGATCGCCAGGATCACCTCATCTCCACCGTTCTCCACATAAATATCGGCACTCAAGGTATAAGAAACTTCCGGCTCCATCACAAAACCTTCCGGCATTATGGAACTGCCGGCCCCGGATCGGTCATAAGAGTTCAAACCGTCTCCGGAGCTATCGCTTTCCACTTTTAAAACATTACCATAACGGCCGCCAACATCTCTGACTATGGATCTTTCTGAGGCGGATTCCCAATCCATATAGCTTGAATTCTGCTCAAAACTGCCGTCGTATATCAAGTTGGCGCCCAAACCGGGACTTATCCTGATATACTGATTGCAGGACTCGGAAGAACTATCGCAAGGTTCTGTTTCTTTATTAAGATATATATAACGACTGGATCCACCCCAATCCACGGCACCGGTGTCAGTGTCAAAGGCAGAACCGTCGCCGACTGAATATTTTTCACAGCCGTAATTATCGCTTGAACAATAATCAATAGTATTCTTCAAATAAGATATCTTGTCCCCTTCCTCGCTCTTGAAGGTCTGACAAGTGTTATAGACCGGCTCGCAAGAATCTCCGGAAAAGGCCCATTTGCGCCTTTCTTCGGTACAATAGCCGAAATATTCGCAAGAACCGTCATCATTCTCTTTTATACAACTCTGTTCGTCAGCACAATAATTATCCAATCTGGAAACCATCAATTCCGAAGGCATCTTCTCGCCGTATTCATTTTCCCCCTGTTCAACAACCTCTTCAAAAACTATCTGCGGACCATACCCTTCTTTGGCGCAATAATTCTGCGGTGCTTTGAGAACCCAGCGAGGATCTATAAAGCCTTCGCACCACTCATTATTACCATCATCGTTATAACCGGTAAAAGAATCGTTCGGGTCATAACAGGCCACCAGGTCGTCCAATTTGGCATGATTCCTGATACCGGAATTAGCTTGAATGTACTCAGCTAATAATTCCCAAGTAACCGGGATTATCCTGAATTTTCTAAGTATCAAAAGTGAGCGGTAAGGATAGCCCTCGTTATATTTCGGTTCCACCGGACTGACACCGCCTGCTTTGAAGGCAAAGGAGGCCTGCCCTTTCAAAAGCCCTTCATCTAAGGCCTCAGCTACTGTTTTTCTATCTTCTATGGCTTGCCTGAATTTCTCATCTATCACACAGCTGGTCGGCCCTACTCCTAATAATTCACTTTCTGGGCAAGATGATAATTCAGCCAAAACATTGTAATCACCACGGACATCGAATTTCGGCTCTACGATGCTTTTTAGCTTCATTTTGGCTCCGGAAACACCGGGCACCAAAGGCCCCTCTTCCGCGTCAAGCAATCCGCCATAGGTCAATTTAGCGTCGTCGCTGGGAGTATCTTCGCCCAAGGTTTTCATAAGAGTTTCAAACCCTTGAGCTGCCAATTGATTCAAGAAAACATTGGCAGCATCAACCAATATGCTACCAGAAGGTTTTACATCGGTACTTTCCGCCATTTGATCAGACGCTTTCTCGTCCTCTCTTGCTCCTTTTTTAGGTGTTGTTTTTGCCTCTCCGGCTATGTTCCTTATATCCAACCAGCCCTCTTTAGAGCTTAGCTCATCAGCTGTTGCCTTAAGTTTAGTGTCTTTAACCTCCAAAACTTTGGAATTAAGAGTAAGCGCTATTCCCAGATCGCTGGAATAAGGGCTCATATTATCGGTCAACTGCCTTAGGTAGTCCTTGGGCGGTTTCTTGAAGCTTTTATAGGATTCAAGCACTTTGTCAAAATCACAACGCGGTTTTTTAAGATCAGGCCGTTCTTGTTTTACCAAACCCAAACCAATATTCACCTTCAAAGCTGCTTCTGGCTCACAAACATTTATATCATACTCATCCATAAACTTAGTCCAATTACCTTCAGTGCCAAACCCATTTTCTATCATGTCAGCAGCGGCGCTCATGCCAGTATCATAAAGATAACTTTCCCAATCTTCTTTTAGAAAAAGCGGTTTTTGCCCGTAATCTCCGGAAGCTATCCAGGTGGCCGTATCATAAGCCATGGTGTTAACAGCGCTTCTTACCGCGGACTGTAAGGCGCTACTTCCAGCTTTCCCCATTACCTTCTTTAAAACATTCATAACTTTCTGATAAACAGTATCGAGTGTTTGCACAACATCTCCAACGACCGTTATTTGAGCGGATGCTTTATTTACTGGTGCTAAGAAAATAAAAAAAGATATCAAAAAAACAACTACTATGGACCGGAAAATATTTTTATTTTTGAAAAACATATATTGAAAATTATTATTACTCTATTGATCCTCTGAATAATTCTCCAATTGCCTTTGATAACTTTCCATCAAGGCCTTATCACCTATCTGATCCAAGAGATTTTTATCCATACCGGAAGAAATAAGGGCTTTTCGCAAAAGATCCACATCTCCCTTGCCCTGCAAAATGTTCATAAGCTCAACCTCGCTCACCTGTCCTTCATTCACTTCTAAACTCATTGATCTTATAGATCCTTCAAGAGTTTCAGTGTCAAACTCCTCTTCCATTTCTTCAGCTACTTCTGCTTCCTCTATTTTCATCTTCTCATCGGTTATAGGATTGCCGATACCGCAATTTTCGCCCAAACAAGCAGGATTGGTGCCGGCCTCAAGTTCGGTCTTATCATTTATCCCATCCGAATCCGTGTCCTGAAGATAAGGGGATGTTCCGTAGATCTCCAATTCGTCAGCGTCAGACAATCCATCCTTGTCAGTATCTCTAAAATTCGGATTGGCCTCCTGAGCATTGGGACAACTTCCTCCTGGGCACTCGGATGAGGAAAGCGACTGCTGATAGCCGCTGTCCGCGCCTGTTTCAGGCTCAAAATGCTTATTAAGATTATTTTTAAAATTACTGGACCAAACAAACAAGACAACAACACTTAAAATAGACAAGCCGATAATGGCTGCCTTATTGATCTTACTTGTTTTTTTCTTCTTTTTTACCGAAGCTGTCATTGACTTGAAACTAAAAAAACGAGTCCTTTCCCGCTTATTTGATGTTGCGGGAATATACTATATTAAAACCACAAGCGCACTTATCCACTTTGTTTATATTATAACATAATATCAGAGAAGACACCAAAGATATTTGTAATTGGTAATTGGTATACAGTATACAGTATACAGTATACAGTATTCAGTATTCAGTATGGGGTATTCAGGTTTGTCATCTTTAAAGTAACCTGT
>CAZRQU010000006.1:0-56776 GCA_964602485.1 uncultured Gammaproteobacteria bacterium | reverse complement strand
AATTTATATACGATCATTCGTAACTCGTAACTCGTAATTGAATAAGTATGCCTTTAATACCTACAGTCATAGAGAAGTCAGGCCAAGTAGAAAGGGCCTATGATATATATTCCCGTCTTTTGAAAGACAGGATAATCTTTTTGGGTGAACCGATATCGGATCATATGGCCAATATCATAATCGCCCAGTTGTTGTTCTTGGATGCTCAAGGCGCGGAAAAAGACATCAAATTCTATATAAATTCCCCTGGAGGATCAGTAACCGCCGGTATGGCCATTTATGATACCATGCAGTATATCAGGTCGGACGTTTCTACTATCTGCGTAGGTATGGCCGCTTCTATGGGGGCCACTTTGCTAGCTGCCGGAGAAAAAGGCAAAAGATTCGCTTTGCCTAATTCAGAGATAATGATCCACCAGGTTTTAGGCGGCTTCGAGGGACAGGCCACTGATATCAAGATCCGAGCCGAACATATTTTGAAAATAAAGGACAGAATGAACAAGATACTGTCCGAGCACACCGGCAAAGAGATAAAGGTCATAGAAAAGGATACGGACCGCGATTTCTTCATGGGCGCCGATGAGGCCCGTAAATATGGAATAGTCGATAAAGTCATCAACGGCAAGAATGGCAAGAGATAATTTTTTCAAATTGAATAATTAATAATTTGAGATTGTTTTAAAATTAAGAATTTCAAATTAAAAATTGTGAATATATGGCCCAAGAATTGAATAAAGACAATTTTGAAAAAGAGGTTGTAGAGACCTCAAAAGAGAAGCCGGCTTTGGTCGATTTCTTTGCTCCTTGGTGTGGTCCATGCCAAGTTCAGGGACCTATTGTTGACGAGGTGGCTGAAGAGATCGGTGATAAAGCAACAGTAGTTAAAGTGAATATAGACGAAAATCCGGAATTGGCCGAGAAGTACGGAGTTATGAGCATACCAACTTTGATACTCTTCAAGGACGGTGAACCGGCAGAAACAATGACCGGTATGCAGGCCAAAGAGAATTTGGTGAAATTGCTTTCATAGAAGACCATATAATGATAAAAAAAATCCCCTTAAAAGGGATTTTTTGATACCAAATTATAATTTTCTAATTCGTAATTCTTAATTGATCAACAGAGCTGCTCCAATAGCGCCGGAATCATTTCCTAATTTTCCTTTGTAGACTTTCACCTTTTGCGCCGCTATTGGGCTTAGGATGTGCTTGACCATTTCTTTCTTTAATTCAGGCAAGAACAGGTCGCTTGACCTTACGGTTCCGCCGCCGATCACTATTGCTTCCGGATTCACTATATTGACTATGTTGGCGCAAGCCGTTCCTAAAAGCCGACCTATTTCTTCATATGACCTTTGCGCCAAAGGGTCGCCTCGATAGGCCTCATTGGCTAGATTCAAAGCATTATTTTGGTTTAGTTTTTGATATGCTTCTTCCAGTCCGACAGTGTCGGTAAAATCGATTATCATTCTTCCGGGTTCGCCGGCCCCTCCATGCGCCCCTCTGTATATTTTTTTGTTCAACCACCAGCCTCCTCCGATCCCGGTGCTTATTATTATCCCGTAGACATTATTGAATTTCTTGGTCGCCCCTATCAAGCTTTCAGCCCTAACGAAACAATTGGCATCATTATCCATCTTTACTTTTATTTTTATCATCTTCGAGAGTTGCTCAGCTAGTTTAACGTCATTCAGTATCGGTAAATTAGGGGATCTTACGATCTTCTCGTTGTCAAAATCGTGAGCGCCGGCCACTGATAGACCAACTCCGGTTATCTTTATCTTGTCGGCTTGAGCTCTTTCTATCAAGGGCTCGATCAAGGCTTTTATCATTATCAATATATGATTCACCGTATCCTTGGGAGTAGCCAAAGAATAGTCCATGATAGCCTTTTCTCCATTGAAAAGAACAGCCTTCATATTGGTTCCTCCTACGTCAACTCCAATGGTGTACTTTTTGACTTTAGCCATATATCGATGATACGAATATTAAGATTCAAATAGTTTTTTTGCCTCCTGCCAGAGGTGAGGGTTGTCATTTTTCTCTTTCTCCCACCACCACCATTCAACCCCCCAAAGGTAAAAGTCTTTAAATCCGGCTCGATGAGAGAAATCTATTATATGTTTGAATTTTTCCAGATCCATTGTTTTTGATTTTTCTTTTTCGCTCATGAATTGGTAAGGGATAGGGCCCCAAGGCTCGGCTTGCAGTTCTATGACTATCCATTCATCCGGATCAGCGAACCAAGAGGAGATGTTTCTTTTGAAATGAAAGAATCCCGGAGTTATGGGGTAGTGGGCGTAATTTTTCAAGGTTTGTGAATAAGTGTTTAAGTAAAGGCTGGTTCCGAAGATGTCGGCTCTTTTGGCAGCCGGCACCCATAAGGACAATTCTCCCGAGTCGGTTATTATTATTGGTCGGCTAGGATCCAGCTTCTTTACCAGGTCTATTTCAGCATCCAGGAAGTCAACTCCCAAATTAGGACATTCGCCGAATTCGGTGAGAAAGAATTCATTTTCTATCTGCCAAGCAAAAATATTATCGTAATCTTGATATCTTTTTACGGTTTTGGTCAAATATTCGAACGTTTGCTTCTCTCTCTCTTCTTTCGGCAGATCCTTTGCCCAATCAGGCAAATGGCATTCGGGCCAGCGAGGTAAGCGGCCGCCAATAGCTAGTATTATCTTCACATCTCTTTTAGCAGCTTCTTTTATTTGCCAATCCAGATCTTTATAATCATAACCATTATTGGTTTCTTCCACTTCATCCCAATAGGCGGGGATCCTTAGGTTATCCACCTTCAGGTCATCAAGCGTGGCCAAATAGAGCTCTTGCCAATCAAGGTCAAGGCTTAGGGCGTGCTTTTTGGAAAAAGTGACGCCATAGGTCAGCTCATCCTTGTCATAAACTCGTCCTTGACTTAAAAGAACTATAAAGAATAGAAGGATGACGAATATTATGAATACCTTCCTTACTTTTTTAAGATCCTTGAATTTCATAGTTTATTCAAAAAGCCCTTTCTTAGTAGCTTTAAGTACATTAACAAGGATGAAATGAGTGATGGAATAAGCAGTCAGTATTATTACCAGGCCAATGACACTGTGAACTATCTGTTTTCTGGCTTCCGCTACCTGGTCGTCATTGCCTTGAGATGTCATATATTTAAAGCCGGCATAGACCAGTAATCCTACAAAAACTATCCCCAAAAGACCAAGGAATGTTCGTATCAAGCTGACTATTACCATTCTTATATCGCGCGGTTCATCTGATGATTGGCCATACTCTTGGGCTATTTCTCCATCTTTGAAGCCTTCTTGATTTTCCAGCTCAAGAAATCCTGAGCCGGCCTGAGCTCCATTTATTGCAATAGAGAGGTTAAAAACAAGCAGAAAGGACATTAAAAAGAGAACAGAAAGAGTTTTAAGGGTTTTCATAGGATCTATAAAAGTTAGGATCGCTGAAAGTTTTAGCTAATAATCAATAAAAAGAGTTAAAAAACACCATTTTTTGACCTTTTTGACTTTGGCGACAAACTTTTTATTTATGATATAATATGAATGAAGGTATATTTGAATTATACCTAAAAATAAAGATTTTTTCAATTAGGACAATATCATGCGTTTATCGACAAAAGTCGCTTATAATACTATTGCTCAGATAACAAGTAAGGTAGTTACCACTGTCTTGGGTTTGGTGGCTGTAGCTATAATGACCCGTACTTTGGGCAGGTATGGATTTGGACAGTATACTACCATAATGACGTTTTTGTCGTTTTTTGGCGTTTTGGCCGATCTGGGATTGACGTTGGTCACCACTAGAATGATATCCGAGCCAGGAGTCGACAAGGAAAAAATGGTAAGCAATTTATTTACCTTAAGGTTCCTTTCAGCCTTGGTGTTCTTAGGCTTGGCCCCTTTGGTGGTTTTTTTCTTTCCTTATGCCATGGTGGTCAAGGTCGGCGTGGCCATAACCACTTTATCTTTTTTCTTTATCGCCTTGAATCAGATATTCGTTGGTGTTTTTCAAAGTCATTTGCGAATGGACAAAGTTTCAATTGCCGAGGTGGCCGGAAGGATATTATTGGTAGTGGGAGTTTTTTTGGCTGCCAGATTGCAGTTCGGAGTTTTGGGAATAGCTTTGGCTACCGTCCTATCAAGTGCGGTTAATTTTTTATTCCACTTTCTTTTTGCCAGGAACTATGTAAAGGTCAAGTTTAGTTTTGATCTTACTCTTTGGAAGGATATAGTCCGAAGATCTTGGCCTCTAGCTGTTACTATAGTTTTTAACTTGATATACTTACGGGCCGATACCTTGATATTATCTTTGGTAAAGTCCCAAGACAAGGTGGGGCTTTACGGTGCTACTTACAAGGTCATAGACGTGTTATCGATGCTACCGTTCATGTTTGCCGGTCTTATATTGCCGATCCTTACCAGGAGCTGGGTCGAAAAGAACAATGAATTCTTTAAAAAAGTGGCCCAAAGAGCTTTGGATCTTATGTTCATTTTGGCCGTACCTTTAGTGGTAGGAGCTCAATTCTTATCCAATGATCTAATGGTTGTTATTGCTGGTGACGATTTTTTCGTTTCCGGTGATATTTTGAAGGTTTTGGTGATCGCGGTCGCGGCCATATTCATAGGTTGTATATTTTCCCATATAATCGTGGCCATTGATAGACAAAAGGATATAATTTGGGCCTATGTCTTCACTAGCGTCACCGCTTTGTTCGGCTATTTTTTCTTTATACCTCGTTTTTCATATTTTGGGGCAGCCGGAGTTACTATTTATAGCGAGGCAGCTATTGCTTTGTTTTCTGCTTTTTATGTTTGGAAATACACCAAGATATTTCCTAAGTTCAAAACTTTTTTCAAAGCCTTGGCATCTTCTGGGATAATGGCGGGTTTACTATATGTATTGGGAATGATTTCTTGGTCGAGTCGCCCTTTAAAACTGGTAGTCGCTTTTGTCGCTTCTATCTTGGTTTATTTTGTAAGTATTTATATATTCAAAGGGATAAGCAAAGAAGATATCCTTAATTTGATCAATAAGAATGATGAGACAAATACTACTAGTTGATTCAGCTAAAATTGCCAATTCGGGCCTTGTAAACCTTCTTAAAAGTCTAAAAGAGAAGGACTATTCTTTTTATCTTTTTCTTGGAAGAGAGTTGGTTGAGTTCGGGGATGATGGCTGGAATGGGAAAAGAACCTTTTTTGGACCTAAAGCAAAAGGTGCTTTGAGGGTTTTGACATTTTTGGCTTTATTGCCCTTTTTGTGGACGATATTTTTATTAAGACTGGTTTCTTTTAAGAAAAAAAGCGGGATAGAAAGTGTTATTTTGGTGGGAGATAATGAAAAGCTGATCTTCTCCCCTCTTTGCTCCCTTTTGAAATTAAGACCGTTTTGGTTAGAGTTGCCCGAAGATGATCATTCGAAAAAATCCGCCCTTTTGATAGCTTTACTGAAAAGGTCGGCCCGAAAAGCCACTTTGATCACATTCACCGAAGCCAAGAGGTCTTTGCTGAAAGAATTGGGATTTTCGGCAGACAATATAAAGAACGCATCCTTGGGAATAAGAGCCGACTCTTATGAGCATCAAGATGATATTTTTTCCAACTTGGCTAAGAACGATAATAACTATCCGCGTGCAAAACGTTTTACGATCGGCGCGGTAGTGGACCTTGATACAAGAAATCGCATGGAAGACCTTTTCCGAGCTTTGCAGATATGTGCCAATATGATACCCCAGCTACAGGTTGTAATAATAGGGGAGGGTAAAGAAAGGAAGAATTTGAACTGGTTGGCAAAAAGGATGGAACTTGATAAGATAGTTTGGTTCGTTGGCCAGCAAGAGAATATACGGAAATGGATGGAGAATTTCAGTGTCTATGCGATAATCAATGAAAGTCTCAGCTTGTCTGATATGAGCACTATACTTGAGGCCATGTCATGCTCTTTGCCGGTGATAGGATTCAAGAACGAAGATCTTAACGAAATGGTCGATAATGGCTCTAGCGGTTTTTTGGTAAAGTCCGGGGATGCTGACACTTTAGCCAGGAGGATGGTGATGCTTGAGCAGGATTATATAATGCGTTCTAATTTTGGGAAAAGGGCCCGGCAAAAAATAGAAGAAAAGCTGAACAGGGCCCGGCAGATAGATTCAATGGATAATATTATAAATTATGAAAAAAACATACAAAAGATCGGAGACCGAGAGGCTTGATGTATTTCTCACCTCTGAATTGAAAGATCAAAATAGAAGTCAGATAAAAAAGTCCATTGATAGCGGGTATGTGCTTGTTAATGGCAAGAAGGCAAAAAGAGGGCAGAAATTGAAAAAAGGAGACGAGATAAAATTTCAAATTTCAAATTTCAAATTTCAAAAAACACCCAAGAAACAAAACAAGATCAAAAAGCAAGACAAGAGCATCTTTAACAAGATAAAAGTAGTGGCGGAGACAGAGGGCTATTTAGTGGTGAACAAACCTTCGGGCTTAGTGGTTCATGGAGCAGACTATATAAAAGAGATCAGTTTGGTTGATTGGCTTTTGCGGGAATATCCGGAAATAGAAGAGATCGGAGAGGACAAGGATCGTCCGGGAATAGTCCACCGTTTAGATAAGGACGCTAGCGGATTGATGGTGATCGCCAAGGATCAAAGATCATATGACAGCCTAAAGAAGCAATTTCAAAAAAGATCAGTGGAAAAAGAATATAAAGCTTTGGTCTACGGGCAAATAGCTAAACACGAAGATGACATTATGTTTCCGATCAGGCGATCGTCGGCCGGTAACAAGCAGGCGGCAATTCCGGAAGAGAGCCCTGATCAAGACGGAGCCAGAGAGGCTATCAGTCATTTTGAGATAGAGAAAGAGTATATAAATTATTCTTTGCTGAAAGTAAGGATAAAGACCGGGCGCAAGCATCAAATAAGGGTGCATATGCACGCCTATGGCCACCCTATAGTCGGAGATGTTTTATATAATACCAAAAAAACAAGGGAAGCCAATGAAAAGGTGGGATTGAACAGATTGTTTTTAGTTGCTTGTCGACTTTCCTTTTTTGATCTCGGCGGAGAGAAAAAGCAATTCTCCATTGGTTTGCCCGAAGAATTGAGAAGTTTTTTGAAAAAAATAAAATAATTAGATCCAGCTATAAAAAACAACCGAGCGCTCGGTTGTTTTGATATTTTTAGTCTTCAGGAGCTAGAAGGACTCCACCTTCTTCATTGTTTTTGCTTCCTGTTGTGCTTGGTGATAGGTTACGGTCAGCCAAGATTCGAAGAAAGTGAAGAATTCCTCAGCTGAAATGTCAAAGGCCTGTATTTCCAAGTTGTCGGAATTTGTTTGAGCTATCTTTGATAAGGACCACCCCTTTTCTCGACAAGCGGAAGTGAATGCGGAAGAGAGCTTTCTTTTTGCTCCCTTATCTTTGTTCGGATCAAATCCGATCTCAGCTTTTATTCCTGGACGTACTATCTTTAAAACAGGCATCTTTTACCTCCTATTCGATTTTGATAAAAGTGCATTAGATGTTAATATAATAAAAGAACATAACATTGTCAAATATATGAACCATATGAAAACATTAAGGATCTTTGTCTTTATTTTTATTGTCACTCTTGTTCTTTCTGGATGTGGCAAAACAGAAGAAGACAAAGCACAAGAACAGGCTCCGGTAGACAAGAGCGCCCCTGGCTTAATAGTTCCCTAGGAGATATGAAAAAGATATTGATAATCCTAGGACATCCCTTAAAGGATAGTTTTTGCGGTGCTTTAGCTCGTGAATATGCCAAAGGAGCGTCTGAAAAAAATAGTGAGGTAAAGATCATTCATTTGGGTGATCTGAAATTCGATCCGGTACTGAAAGCGGGTTACAAGAAGATACAAGAACTAGAGCCAGACTTAAAAGAGGTGCAAAAGATGATAGAATGGGCGGATCATTTGACTTTTGTTTATCCGATCTGGTGGGCCAATGTGCCGTCTCTTTTAAAAGGGTTAATAGACAGAACCTTTTTACCCGGCTTTGCCTATAAGTTCAAAGGCAATTCTCTTAGGTGGGATAAATACCTAAAAGGAAAGACTTTTAGATTGATGGCTACTTCTGATTCTCCTCCCATATTTTATAGATCGATAGTAGGCGATCCTGACCGCAAGGCCATGAAAGATGTTCTAAGCTTTTGCGGTGTAAAGATGAAGGGTAAATCATATTTCGGATCTATAAAATTATCCAATGATAAAAAAAGGAAGAAATGGATCAGTCGAGCTCGTAATTTAGGGAAAAAAGATTAAGCTTCATTTATATATAAAAAAACCCCTGACGTTAAACAGGGGTTTTTTATTTCAAAGACCTTTTTATTAGTCAAAAGGATCGTTTATTCCTATAATGTCTTCTTTTTTTTCCCTTCTTTCCAGAGCTTCGACTATTTCGTTGAATTTTTTCATATTTATATTCTCATTGCTTATGCTTTTTTGAAGCTTTACTATCTCTTCCGATTCGGTCATCACTTGATAGAAGTTCTCGTATAAGAAATAAGCGCTGTATCCCAATATAGCAATAACACCAAGGATGGCCAATGTTTTTCCTATTGTTATTGCTTGTTTAACGGTTAAGTTTGTTTTAGATCCTTTCATATATGGATGCTTTAGTTTTCATTTTTCCAATATATACTGGCTTGTATCTTTATATTTACGCTCCTTTCAGATGACTCTTTCCTTACGGGCATATTGGTTATGTCAGTATTGTTCACCTTTACATAGTATTCCATAGATTCCAGGTCGGACAGATATGATAGCACATTCAGGTAACGGCCGGTTGCGGATATTTGCAAAGGGCTTTCTTGATATTCTCCTCTTACGGTGTTGTCATTCTTTGCCGGTATTAATTCTATTTTTTGTTCAACAAAATTCTTTTCCGCTATATTTTCCAAAGAGGTGACGAATTCCAAGGCTTCTTCCTGCTCTATATATATTTTTTCCAAAGCAGGCATTCTTTTTTCCACTTTTTCTATGTTTTCCGTTAATTTTTTTAGATTTTGTCCTTGGATATATCTTTTTTCAAGATCTAGCCTTTGTTTCTCTATTTTTTGTTTGGTGTTCCTTATGTTGTCTATTTGCGGAATTATTACGAAATAAGCCACAGCTCCTATAGCCACGAGAGATAGCGCGCTGGTTATTAGAATTCCTTTTTTTATGGAGTTGGTTTTATCCATATCCCTTATTCGCTAATTTTTTTATCTTCTCCTTCCTCTTTTTCATTAAGCGTTTCAAGATCAAGAACAGCTGATATGCTGAAATTTATTTTTTCTTTCTTTAATATGTTTCGTAAAGGGAAGTCAACTTTAGCATAAAGTTCATCCTGCTTCATCCCTTCTTTCAACTCTAGCAGAGTGTCTCGAAGATCGGCTTCTCCGGCCATTTTGAGTAATTTTTCCTTGGTATCCACCTCAAGGCTGGATAAAGAGATGCCGGCGGGTATCTTGCCTGCGACGTTCTTTATTATATGCAAATGTGAATAGTTATTTTTCAATACTTTGGAAAGGTCGTTCAATTTTTTGTTTATTTCTCTTGGCTTTTTGCCGTATTTATTGTTATCAACCTCAGGCAAGGAGACATTGACTTGTTCAGGATTGGAATTTTCCATTAAGAATGTTTTAGAATAAACAAAAATAGCACTGATCAAGATGGCTATCATTATCAGTATGTAGTTTATTCCCCTGATCAGCGAGTATACCTTTCTAAGGTTTATTTCTTTTTTGGTCTTTTCCGGAACCAGGTTTATTCTCAACATATGTTTATACGTCTTTTATAAAGACGCTTCTAAGCGCCAATCCAATAGTGGTGGCAAAAGTAGGAGAAAGATTTTGTCCGACTTTCATTATTTTTTTCTTTTTTTTATTTTTTGTTTCTTTGGAGGTAAGTTTTGTCTTCAATGAATACGTTTTCTGAAAGTAGTTAAGGAATTTTTCACGGTTTTCGTCGAGGTTGATCAAAGCATCTCCTCTCACTGTTTCTATGTCGGTTTCTATGCTAAGTATCTTTTCCAGGTTTTTGAAATTCGCTCCACCTCCGCAAATCAATATCTTATCTATTTTTCCCCAGTCGGAGTAGTCCCGATCATAGAAAGCTATAGCTTCTTTCAGTTTGTCGGCTAATTCATTGACCATGGTAGATAATATTTGGTTAACATCCTTCCTTTCTTCTCTGTCTTCATCTAGGCTGTATATTATTTTCGTCTTTTCCGCCTTTTTTTCATCTATGTTAAGAGCTTGGGATATTTTTTGAGTTATCTTTTCTCCTGATATCGGCATACTGGCAGTGAAGATCACTGTATTTTGGGAGTAGACGGTAAGACTGGCGTTGGTGGCGCCAACATCTATTATTCCGTAATTGCCCTTGTTTTTTTCTTTGAATTTCGGACTTTCTTCTGGAAGCAAGCAACGGCAGATGGATATAGGTTCGGGCTCCAAAGCTACTATCGTCAATTTTGCCTGGGCCAGAACATCCGTATAATCATCAACTAGCCTTTTAGGGGAAGCGCCAGCCAGAACCAATTTTTTACGATGGATGTTCTTTATTGGCTGCCAATCGTAGTAGATATCGTCTATTTCCAGTGGAACGTGTTTTTCCAGTTCGGTGGCCACTGCGGTGTCCATATCCTTCTCCCCTTTATCGACTTCTATCAGTTTTAAGAATGTTTTTGCTTCCGGCAAGCAAACTACGGCTTCATTAGTGTCTATTTTTCCGATCTCCGGATTATTCACCAGCTTATTTATGGCTTTTATCACCTCTTTTCTGTTTTTGATCTCCCCGGTTTCTATCAATCCCGGAGGCAACTCCACTCTTCCCATGGCTTTTATTTTGGTTTTTCCTCCGCTTTTCTTGAGCTGGACCAATTTTAAAGACAGATCTGATATGTCCAACCCTATCGGGTTAGCGGATTTTCCGGTCAATAGCATAAATTTTTATTTTATTCTGTAGCTGAGTTAATTATATCATAGCTTTATCCGGCCAAGAAGGATACTGAGCGCGGATCAATATTCCTCTTCCCAATGTTCTACGGTGATCACGGGCGAGAATTCCGTTTCTTCCAAGGTATCGGAAAGTATTTCCTCGTCGAATATCATGTTTATCGGTTGCCAAATACTTATTATGTCCAGATTTCTGGCAATAGTGACTCCGGTGAGATCCATGTTATCGGCAAAATCCATGATCATTATCTCATCAGCGGCATAGATCACTCCCTCTATGTCGGTGGCCGAAGTGCAAAGCTCGAAGTTTATGTCATTTTTAGAGATAAGGCCACTTGGACTGCCGGGAGAGCTACTGGCCATAAATGAAGTGTATTCATTGTTTTTGCAATAGGGGACGAAGAATAACCATCTAACCCTGCCAATAGTTATGGATCCGTCAGCTACCAGTAACCCTTTCAATTCTATGTCCGGGTCGCCTTCAAAGACTATATCGCCGGTAACATAAGTGATAGCTTCGTCTATGATCAGAGGATTGGTGGTAGTGTTCATTAAACTTTCAAATTCAGCTTCCGTGTATATCTTTTCAGCTTGATTTTTAAGAGAGTTGGGGTCTGATGGTTCATCGAATGAAACAGGCGGCATGGACACGCTTTCCGGAGGGGGTGGATATGATACATTATCCATAATATCCCCGCCAACATTAACGGTCGAAAAAACAGATTTATCAAATTCATCAACAGCTCGAATATCCTCATCTACATTGACAGTGCTCACTCCGTTTATATCTATATCATTATTCGAATGGATACTGCCATTTACTATATTCACTTTGCTCAGTGATATGTCAGCTTCATTGTCCATAAGCACGGAGCTGGAAGCTGTATCAATAGTGGAGCTGGCGCTTAAAGCTCTGTAAACATAGGTTTTGACTATTCTTTGGCTGGTGCCGCCGCCGATATCTATCGATCCTATGGATACTATCTCGCCTCTGGCCAGGTCTGAGTTTGAAATACTTACTTCATAAGAACCGCTTTTCGGACCAAAGGGGTTATTCCTGATGAAGCTGTCCGACCAATTGTCTACGGTTTCAAAATTATTCTTATAGGACTCATCATTCTTCAGCCGCCAAACCATTTCCGCTATGCCCGCTTCGGCCAAATAATAAGTTTTGGCTCCCCAGGCTTGACTGTGGGAAATATTGTTTTCGGTCAATGAGAAATTCAAAAAATACATGGCCATGAACATTATCAAAGACATTAACAATACGGCCATTATCATGGCCACTCCCTTTTTGTTATTTATATATTCCATCGCTAATTGTGATATCTGTTATCGGTTACGGCTGTAAACACTGCTGGTTACTCGGATATCATCATTGTTTTTATTAAGATCCATTTCTACGTAAACCAGGCCATCATCCCCCCAGAAGCCGACAGAATCGAAATATTCTCCTACGACCCGGTCTTCCAGTATCTTTACTTCAGGCGGGTCGCCACTTCCATCAACACTGGAAAGGGTCACGTAGGTTTCCGGCTCAGCGGAAAAGAAATAAGCTCGGTGTTGGCGTATCAGTTGATCGTTATCAAGATAGTAATAGATATAGGTTATATCATCGATATTATGGCCGTCGCGAAAAAATATTTCCGAAGAGAGCGCACCGGTACTGGTTGCCGGCAAGGAGGTTATTATTTCCACGGATTGTCTTATTTCTCTGGATAGCCTATCTATACAAACTCTGGCATTCTGGACCAACTCTCCTTTGTTGGACCCTTTAGTATAGGCTCTTTGTGAGACGATATAAAGGGAGTTGACCAATAATATCAAAATAACAAAAAGAGAGACGCTAACCATTACCTCTATCAATGTAAAGCCTTTCTTTTCTTTTGATAGCTTTTTGTTGTTCATCGAGTGAATTTAAAAGTGGTCAAAGTGTTTTCTATATCTGCTAAGAAAGAAGGGGATTCTTCGCTATATTTTATAACATAATAATGTCCGCCCTTTTTCAAATATATATAAACATCGGTTAGATCGTTCAAGGAATTATAAAGAGTCATTTTAGTGCCGGAGATCCCGTCTATGATGATAGGGGTTTCCTTTATGGTTATTATTCCCGGATATCTTTGGGCTTCCGCCTTGGCTTCCTCTATCTCGTTGCCTAGATCATCAGCCACTTCCACTGTTATGGCCCCTTGCCCGTTTTTGGGAGGTATAGTGCCTACTGATATATTTTCCTCGCTTCTTATCTTTATGGGCCAATCTTCAGGAAATGAGAAGCTGTAGTTATAGGTGGTGTTTTCGTAAAACCCGGGAGTGGTCAGGATGTTTTTTTCATCCTTTTCTTTTTCCTCATCTTCTTCAATGGGGTCAGGTATTAGTTTTTCTTCCGGTATTTCCGGATCTTGGGGAGAGCGGGCATCTTCTATGGGGGGCAGGTCGGTTTCTTCTGGCGATGTTTGCTCTTTTGACGATCCTTTTTCTTGTTCGTTCGATACAACGACAGGCTCTTCGGCCTCTTGCTCCTTTTCTCCTTTTACTATCTTTATTCCATCATCTTTTACAATAATATCGGCTTCTGTCAAAGGCTCAGAACCATCTTCAGGAGAGAAGATGTCCTCTCCTCTCTTTCCTTTTATAGAGTCATCCATTTTTACTACTTTTGGCGCCCTATTAGCTTCTTGAAGTATTTTTTCTTTTTCAGATTCTTGAGAACCGTTCTTTTTCAGATAAAAATTATGATAGCCAAGATAAACAAGGGCGGCTACGCTTATTAGCAATAATAAGGTTGTTAGATCGAATATTTTTTTCATAAGCTTGAAAAGACCGCATCAAAAAACCCTTCTTAAGGGATTGGTCAGCGTTGGCTTATTAAAGTGGTTATGTTATAACTTTTTTCATTCTTATCCAAAGCGTCGATATAATAAATGGTGGTTGATATTCTTTTCATTCCCGCGTCAGAGCTAGTGGCTGCTAATGAATCGTCAACATAATTCACTACGGTTTCCCTTTGGAATTGATAAAGATAATCATCCGGCCCCTCGCCTAAAGGGTGCTTGGATTCAACTGTCCCGGTCGCGGTATCCTCATAGCCCAGAGACCAAAGCTCTTCTATCTTTTCTTGAGCAAGATAAGAGGCCACGCTAGCCATCTCCGATCTTTTATTTAGCGAAAGCCCCATAGGGAAGGCTTGCAGGATAGATATAAAGGAGCCGGTAACTATGGTGAAGGCCACCATTATCTCTAGCAGGGTCATTCCTTTTTGGTTGCGCTTTATTCTCATACTTATTGATATAGCTGTATATAGCCGGAAGGCTTGATCGTTACTATGGATAATTTTCCATTGATATTGTCTAGAACTACTTGACCGGACTCGCTTACTCCGCCGTAAGAATTGAAGATCACCTTATTTCCGGTCAATCCGATTATTTGTTGATAACTGACCTCTACCGGAAACTCCACTGTTTTGATCGTGGTAGTGGGGGCGCCGGTCCTTATCAGGCTGTATTCATCATTGCCAAAGTCCATTTCCACCTGGTGGACGACCTGTTCCGTTATGGTAAGCTGTTGAGCTTGTCTAAGGTCGGCCGTTAGATCCCTGGCTACGGCGTTCAATTTCATATTGGGCTGATATCTTCGCAGATGAGGAATGGACAGGGTCATGGCTAGGGCTAAGATAGAGACTGAGACCAATACGTTTATAAGAAAGCTGCCTCTTTGGTTGTTTGATGTTTTTTTGTCAAACATAATTCTTTAAACAGCCGAAGTTAAGAAATACATCGGCAGGATTATGGCTGCGGCCATCAATCCAACCCCCACGCCAAGAACTAGTATCAAGAGAGGTTCTATCAATGAAGGCAATGTTTCCAAGGTCTTTTCCACTTCATCTTCATAGAATTCGGCCAGTTCGGAAAGAATGTCGTCCAGCTCACCGGTTTGTTCGCCGACCATGATCATTTGAATGACCACTGGCGGGAAATAATCAGGATAATCTTTGATGACCTCGTTTATCTGTCCGCCTTTTTTTATCTTTTCCGATATTTTCATCACCACTTTTCTGTAATGGAGATTACCCAGTACGCCGGCGGTTATTTGAAATGTTTTTATTATCATTATGTCGGTTTTTAGCAAAGAGCTGACGGTTCGAGAGAATCTGGCGATGTTTATCTTTTTTATCATTGATGAGAATACCGGCATTCGCATGATCAATAATTGAAAGATGTATTTGCCTCGCTTGGTTTGAAGTATCTTTATCGTTGATAATATCAGAACTACGGTGGAAATTATGACGAACAGGCCATTGTTGATCATAAAATCGCTGATATTTATAAGAACCCTGGTCATCAGCGGCAACTCAGCTTCGTATTCATCGAAGATGCTGGTTATTTTAGGCACCACCGATATCATCATGAATATGGCTATTCCGACCATTACCGTTATCACGAAGGCCGGATAGGTTAGAGCGGCTTTCACTCTGGAGACCATCTCATGCTTTTTCTTTAAGTGTATGTACAGCTGGTTCAAGACCTCTTCTAGTTTTCCGGATATTTCTCCGGACTCTATCATGTTGATAAAATATTCATCGAATATCTTTTCGTAAGGCCTAAGGCTTTCTGATAGGCTTTTACCGCGATTGATGTCGGCAGAGACGTTTTTCAAAACTCGAGCGAAAAGTTTGTTTTTGGTCTGTTTGGCCAAAGTTTCAAAAGCGGACGAGAAAGGTATTCCACCTTTGAGCATTATGCTCAAGTGCCTAACAAAAAAGAGTTTCTCTTTAGCTGGTACATTGCCCAATCTTAAGAGCAATTTCTCCATTTTTTCGGAAAAAGTCTCTTGACGGGAATTGTTATCCCCAACATTTCTTTGTTTTTCCTCCTTTTTCATAATGTATTCTTTTCAAGAGCCAAGCAGGTAAACTTGTTCCTTGATATGATCACTCTTTGGTGACCCTGAGAACCTCTTCTAAGGTGGTTTCTCCGGAAGCGGCTTTTATCAGACCATTTTCCGCCAAGGTGAGCATTCCCTGTTTTTCCGCTTCTTTTTTAATGACGGAAGCATCGGCATTTTTTAATATCAACTGGGATACCTCTTCCGTAACTTCCAAGACTTCGTAGATCCCGCTTCTGCCTTTATATCCAGTGTTGCTGCATTTTTTACAGCCTTGACCCTTCATAAAGGGCAGTTCTTCAAGTTTATCAGAATTTATCAATTTATTATTGGCCAGTTTGGCCAGGATGGTTTCTATGTTCGGAACCTGTTTTTTTATTTCAGATATCATTTTTTTATCCATTTTGTGCTCCTTTTTACATTCGGGGCAAACCCTTCTAGCCAGTCTTTGCGATATTATCATATTGGTGGTGGAAGCTATCAAAAAGCTGGGAATACCCATTTGTGAGAGTCTGGGCAGGGTAGTGACCGTGTCGTTGGTATGTAGGGTCGACAGGAGCAGGTGTCCGGTCATGGCGGCATGAACCGCTATTTCCGCTGTTTCCTCGTCGCGTATCTCACCAACCATTATTATATCCGGGTCTTGGCGCAAAAAGGCTCTTAGGCCGCTGGCAAAAGTGTAACCTATCTTAGGGTTGACTTGAGATTGATTGATATGGGGCATGCGGTATTCTATCGGATTCTCTATGGTGGATATGTTTACTTTAGGAGTGTTCAGTATTCGCATGACCGTATAAAGGGTGGTGGTTTTACCAGAGCCTGTCGGTCCGGTAACCAGGATCATGCCATGCGGTTTATTTATATTCCTTTTGACTATATCGAATTCTCTTTCCGGCAAGCCCAATTGATCCAGAGAAAGCATTTGTGAATCTTCGTTCAGAAGACGGATAACCACCTTCTCCCCGTCAAAAGTGGGAATGATGGAAACACGGAAAGATATTTTATAGCGTTCATTGTTTATTTTGAAACGTCCATCTTGAGGCAGGCGATGTTCGTCTACCTTAAGATCGGAAAGTATCTTGATGCGGGCGATTATGCCGGCATGCAGTGATTTATTCAAAGACATAACCTTCCTCAGCACTCCGTCTATTCGGTAGCGTATCACCACTTCTTTCTCCTCGGCTTCTATATGTATATCGCTGGCCCCTTGAAAAATGGCGTATTCTATAAGATCATTGACTATCTTTACTATATTTATGCCTTCGGCTATTTCTTTCAGGTCCTTGTTCGTTTGCTCCTCATCTTCTTCTCCGGAGATGTGTTTTATTTCCGATCTTATGGTCTCTTGATATTTTTTTAAAGCATCTTTTATTTGGGGAGGAGTGGTTACATGCAGTTCGAGTTTTTTGCCGGTTTTCTTTTTTATTGATTCGAATATCTCCAGGTCGCTCGGATCAAGTACGGCTATCTTCAGTTTGTTCTTATCCAGGTCGAAAGCTATTAAATTATGACTGATAGCAATAGTTTCCGGTATCATTTGCAAGGCCTCTCCATTTATCTCCTGGTCTTTAAGTTCGATAAAAGGCACCTCAAAGAATTTGGCTGCCTTCTCATATAGTTCTTTCTGGTTGACAACTTTTTTCCTTATTAGGTATTCTTCCGTGTTTTTGCTTTTTTCCTGAGCTTCCTTGGCCAGTTTATCGAAATCTTTAGCTGATACGGTCCTGGTTTTGGTCAGAATGGTCCTTAGTTGTTGGCTTGAAAACATAAATTAGCGGTATTAACGCATACTTTAATATAATTATAACATAATAAGGGTCGATTGTCATAAAGAACATAATGTGTTCGGTCGGGCGTATATTGGCAATAAAATAAAATCCCCTTGGCATCTTTTGATGCAAAGGGGAGTGATCTTTTTTTGGAAAAGATCCTACATGATGGAATCCATTCTCCAAAAGAAGATTGCCGCTATTAAGCTAAAAATGCTTAACACGGTTCCGCCGCTAAGAACGACTTTTTTGGCTTTCTTTTTGTACTTTTCCGGCCATTGCTCGATCGGATAGTTGTTCATATAGCGAAAAAGAAAAAAGACCAAAAACCAAACCGTCACTGATAAGCCGGTCCAGATAATGGCCATTGGTACCAGCTGGATAGTGATCACTGCCAATACGATCGTCACTACAGCGGTTGTCAACAGCTCTTTTTTCATAAAGATCTCCTTTTGTTCTTTGTTGGAAATTGGTTTTATTTATATCATAAATATACCATTTTGTCAACGATATTAAGCAAATCCAGGTTTTTTGATATAATTCGATATATGAATACAAAAGGAGGGAAAAAGTACCTAATAGCGACTTTGGTTTTGTTATCAGGTTTCCTCTCGCCATTAGTGGTGAGAGGAAAATTTTTTGCTCAAGCTTCAGAGCAGACTGTTTTTATCTCTGAGATATGCTGGATGGGCTCGGAAGAGTCTGCCAATGACGAATGGATAGAGCTTTATAATCCAAGTAGTCAAAATGTAAATTTGGACGGCTGGCTTATTTTGGCAGATGATGGCCAGCCGGAGATCACCTTGGAAGGAGTTATTCCTGCCCAAGGTTATTTTTTATTGGAAAGGACAAACGATGATAGTGCGCCAAAAGCAACAGCTGATCTCATATATTCCGGGTCTTTGGCCAATTCCGGCGAGGATCTGAACCTTTTTGATGACGATGATAATTTGATAGATGAAATAAAAGCTTTAGAGGCTTGGCCGGCCGGCGATAATGAAACAAAGGCGACCATGCAGTTAGTTGCTGGAAATTGGATAACAGCAGAAAGCACACCTAAAAAAGATAATTACGAATTATTGATCACAAAAGATGAGTTGACAGAGGATGCTTTAGGGGACAGTGATGACAGTGGGAGTGCACATCCTGAAGTTTCTGCGGATAAAAAAGGTAAAATGATCATCAATGAAATATATCCCAATGTTGTGGGGTCAGATCGGACGGGAGAATTCATAGAGTTGATGAACATCGGCCAGACTGCGGTCGATCTGGAGGGCTGGAGAATAGAGGTGGATGAAAAGGTTTACGAATTCGGCAAACTGGATCTTTTATATGAGATCCAGTTTAGCAAAACTGTTGGTCCGGGCAAACAATTCGCCATCTTTCGTCCGCAGAGCCGATTGGTCCTTAATAATTCCGGAGGAGAGATCAAACTTTTTAAGCCAAGTAGAAAAACAGCCGAAGACACTCTTGAATATCCGCCAGCGCCCGAAGGTTATAGCTATGTGAACACGGATCATATAGACTTAGACAGGATAAGCACTTCCACCAGGGAGTTCTTTCTTAACTCTTCTTTGGTTGGCGATTGGATCTTTTCGGCGCAGATATCCCCGGGATCGAACAACCAGGTCAAGTCCTTGAATACGGCGCCCAAGGCTTTTTTCTCCGTGCCCGAGAAGGTAGAGCCAAAAAAGGAGATCTTTTTCGATGCTTCTGATACGATCGATGAGGAGGGCGATGATCTGCGGTATAGCTGGGATTTCGGAGACGGGACCGAGGTGGGGATCCAAGAGGCTAGACACACCTTTTTAAAGCCGGGAGAATATGAAGTGACCTTGAAAGTGGCTGACAATCATCAGGAATCCTTGTTCTCCAAAATGGTGCGAGTAGGGATGGTTGAAGCAAAAGATAGTGGTAATGACATAAAAGAGGAGATCAAGCATTATTGGTTCGAAGATATCGAACCGAGCACATACTCTTTACCCGACATAGAAGAGCTTGAGACAAAAAGCGTATCCATAAAGGAGGCCAGAGAGTTTTTGGGTCAGGAGATAATAACAAAAGGGGTGGCAGCGGTTGAGCCCGGGGTTATAGGTACGCAATATTTTTATATCGTTGATAATTATGCCGGCATCAAGGTTTATAATTATAAAAAGGACTTTCCAAAGATCAAGGCCGGAGACTTATTGGAGATCAAAGGCGAGGTAGTGGATATTCGCGACGAGATGACCATAAAGACCCAAGATCTGAAAGACATTAGAGTGTTGGAAAAAGATAATGAATTGCCGATAAAAAAGGCAAGCTCCGAGGATCTGCTTGAAAGGAACTCAGGCAGATTGCTGGAAGTAGAAGGCAAGGTGGTAAAGAAGGACCTGCCCAGAATATATATGAACGATGGTTTTGGAGAAGCTACTATTTATTTGAAAGATAATTTGGAAGCGGACACTAAAGATATAAAAGAGGACGGTGAACTGAAGGTGAAAGGGGTTCTAGGGATTGTTTCCGGCGATCTGGTCATCTTGCCCAGATATGCCAATGATCTGTATTTGAATTCATTGTCAGAGCCTCAAGAATCCGGACAAGTACTTGGCCAAAAGGAGGTTGAAGAATGGGAATTGCCGGCTAGAAGCGATAAAAAAGATTTATTGAAGTATGTTTTGGCTGCAATTGTCGCCGGAAGCGCTGTTATCGTCATTGTATTCCAGCAAAAGAAAAAAGCGGCCCCCTAGAGTGTAGAGAACCGCTATTGAACGAAGGTTGAAAGCTTACGAGAAGCTTTCAACCTTCCAATGCCATGATCTGAGATACTTTTCAGCATCTTCTTGGCACTGAAAGGTAATAGTCACCTTACTGCCTTTGATCTTTCCTAGCCGTCGCCAAGTGTTGGTTTCGCTGTTGCGAGCAGTAACCAATACCCGTTCGCTTTTCAGCTTCTTGAACCCGGCGCTTTCCAGCACCAGGTAACAGTGTCCAGTTTCGTCGCATTCGACCGTGTAGGTCGAAACACTGCTGTAGAAGTCCTGAGAAACGAAATTTTCGGCGCGGACGGAGACAGTTGCGGAGATAAGAGCGAAAAGAACGATGAAATACTTCATAATGAAGCTCCTTTCAGATAAGTTTTATGTAAAATAAGCAAATTATTGTTTAACGGCCTTATTAGGGTCAATGGTCTGGTGTAGCTTTATCTTCTATCTATATTATAGCATATTTTATTAATATTGTCAAAGAGAGGCCAATAGGTCGAGCATAGGCGAGTCTTTCTTTTTCTAAAGTCTTTTTTGTGGTAATATTATATTATAAACAACCCACAAGGAGGTCGTTTTTGAAAAACGATCATTTTTTAGAGTTCGTAAGTTAAAAAATCGATCTATGGCAAAAAATAAAAAGAAAAATAAGGGGAAAAAGAAACAAGCTTCCAAATTCAAAAGTCTTCCGATGCCGGAAATGGATCTGGCCGGAGAGACCAAGAAAGGAATTTTGGTCGTTTGCGTGGTTCTCTTGGGAGTATTGAGCTTTTTGAGCTTGTTCGACCTATCCGGCAGCTTTGGCGAGATATTGGCTAAGGGGCAGGAACTGGCTTTTGGCTGGGGAAGATGGATCTTCCCGCCTTTGCTGATAACCTGGGGCGTATTCTTATATAAAGAGGATAAAAGTTATATAAAAGGAGCTAGCATACTTGGCCTGTTTTTGATGCTTGTATCCGTTCTTTCCCTTTTTCATTTCTTTTTACCGATCGAAGAGTGGTCGGACGCCGCTCGAGGAGGTTATGGAGGTGGCTTTATGGGGATGTATCTGGCTAAAGTGTTCATGAACGTCCTTGGTTTTTGGGGTGGACTAGTGGTTCAAACCGCCTTATTGATAATTTCCTTATTGTTGATATTCAACACCTCCTTGGTCAGTCTTTTTGGCGAAAGCAGTCTTTTGGCCAAGATACTTTTTCCGGCCAAGTTCGTGTTGGGGTGGTTGTTCAATGGACGCGACAAAAAAGAGTTAGCTGAAGAATATGAAGAGGCGGAAGACGATGTTGACGAGAAGGATGATATAAAATTGAATAAAAAGAAAGGCCAGGAGCAAGAAGCCGAAGAAGAGGCTGAAGCTTTGGAATTCACCAAGAAGATGATAGCCGATTCTCCGCAAGAACCAGAATTTATGGAAGAAAGCATTAGTAAAGAAGAAAAACCGGCCAAAACCAAAAGCAAAGCCAAAGAGGAGGAAGATGATGGGGATAGATGGAGGGCTAGTAAAGTAAAGATAGACCTGCCAGTAGATCTTTTGGATAAG
Organism: uncultured Gammaproteobacteria bacterium; assembly: GCA_964602485.1. Taxonomy (GTDB): domain Bacteria; phylum Patescibacteriota; class Patescibacteriia; order Patescibacteriales; family WJLG01; genus WJLG01. Next base: position 34,874 of record CAZRQU010000006.1, on the reverse strand, counting down.
TCTACCGGTAAGCCGTCATCAGGCGATATAAAGAACAGTGCCTTGGTAATAGAAAAGACTTTGGAGAATTTCGGCATTCCGGTAAGCATGGCTGATACAGCTGTCGGTCCGACCGTTACTCAGTACAGTTTTAAGCCAGCAGAAGGCGTTAAACTTTCTCGCATCACTACTTTGAGCAATGATCTGGCCTTGGCCTTGGCCGCTCATCCTATTAGAATAGAAGCGCCGATACCTGGTAAGTCATTGGTTGGTGTGGAAGTCCCTAATAAGAGCAAGGCCATAGTCTCTTTACGAGAGATCATAAACGGTAAGGAGTTCAAGCGGGCCAAGAGTAATTTGACCATTGCTTTAGGTAAGGATGTGGCCGGAAAGATCTGGACCTATGACATAACCAAAATGCCTCACTTGCTGGTTGCCGGCGCTACTGGTTCTGGTAAATCCGTTTGTTTGAACGGCATTATCCTTAGTTTGCTTTATCAGAACGATCCCGAGGATCTGCGTTTTATTCTGGTTGATCCCAAAAGGGTCGAGTTAACTGTTTATGATGGCATTCCTCATCTTTTGACACCAGTGATCACCAATGTCAAAAAGACGGTCAATGCCTTGCGTTGGTGTTTGAATGAGATGGACAGAAGGTTCGAGGTCCTATCCAAGGAAAAGAAGAGGAATATAGAATCATATAACAAGACGGTCAAAAGCGGAGAGAAGATGCCGTACATAGTCTTCATAGTCGATGAGCTGGCCGATCTGATGGTGGCAGCCGCCAAAGACATAGAATCAAGCGTTATTCGTTTGACCCAAATGGCCAGAGCGGTAGGCATACATTTGGTCTTGGCCACTCAAAGGCCTTCGGTGGATGTTATCACTGGTTTGATAAAAGCCAATACTCCGGCTCGTATCGCCTTTTCCGTGGCTTCGGCCATAGACTCCAAGACTATTTTGGACACCCAGGGGGCGGACAAACTTTTAGGCAAGGGTGATATGCTTTTCTTGACCGCTGATATTTCCAAGCCAAAAAGACTTCAAGGCGCTTTGGTTAGTGATGAAGAAATAAAAAGGGTAGTCAATTATATAAAAGATAAGAGCGGGGAGTTCGAATATGTTGAAGGAGTGACCGACAGACAGAAAGTTGGCGGAGTTGCCGGCGTTGGTTTGGAGGGGAATATGACCGAAGAGGTTGATGACCTGTTCGCTGACGCCAAAGAGATGGTTCTTTCTTCAGGCAAAGCCTCTGCTTCTTTTTTGCAGAGAAGAATGTCCATCGGTTATGCTCGAGCGGCCAGGATAATGGATGAACTGGAAGAAGCCGGTATTATCGGTCCGTCCAATGGAGCCAAACCAAGAGAGATACTGGTGACCCAAGAACAGGCCGATAGACAGCGATCAATGCCGGCATCAGGAGCGGCCCTGCATGACCGTAGCGAGTCCCAAGCACCGGAAAGTTATTTGGGGGACGATGATGAAGAGGAGGTCAATAGTTTGGGTGAGGTGCCTGAATCGCCGGCAGTTTCCGATGATGGGTCATCAGAAGATGAAAACGGCAACGACGAAGATGAAGATCATGACAATGAACTTGAGGAAGATGATCAAGAAGAGGATAATAAAAACCAAGGAGCTGATACAGACGATGAAGAAGATAGCGAAAATAACGATGAAGAAGAAGGAGGAGGAGATGAGAAGGCCAAGGGTAGCGACCTTGATCCTGAGGACGAGATGTTTTTCGCCAAATAATTAATTTATGAATATGAAAAATTCAAAGATACTCATCTTGGCGTCGGTTTTAATGTTGGTTCTTTCCGGTTGCCAAATACCTTTTACTGATAAACAAGTAACGGTTCCTTTTCTGGAAAAGAAGCCGGAGGATGCTTTGGGCTTGATGATGGAAAAAATGAACGAGCAGGTGAATGACTATTCGTATGAAGCCGAAATGAGCATCGGTTCGGAAATGGATGATATAAAGTATGAGGTTACTCCTTCATCAGAGGGGTCGGGACTGGGATCAATGGGGCCGGTAAAGACCGGCAAGACCAGGACCATCAGTATCAAGGAAGATATGTCAGGTCAAGTGCAGAGGAACAAAAACGGCAGTCTTAACATGAAACAGGATATTGAGCTTGAATTCGATTTTGACGAGACTATGACCTTCAGGGCTGGATTGGGTTTGAAAATGGTTGAAGGCAGCACTTTTTTCAGGATAAAAAAAGTTCCGCAGATGTTGGAGATGTTCATTCCTCCCAAGTTCAAAGATTCTTGGATAATGGCCACCTCTTCAGCCAGTGACCAAGAAATGCTTTCCGGATTGAACATAGGGGCCAGTATCAATTTTTCCTTAGGCAATGAAGAGGAAAAGAAGGAAAGAAAAGAGAAGGTAGAGGAATTCGCCCGAGAAGCAGAAAAGATATTAAAAGGAAATAGTATAATAGAACCGGTTAAAAGATTGGCTGACGAAAAAGTTGACGGACATAATTGTTATCATTATCAGGTTAAGTTGAAAAGAGAGACCGTTGATGAATTGAAGGACATTTTTTTGCAATATATTGAAGAAGAGGTTTTTACCGGGGAAGAAGTTTATATTGGAGAAGATATCGATAAATTCAAAACTTTCATTAACTCGTGGCAGGAGATACTTAAAAGCGACAGTGGCGAGGTATGGGTGGATAAAAAGGATTTTTATCTAAGAAAGTATAAGGCGGATATGAAATTCGACCTTACTAAGCTCAACGAACTTTTTGAAAAGAAAGAAGATGAGGCCGGGGTCGACCTGTCTTTCGATACTTTCAATTTGGATTTTAGTGTTTCGGGAAGGTTCTTTGATTTCGATCAGGGTGTGAATATAGAAAAGCCGGAAGACTATTCTTCGATCTCTGAGATATTGAATGAATCTTTGGCTCCGATGAGAATGGAAACCAATGATTCCTTAAGAGTGGGAGATATCAAGCGTGTTCAAACAGCTTTAGAGCTTTATTTCAATGATGAAAAGAGATATCCAAAAAGTATTTCATTCGACGGATCTTCGTCTTTGGTTGGCAGTTCTTCCGAAAAGGTTTATATGGCAATAATTCCTTCCAATCCCGAATATTACTCGAACGAAGTTTGTCCAAAGGGTTTTCAATACGAGTATCGTGTCAAGGAGAATGGTCTTTCATATGAGATAGATCATTGTTTGGAAATAGGTAGCGGCGGCATATCAGCCGGTATGCATAAGGCCACTCCGGCCGGGATCGATGATGGTCAAAGCCCGCCTTCTTTTGAATTGAGAAACGATGACCTTGAAGGTTCTGATATCGAGCATGTAGATTCTGACAATGACGGCTTAGATGATATGTCCGAGGCTATTTTTGGCACTGACCCCAATGATCCCGACACGGACGGCGACGGCTATTTGGACGGCAACGAGGTCAACAACGGTTATAATCCGGCTGGTGAAGGCGACTTGGACGCTTTTTATATGGAACAGATGGGGAGCAGTACCGAGGTGTTTTCTTTATAGAAAGCCATATCTCATAATATAAAAAATATGGATCAAGAGAAAAATTTACAAAAACAAGAACTTCCTGACACCTCTCCTTCTGAGATAGAGGATACCAATATCCTTCATAATCATCTTCGTGACTTCGAGAAGCCCCAGTCTTCGCAAGACGGCTCTTCAGCTGAAGAGAGCTATCCGGGACTAGAGGTTAATGATAATGGAGGACCGGAAGAGCTCCCCGACCCGGAGCCTATCACTATTGAAGACCTTGAAAAAGGAAAGACCCCAAAGGGATCCAGCGAGTCGAAAGAAAACAAAAAAGACCCTGATCATGGCCGTCATATTCAGAATAACACCAAAGGCAAGCCGACTGCCGAAGGAATGAAGCTTTTTCAAGATCTTCAAGTTTTGAAAGATATGTATGCTCGGATAAAGAATATGGAAGACGGTCCTAAAAAGGAGAAGGCAATGGATAAGTTCGATCGAGTGGCCGGTTTCGATACAGGAATAAAGGCTAAGGGTAAGGTGAACATGAAGCAAGTGGAAGCTGTCCTTTTGGGTGCTACCTCCACCCCTATTTTTGAAGGCGAAAAAAACCAGGAACAAGCTTCTGTATCCCCGGAAAAGATACTTGAAGAAGAGAATCAGCGTTGGCAAGAGGAAAATAAGGAGAAGGTGAAAAAGGCCGAGGAACACGGCAACAAGGTAAGAGCCAGACGTGATATCATTTTGGATAAGCAAGGACAAGTAGAAGAGCAACAGCAACAGGATGAGCAAAGACGAGAAGAGGTGGAAGAAATAAAAAGAAGAAAACAAAGAAAGGCCGAAGATAAAGCCATGGCGGAAAAGGAACAAAAAGATAAAAAGGAGATGGACGACCTTAGAAGAAGGATAGCTGATTCAGCTCCGAAAGCTGAAAAGGCTAAAGAGGAAGAGAACAAAGTGATCGGTGAGGCGGTTGAAAGATTGAAAAAGGAAGAGCAGGAAAAGGAAGTAAACGGGTCCGTAGGTAAAAAGGCTAAGACCTCAGAGAAAGGTGATAACCCTGAAATTTCTTCAACAGAACAAGAAGAAGATAAAGAACAAGAAGGATCTGCGGTGGAGCCAGAACAAGAAGATGAGGAAAACATTTCTTTGCCAAGTTCAAAGCCAAAGCCAAAAGAAAAAGACCTAAAGGATGTTCAAATAAGGACCGAGAAGAAAACAGGAAGAGCGGATGATATTAGGGATCTGAAAACCAGAGTAAAGACCTTGGAATCCGAATGGAAAAAATTCGGTGGGGATAAGGCCAAAGAGATAGAGAATGAGATATTGGCTCTTGAAGATGAGATAAGAAAAGCAGAAAGGCAAACTAGTGCAAGTGAAGGGAGAAAAGATGAAATAAGTGAGCTTAAGGAAGAAATAAGCCATTTGGAACAAACATGGAAAACAAAGAAAGGAGATGAGGCCAAAAATATCGAGGAGAATATATTGGAAAAAGAGGACAAGATAAGAGAGGTGGAAAGAAAGCAAAAAGAAACAACAGAAGCGAGCCAGACAGAGGGCGACAATGCTTCGTTGGCTGAACTAAATATTCATGATCCGGACAAAGACTTGGATGACCATGTAAAAGGATTGGAATCGGAAGAGGTCGACGACCCCGAGTATGAGGGTATATTGCAAGAATTGAATGCCGGTAATTTGGATGATCTGGGAGAAATAAGTTCTATCAGAGTGGTTGAAGCCAAAGCTTTGGCCGGCAATCTTAAGGAAAGGCCTTTGGTTCTGGATAAAGCCAGAGAGATAGGGCGCAATGCTCTTTTGGTCTTTCTCAATGAATTCAAAAAAGGAGCGGATAGAGCTTTGATACTTGTTGAATTAAAGACTGTGGATGGTCAAGATAAATTGGATGACGACACTCTTAAAATATTAAGCGATTTCCCCAAGAATAAGATCTTCTTACCGGACGATATAAAGAAACAGATAGATGCGTATGAGAGGGTGGTAGCCAAATTCACCCAGTCGGATGAAGATAATGGCGAGCCATTGAAGAAAGCCGCTTGATCTTGATCTAGGTAAAATAAGAAGGCGAACCTGATCTTTAGGTTCGCCTTTTATATTAAAAATTATGGTATAAAGCTATATAAAAGTCAATTAAATCCAGTTGACACCCCCCTAGTATTTGCTATAATTATAATAGGTATATCAAGGTATCTTTTTTTATTTTTTCTATAAGATTAGCTAAAACATCCAGCACAGATATATTGATCGACCCAAATATAATAAAATAATCAGAGATATATGACAATTACTTGGATAGGACAAGCATGTTTCAGGATACAAGATAAGATCGGGCCGGAAGGGCTGACTTTGGCCACTGATCCCTTTGATAAGTCGACTGGGCTAAAGGCTCCTAACTTCGAAGCTGATGTAGCTACTGTAAGCCATGGGCATTCGGATCATAACAATGTTAGATCCTTAAGAGGCGAGCCTTTTGTGATCGATACTCCGGGAGAGTATGACGTTAAAGGTATAATGATACAAGGGATCCCTTCTTTTCACGATGATAAGTCGGGTAAAGAGAGAGGGGAAAATATAATATATAGAATAGAGATGGATGATATAACCATCGCCCATTTGGGAGATCTGGGGCATACTCTTTTCAATGAGCAATTGGAACAGTTGGAAGGAGTTGATATCCTTATGATCCCGGTAGGAGGAAAATATACCATAGACGCCAAAAAGGCCGTTGAGGTCGTTTCCCAAATAGAACCGCGCATCGTTATTCCTATGCACTATAAGATAAAAGGGCTGAGCTTGGACCTGGACGGTGTGGAAAAATTCGAAAAAGAACTAGGAGTAAGATCCACCAATGAGGATAAACTTCGATTGAACAAGAAAGATCTTCCTCAAGAAGGTATGGACTTGGTGGTTTTGAACCCCTTCAATTAAATGTTAACTGAAAAGGAGTCAAAAAAAAGACAAAAAAAACAAAAGTCCAAAAGAAAAGAACAAAGGGACAAGGTATTCTTGATGTGGACCGGAGTGGTTTTCTTTATGTTCTTGATATTCTTTCTTTGGCTTTTCAATTTAAAGAATATCTTTGCCGGTCTTGATAGAACAGGATCGAACAGACCGCCCTATTTGGATGAGTTTGCAGATGAATTCTATGATTCTTTCGATCAGCTCAATGATAGATTAAAGGACATGGATCAAATAGAGGAAGCGGATATTCAAGAGCAAAATATATTCCAAGAACAACAACAAGAAGAAGAGAAAAAGCCGGAGACCGTTGAGCCAGAGGCTGTTGTTGATGATAATAATTCAAAAGAAACAGGAGAAGCGGCAAGCAATACTCCTGAAAAAATAGATTAAATATGCCAAAAAAGGAAAAGAAGTCCAGTTCCAAGGACGATAAACAGAAGAAGGATTCGCAAAAGAAGAAGCAGACCAATAATGAAAAAGGGTTCGCGCCCAAAGATGCGAAAGAAAAAAAGAGCTCTGATCCCAAAATGGACTCCAGAGAAGAGAGAATAGCCTCTATGGATCTGCAAAAGACCGAATACGGTCTAGTGGCCTCTCAGGCTATAGTTGAAGAGATGGAGAAGTCGTATTTGGATTATGCTATGAGCGTTATAGTCCAAAGAGCTTTGCCTGATGTGCGTGACGGACTCAAACCGGTCCATCGACGCATTCTTTATGCTATGTGGGGAGTTGGCTTGAGGTCAGGGGCTAAATTCAGGAAGTCGGCCACTGTTGTTGGTGAGGTTTTAGGTAAATATCATCCTCATGGAGATTCAGCTGTTTATGAGTCTATGGTTAGAATGGCTCAGGATTTCTCAATGCGTTATCCCTTAGTGAACGGCCAAGGTAACTTTGGCTCCATGGATGGAGATAGTGCTGCGGCCATGAGGTATACCGAAGCTAAATTGGAATCTATTTCCGAAGAGACCCTTTTGGATATTGAGAAGAATACGGTTGATTTTATGCCGAACTTCGACGGTTCTCATAAAGAACCGAAGGTTTTGCCGGCGAAACTGCCCCAATTGTTGTTAAATGGTACTATGGGGATAGCTGTAGGCATGGCTACTGACATCCCTCCGCATAATCTTGGGGAATTGGTTCAGGCCATAAACCATTTGATAGATAATCCTGACGCGACCGTTGATGATCTGATGCAGTTCATCAAAGGACCTGATTTCCCGACTGGAGGGATAATTTATAATGAAAAGGACATAAAACAAGCTTATGCTACCGGTAAAGGAGGAATAACTGTTCGTGGCCGGGCTGAAATAGAAGAGAAGAAAGGGGATAGATTTCAGATAGTGATAACAGAGGTCCCTTATCGGGTAAATAAAGCCAGTTTAGTGGAGAAGATAGCCGACTTGGTCAAGAATAAGAAGATGCAAGGGATAAAAGATCTGCGTGATGAATCCGACAAGGAAGGAGTTAGGGTGGTTATAGAATTGAAAAAGGATTCTTATCCAAAGAAAGTTTTGAATAGTTTGTATAAACAAACCCAGCTTCAGGAGAATTTTCATATGAATATGTTGGCTTTGGTTGACGGTATTCAGCCCAGGGTGCTTACTTTAAAGATGATATTGGAGGAATACATAAAGCATCGAGAGGAAGTTATTACCAGAAGAACCCAGTTCGATCTGGATAAGGCTCGCGACAGAGCTCACATACTGGAAGGACTGATGATCGCTTTGAACAAGATAGACGCGGTTATAAAAGTGATCAAAGAGTCAAAGGATAAAGAAGTGGCTAAGCAGAATTTGATAAAGAAATTTAAGCTTTCTGAAAGGCAAGCAGTGGCCATTTTGGAAATGAGACTGCAGAACTTGGCTAACTTGGAAAGATTGAAGATAGAGACCGAATTAAAAGAGAAGAGGAAGCTCATTAAAGAATTAGAAGCTATTTTAAGATCAAGATCCAAGATCAGGAGCATAATAAAGGAAGAGATCGGTTCCTTGGTCGATAAATATGGTGATGACAGAAGAACTCAGGTAGTGGCTAGAGGAGTTAAAGATTTTTCCATAGAGGATCTGGTTCCTAACGAAGAGACGATGATAATGATGACCAGAGATGGATATATCAAAAGAGTGGCTCCGGACACTTTTAAAGTCCAGTCCAGAGGCGGTAAGGGGGTGGTCGGCCTAACCACCAAAGAAGAGGATATGGTGGAATTCCTATATGCTACCATGACCCATTCTGATCAACTTTTCTTTACTACCAAGGGCCGAGTGTTCCAGTTAAAAGCTCATGAGATACCAACCGGTTCCAGGACCTCCAAGGGTACCCCGATAGTCAATTTTCTTCAACTTCCGGGCAACGAGCAAGTGACGGCCATATTACCCCTTGATAAGATACAAGATTGTAAATATCTATTCTTTGCCACTGAAAAAGGTTTGGTTAAAAAAGTTTCCATAGAGGCCTTTTCCAATGTTAGGCGTTCCGGTCTGATCGCCATAAAGATGCGTGGAGAGGATAGATTGATATGGGCCAAGCCGACCGGAGGCAAGGACGAGATCCAATTGATAACCGCTCAAGGGCAGGCTATTCGTTTCAAGGAATCAGATGTTAGAGAAATGGGCCGTAATGCTGCCGGAGTTCATGGTATCAAATTGAAGAAAGAAGATAGCGTGGTCGGTATGGGAGTTATCCGTACCGGGGATAAGAGTAAGATGAAGAATTATCAGATACTGACCATAATGGAAAATGGTTTTGGTAAAAGATCAGACCTGTCTTTATATAAATTGCAGGGTCGAGGCGGTTCCGGTATCAGAACAGCTAAGGTCACTGACAAGACCGGCAAACTGGTCAACGCCTTTGTTGTTAATTTCGAAGCCATGAAAGATAAAGATTTGATAATAATGTCTGAAAAGGGGCAGGTCATACGCTTAGCCTTCAAAAGCGTCAACGCTTTAGGGCGAGATACTCAAGGTATCAAATTGATGAGCTTTAAAGAGAAGGGCGATAAGATAGCTTGCGTGACCTGGGTGTAGGTGTAAATAATGAAGTTTAAATATCAAATAACAAAACCCGTTTTTAAAAAGCGGGTTTTGCGCTATTTAAGAGGCTTTTGCTTGCCAAGTCTCATTTACTTCTCACTAACAAGGACCGACAATGCTTCTATGTGTAAAAACATGTGGGGTATTTGTGGATTGTAAATTTTATTTTACTGATTTTAGTAAAATAAACAGAGTGAAATAAAAATACCCCCAAAAGGGGGTTGACAAATATAATCATATATGATAGGGTAATACGACACATTGAAAAAAGAATAAAGAACCCTTTAAAAAAGGTTCTCAAAGATAAGAGGTCTGTTCAAGCGGGCAAGGCACGACAAGCATGGGGATTTTTTGCTAGGGTATTTAGGCCTGGAAAGTTCGTGATCCTTTTCGCGGACGTTCCCGGCTTAAATACACCTAGGGAAAATTTTCTTGCCTTACCCGCTTAAGCCGATCTCTTTTTTTTATTTCCGGCTTCATTAACGCTTGAAAAAGGAGAATATCATGACGACTGTTTATCGTATCTTGGCCAAGGATTGTCCTTATTGTCAAAAACCGGTGTCTCATGGTGTAAAGTTCATTTTCAAATGTCCGTGTTGCGGATGTGAATTCTGCTATCAGTGTTTCGTTTCTGACCCCAAAGGAAAAGGGGGTCATATGAAATGCCCGGGATGCTTGACCCATTTGGAGTTTCCCAGTTCATAGCTAAGACCAAAAGACCGAAAAGCGGCCCCTTTGAAAGGAGCCGCTTGTTTTGTTATGGAAAAGTTATCGTTGTTTTATTCTTCTTTTTCCGGGGTTGATGTGGCGACGTTTTCTTTTTCCACCTCTGTTTTTTCCGCTCCAACCAAACAGACCGCTCGCCAAGGTACATAATGGGAAGAGAATCTTTCCTCTTTTATCTCTCCGTCCGGATAAGCAACGGTATAATCGAAATAAGCATCGGCGCCGGCGTGAGCCGATTCAGTACATTTTTTCTCTCCTGGCTCAAGATCGGTGGTTTCCACCATTTTGGTCGGACCAGGAGGAACTATATTGTATATAGTGGGATCGGTCACCTCTATCTTTCGTCCATCATTGGTTCCCCAAAAATCAAAATAAAGGTCGTTTCCGTCTATACGATGTTGTATCAATATATGGTTGCCGGTATCATTTAAGAATTTCATATCCGGCCAAGGATCATAGATGGTGGCATCAGTGCCAGCCGGCTCATAATAGGAAACACGATAAGAATGATTCCTTCTGGCCGTTATCGGCAGGCCGGACTGCAGAGCGGTTCTGAAGATGGTCGTGCCTATCTGACAAAGACCGCCTCCGTATTCCGGGATCGTTCGATTGCCTTTTATCACTAATTCCGGTAGATAGCCGGTTTCAGCATTTATATCTCCCAAGGCTTCTATTAAAGAGAACTCTTCATCAGGCTTTATGAGTATTCCAGAGATAGACTCAGCTCCATTATTTATGTTGTGTATTCGATTTGATGGAGAGCCTGCAAAATTGGAATGTCCGGTGCCGATTATTTCCTTTATGCCCAGATCATTGACATTCTCTGTCTTTATTTGACTCTCAAGTTTGTTGGTGATGATCTCGATCTCTGTACTGGTACCTACCAAGAATTCATTCTTTATCTTTGATATGGTCTTTACCGGACTCAGCTCTATACCATCTTTACTGGTTTGGAATTCCATTACTCGCCCTTCTTTTATCTCTAATTTGGCATCCTCAGGTTCGCGCTCTATTGCTGGAGCGACATTCTCCTCTAAATATTCTTCTATTTTTTCATCCTTAAGTCCGATCATTATCAGGTTATTTATGCCTTTTTTCAGTCCCAGCCAAGAAGACAGGGTTTTGGCCTCCACTGTCCAGCGTTCATCTTCGTAGATCAAGGCCAAGGGAGCTTTTTCCAGTATTTCTTGAGCTTTATTCTTAACGTTCAATACATCGCTTTTATGGATCTCGGGCAGGTCCTGCTTCGCCTTTATCTCTATTGGCGAAAGATCAAAATTGACCAGTTGGTCTTTTAGTATTTTTACGGCTTTTTCATATTCAAGTTCAAAGCCGGCTTCTTCCGGGGTCACCTCAAAGGTTATCTCCTTTTGCCAAGAGTTTTTCCAGGTGGTCGTGGCTACCAGCCCGGCATCAACGGCGTTCTTTTCTATATTCTTATAGTTTTCTTCAAGTATTTTCGTTATTTGTTCTTCTTCCATGGAAAGGTCCATTTCCAGCTCGGTTTTGTAGAAGAGAGAATTGATCTTTGCAGAGAAATTTTCCAAAAAGCTCCCTCTTCTGCCTATGGAAAAAGCCTTGTCTACCGCTTTGTCCACATTAAAGTTGATTATAGAAAAAGCTATATCGCCTTCAAAGGATGAGACTATAGGGTTTATCACCGTTTCCTTATCTTTGAATGTGAACTTTACCCCGGATTCATTTACTTGGTTTACCTTCTCATTCAACATCTCTTTGAGTTCTTTTTTTCTCATACCCCCTATTTCCATGCCCGCAATACTGGTCTTTGGCAGAATTTTTGTCTTATAGGCATTGCTGAACCCAAAATAGGAAGCGGACAATAACAATAGAAAAATAAAAAAAACAGCTACACCATGCTGTAGCCAGTCGAACTCCGGTTTTTCTTTTTCTTCTTTTTTCTGAAAAAACATATTTATTCTATGTCCAGGATATCATTTAAGATGTCTTTGGCTTCTGTTTGGTCTTTTTTCTCTCCGCCGGTTATATCAAACAAAACATTTTGCCCTTCTTGGAATTCTTCGGGCAATTTGGTCCTTGGCCAAACGATCGTGTTGTTGTCGGCGTCTTTGAGGACCGCTTTTTCTCCCTCTAGGCGGTCGATAGAGAAGGTTACCTTCATAAATTAAGCTTTTACGTTTACTTCTATTTGTTTATCATGGGATATCTTCTTCAAGGTAACGGTTAGGACCCCGTTTTCCAATTCGGCATCTATGTTCTTGTTGTCCACTTCGGTCGGCAGGATTATAGAACGGGAGAAAGAGCCCCAGTAGCATTCTTTATATAAATAGTTCTCCTCTTTTATATTAGAAGACTCTTCGCGTTTTCCGCGGATAGTGAGCATGTCATTGTTTATTGATATGTCTATATCTTCCGGCTTGACCCCGGCCATGGTCGATTTGATCACTATTTCATTGTCGGTTTCATAGACGTCTATCGCCAATTGTCCTTCTTCGTAGTCATTGTCTATCCATTGTTCATCTTGGTCTTGTCCGATAATGTCTTCGGGGACCTTTTTTTGAGCACGTTTCTTTTTGAAGAAATCAAGCATATTTTTGAATTTCCCGGCCTGTATTCGTCTCCGATGATAAGAATACACACATCCCAGGATCCAGGGGTGTTTATTCAAAGGCTCAAGGCCTTCAAAACACTTTATATTAGTATTTTTATTATATAATGCATAGCCCTTTTTTGCAAGAATATTCTATAAGACAAGACTACGGTCCTTTAAAATATAATAAAAGATCTCCGACGATAAAGATTATCGCCGGAGATGAGTGCTCGTGATATTATAGGGTTATTTGGCCGTTGAGCTTACGGCCAGGGAAAAGATTGTTTTTTTCCGAAGAAAATTCCAAAAATTTCAGGCCAAGACCTATCTCAGAGTGGTTGATACCAATAACCAGCCGGGTGGCCTCTCGATAAAGATTCCATTTCTTTTCCCGGTGGTTGAAGATCATCATATCTTCGATCGCAACCTCAACCTTCTTGAGGTGAGGATAGGGTCCGCCGGACATGGTTACAGATAGAACCGTGCCTTTTAAGCAGGTTCGCCATTCGGAGCCCGGCCTGGTGAATATCAAAAGGATATCCTTGCCGAACAGGACTCGTCCGACATAATCTTCCCAGACCATCATATTGGCCATTTGCATTCCTGAGATCATCTTTCCTCCCGTAGGGTTTTGTAGATAAAAATGTTCAAATTAATGATATTATAATATAACATATTTTTTAAATTTTGTCTAGATTAACTTTTTGTGAATAGTTAAATAAACAAAAAACACCAATTATTCGGTGTTTTATCAGGGTGGGCGATACAAGATTTGAACTTGTGACCTCCACGATGTCAACGTGGCGCTCTAACCAACTGAGCTAACCGCCCCTTATTAATTTTCAATTATAGATCTTCAAACTTCAATTCATAATAATTGATCGAAGACTGAAGATTGAACAATTTAAAATTGAACGTAGTGCTCCCAGATGGACTTCCTGCCTGCTCACCAGGCAGGGAACCATCGACTACCTTGAACGAAGCTTTATTTTCAAGCTCTGTACTGTGCTCCCAGATGGACTTGAACCATCGACCTCTGCTTTATAAGAGCAGCGCTCTAACCAACTGAGCTATGGGAGCTTAATGAATAGTCTTTAATTTAAAAAGACCGCAGGGACTACCCGCTGAATCTTAATTTAACACTGTTTTTCTTTTTTTTCAAGTTCTAGGGGCCGTATTGGTTTATTTTCTTATCAAGAAGTTCTATAATATCCCTTTTTATTTCTTTTAGGGCTTTTTGTGTTTCTATTTTCATGAACTTGTCAGTTCCTTTGGGTTTATATTCCCTAACCAGATTCAGTATATCGAAATTTTTAGGTGTGTGTATCAACAAGTTGGCTCCTGACGCTTCAGCTTCCCCCTTGGGATCTTCGTAGAATATCATTATTACTTCCGCTTCCGGTATGTTTATGATCAGTTCCTCTATTACATCGCTTAAGTCGGTGGAGTCAGTACCTGTCTTTTCAAAATCCACTTTGTTTATAGTGGACCAAATAACTTTGTTATTCTTCAGCCCTGATAATCTGGCTAGTATCCTTCCCCAGAGTTTTAGGACTTTCAAATTTCGAGAACGGAAAAGATTCTTTACTATTTCGTCCCGACGAGCATCTTTAGATATCAAGGCCGAAGTCAAGGACAGAGTGTTCGGATTTATATTGGCGGTTTTGAAATTTTTGGTCTTTACCACTATTCCGGTCAGCAAACAGGTGGCTACGTCGTGGTCTATCAAAGACATATCCTTTTCAGACAATAAAGAATAGATTATTTCCGCTGTGGCGACCGTGTTCAATTTTACCAGGTTGATCTGGCCGTATTCTTCGTTCTCGCCGTGATGATCTATATTTATTATCGGGGTTTTGTAAAATAGTTCATTGTCCTTTTCAAAGAATTCACCTAAGGATTCCAGGTCGGGCGTATCCAAGGTGATTATCAGGTCATAGTCGTTTGAGGAATTTGAGGTTTTTACATCCTCTCTTTGGAATTTTCCTTCCTTAGGGGTGATGAAGAATTTAACTCCCTTTTCTTCCGCTTTATACCTTAGGCTTTTTATCTTGGCTCGGCTAGTGTCTAGGGATATTACGAATTTTTCATCCGGGTTGGATCTGATATCGTTGAATCCGGGCAAAAAAGAAAAAAATGAACTGGGAGTAGACAGATGATCGGCCAGTCCGTCTTTGGTGGCGATGATGTCTGTTTTTTTCCCCATTTTTTTCAAAGCCAAAGCCAAAGCCAACGATGAAGCGATGGCGTCGCCGTTGTAAAGAGCCGGAAAAGTAACAAGTATCCTTTGGGCTTTTTCTATCTGGGAAAATATTTGCTGGTGTTTCTCGCGCATTTGTCTTTTCTTTAACCCTCCTGTTAACCTTTTGATCTAAAATCAATCAGTTAATATATATAAAGATTCTATAAGTGTCAACAATACTTTTGCTTGGTTCTTGATCGACCCTTAATTATAACAAAAAAAGAATTGAGGTAAAAGACTAAAAAGTAAGTTGACTTTTTGCTTATTTAAGATTAATATTTTCAAATTACCCTTTGCTGGGTGATTTTTCTGTTCTTTTAAAATAACCTTGTTTTTGGGTTATATTTTCATTCCTATCATTTTACAGAAGGAGGCTTGAATATGGGAAGGACCGCTTATCAGAAAATTGTGGATTCGCACACTCGTGAAGAGCTGGTTGACGGGTCCCGAGTTCTTGAGTTGGACCGGGTCTGGTGCCACGAGATCACCACGCCACCGGCTATCATTGATGCCCGGGGACGTGGTTGCGATCTGGTCTTCGATCCGAATAAGGTCAAAGCCATGATCGATCATGTTACTCCGGCCAAGGACAGTAAGTCGGCTATTCAGGGCAAGATCATGCGTAACTGGAGCGAAGAGCAAGGCGTGGAGTTCTTGGATGTCGGGCGCAATGGTGTTTGTCATGCGATCATTCCGGAAAAGGGATGGATCCGTCCGGGAGAGATCGGTATCATGGGCGACAGCCATACTTGTACACACGGGGCTTTCTGCGCTTTGGCGGCCGGTGTCGGTACAAGCATTCTGGAGGCCGGATTAATTACCGGTTTGTGGCTTCATAAACCGGGTGGCGTGATCCGGGTCAATTTCAATGGTGCCTTACCGGACAATGTTTTTTCCAAGGACATGATCCTGGCCCTACTGCGGGAGATCGGCACGGACGGCGCGACCGGGTGCGTGTTGGAATTCGGCGGAAGCGCTTTCGAATCCTTGTCCATGGACGCCCGAATGACCATCACCAATATGGCGGTGGAAACCGGAGCTACTTCCGGGATGGGGCCGGTAGATATCGAATTGGTAGCCTACTTGGAGCCGACAATTGCCGGTTTTAAGGATCATAAGGAGATCCTAAAGTATTATGGCCGGTGGAATTCCGACCCGGACGCTGATTATGATCGGATCGTGAATATCGACGTTTCCAAGCTCGAACCTTTGGTTGCCACTGGTACTTCGCCGGGGGATGTCGAAACGGTCAAGAGCGTGGCCGGCACCAAAATAGACCAGGTCTATATCGGTTCATGCACTAATGGTCGTTTGGAAGATCTGGTGGCGGCGGCGGAAGTGTTCCGCCGATCCGGTAAAAAACTGGCTTCCAACATTCGCTGTGTGGTCGTTCCGGCTACTGCTCATATTTGGAAGCAGGCCGATGAGCTCGGTTTGCTCAAGATATTCATGGATGCCGGTTGTTGCGTGACGAATCCGACTTGCGGTGCCTGTTTGGGTATGAGCAACGGAGTGTTGGCTCCGGAAGAGATTTGCCTTTCTACCACCAATCGGAATTTTCCGGGCAGAATGGGCAAGGGCGGAAGTGTTATTCTGGCCTCTCCGGCTACGGCGGCTATGTCAGCCATTGTTGGCAGTATTACCCTCCCCGAATCGGACTTGTGTAGCAATACCAAGCTCCAATGCCCTCATCCAAAGGCGGTCGCCAGTGATCGGGAAAATGTGAAGAATCCTCAGGTTGATTATTCAGCCATGAGTTCTTCCGGTTCCGTTGGGGTCGAAGAATTCTCTGGTAAAGTGATATACCTTACTCAGAAAAGTATCGATACCGACCAGATCATCCCGGCCAAATATCTGACCGAGACTGACAAGAAGTCTTTTGGCGTTCATTGCTTGGAGGATTGCGAGATGGACGAAGTGACCAGGTGTTTGATCGGCCAGGCGGGTGTTTTGATCGCCGGGGCCAACTTCGGTTGCGGTTCATCGCGTGAACAAGCTCCTTGGGCTTTGGCTGAAGCCGGTATCCGCTGTGTGATAGCGCCGTCATTTGCCCGCATATTCAAGGAGAATATGTTCGCCAACGGCTTGTTGTGCATTTCCTTGGATGACAGACGCTGGTCCAAACTGGTCGAAGATCGGCCGAGAATCGTTCTGATCGATCTGCAAGTGGGGAAGATCGACTACTTTTCCGACAGCAAGCAAGGCAGTTTTGGTTTTTCGATCACTTTGCCTGAGAAGGAGCTTCTAATGAAAGGAGGGATAGTACCCAAAATGCTTTCCCTGGCCACTGATCTGCAGGAAAAGAAAGGAGTTGTAGCATGAAGAAAGTCGATATACCGATCGTCTATGGAGACGGTTCGGCTCCGGAAATGATGCTGGTGGCTGCCGGAGTCGTCAAAGAGGCAGCTCGGCTGGACGGACTGGATATTTCTTTCGACCCGATCCCGATGGGCTGGTCTGCTTTCCAAGAGCGTGGCGATACTTGTCCGCCGGACTCGGTTTCTCGTATCAAGGAGTCCGGATTGGTATTCTTCGGTGGCGTTGGCGACAAGGAGCTGGACAAGACCTTGGGCAAGAAGTTTCCGAGCATGAAGCCGGAAGCCAAATGCTTGCTTACTCTGCGTAAGCTGATGGGCTTGATGTTCAATTTCCGGCCGGTTGCTTTCTACCCTGAGCTCAGATCCATTTCCAAAGTTCGCCCCGACTTAATACCGGAAGACGGGTTGGTCGAGGAGTGGGTGCGTTTCCTTTTGGAAGACTCCTACTACGGCAACAAGGAGCTTGGCCAGGCCTACAAACTAGTAGGCGATGTCGAGCTCAAGATCCTGCAAAAGGATCAGGTGGTCGGCGAAGAAGAATTGGTCGTGGATCTGGCTTATTATCGCCGGGAATCGGTGGAGCTGTATTTTCGCCATTTGTTCAAGAAGGCCAAACAGGAAGGCAAAGGGCTTCTGGTCATCGATAAGCATAACGTGATGCCGCGTTATGTCTTCTGGCACAAGATAGCCTGCCGGATACATGATCAGGAATTCCCTGATGTTCAGATGGAGCATATGTTCTCGGACAATGCTTGTCAGAACCTGTTCAACCCGGCTCGCTTCAAAGGTTTCGTGATCGCCTGCGGTAACGAACACGGGGATGTGCTCACTGACGGAGCCAATGAGTCGGTCGGCTCTATGGGGATGATGCAGTCCTGGTCCTATGGTCCTAAGACCAAAATGGCCATGTTCGAATCCGGAGCCGGCACAGCTTGTGATCTGGCCGGAAAAGATAAGGCCAATCCGATCGGGCGGATATTGACCGGTGCTTTGATGCTTGATCTCCTTTGCCGGGAAGACGGTAAAAAAGGAGCACAGGGCGCGACAATGATCAGAAAGGCGGTCAAGAGCGTTCTGGTAAACGGTTATCGCACCTGTGATCTGACCGAAGGAAAAGAGCGAAACCCCGAAGAGAAAGTGGTTGGCACCGTTAAGATGGGAGAGCTGATCCTCGGGCATTTTTCCAAAGTTGATCAATGACCTTGGCGGGTCAAAAAGCCAAGCGTCTTGGAGATAGTTTCCAAGACGCTTTTTTATTTGACTTCAAGCTTGCCAAGCCCGGTCTTTTTTGATAGTCTAAATATATAAATAAAAGAGCCAAAACGGCTAATAATAAAGAAAATAAAGTTTTAAGACCAAAGGCTTAAAAAGGTTTTTGGTTATTATTGGGTTTAAGCGGTTTATGATAAAAGATCTGCAAAAACAATACGACGCCAAAAGGTATGAGCAGGATATCTATGAAAAATGGGAAGAGTCCGGTTATTTTAGTCCGGACAAGATGATAGAAGATGGTCTGGTAGAAGAGAATGCCGAAAGTTATACTATTGTCCTACCTCCGCCGAACATTACTGCCAAACTTCATCTTGGCCATTCTTCCATGCTGGCCATCGAGGATCTTTTGGTTCGTTTTCATAGGATGAACGGCTATAAAACCCTTTGGATCCCGGGAACCGACCATGCCGCCATAGCCACCCAGAACGTGGTGGAAAAAAGACTTTTGAAAGAAGGCGTCAGCCGGCAAGAGTTGGGGCGGGAAAAATTTTTAAAAGAGGTTGATAAATTCTTAGCCGAAACCCAAGCCACCATATTGAACCAGGTCAGGAAAATGGGTGCTTCCATAGATTGGTCCAGAGAAGCCTTTACCCTTGATGAGCAAAGGCAGAAAGCGGTTAAGAAGATGTTTTTGGACATGTATGAAGAGGGAGTGATATATCGCGGTGAGCGAGTGATCAATTGGTGTCCGCGTTGCCATTCGACTTTGGCTGATGACGAAGTAGAGCACAAGACCCAGCAGAATGTTAAATTCTATACTTTTAAATATTCAAAGGATTTTCCAATATCAATATCGACCACTCGTCCGGAAACCAAGCTTGGCGATACGGCCATAGCGGTTAACCCTAAAGATGAAAGATACAAAAAATATATCGACCAAGAGTTCGAGGTTGACTTTCTTGGCGTAGTTTTGAAAATAAAAGTGATCGCCGACCCGCAAGTGGATATGGAATTCGGCACCGGCGCCCTGGGCGTTACACCGGCTCACTCCATGGCTGATTATCAAATGGCTTTAAAGAATGATCTGCCTTTGGTTAGTGTGATAGATGAGGATGCCAAGATCAAAGAGGGTTTTGGAGAGTTTTCCGGCCTTAGCGCTAAAGAAGCCAAAGAGAGAATAGCCCAAAAATTAAAAGACAAAGGACTGGTGGAAAAAGAAGAGGAAATAGAGAATAATCTTTCCATCTGTTATCGTTGCGACCATCCAATAGAACCGCTTCCTTCCAAACAGTGGTTCGTTGATGTGGACAAGAAGTTAGATAGACTGGAAGGAGAGTCCATTAAGGGTAAGGCCATTTCCGCCGCTTCCACCAAAGAGATAAAGTTCGTCCCGGAGAGATTCGAAAATATGTATATGCGCTGGATGGAGAATTTGCATGATTGGTGCATATCCAGACAGATCTGGTTCGGGCACAGGATACCCGCTTGGTACAAAGGAGATGAAATTTATGTAGGAGAAGAAGCGCCAGAGGGTGATGATTGGGTGCGGGATGAGGATACTTTGGATACTTGGTTCTCTTCCGGTATGTGGACCTTTTCCACTCTTGGTTGGCCGGATAATTTCAAAAATGGCGTTAAGACCGGAGATCTGGCCACCTACCATCCAACCCAAGTTCTAGAAACAGGATTTGAGATAATAACTCTTTGGGTTTCCAGAATGATAATGATGTCTTATTATGCCTTGGATGAAAAGCCGTTCTCTGATGTTTATCTGCACGGGATGGTTTTGGACGAGAAAGGCAAGAAGATGAGCAAATCCAAAGGTAACGGCATAGATCCGATAGAAGTGATCGATAAATTCGGCACTGACCCAGTCAGACTTTCTCTGCTTATTGGCAACACTCCTGGCAATAATCTTAAACTAGGAGAGGAGAAGATCGGTCAGTTCAGGAATTTCGTGAACAAGCTTTGGAACATCTCTCGTTATATATTGCAGACAGTTGACGAAGAGGATGATCGAGAGATAGACGAAAGCAAATTGACCGATGCTGATAAATGGATACTCAATAAATTAAGCGTCCTGATCGCCGAGGTGACCGAGGATATAAGTTCTTACGACCTTTCCTTTGCCGGCGATAAGCTGAAAAGTTTTACTTGGGACGAGTTGGCCGATTGGTATGTCGAAGCCAGTAAGTTCGATAAGTCTTCGGAAAAAGGAGCTGTTCTTCTTTATGTCATTAGGAACCTGCTTAAACTTTGGCATCCGTTCATTCCTTTTGCTACTGAAGCCATCTGGTCTGAATTCAATAGTAATATGTTGATGGTCCAAAAATGGCCGACCCAAAAAGATTTCAAGGGAGTGTCTGTCAAAGAGTTCGTGGGCGTCAATGAATTCAATTTGATGATCGATGTCATTAAAGAGATCAGGAATATCAGGTCAGAGAACAGGGTTGAGCCGGCCAAGAAGGTGAAGGCGGTGATCTATGCCGGTGATAAGGCGGGAATTTTGAAAGAAAACGATATTTTCATAAAGAATTTAAAAACAGGCGTTGAAGAAGTAGAGATAAAAGAAAAAGGAGAGAAGATGGCCAAGGCGATCTTCGGAACTGCCGGCGGCGTGGATATTTACCTTTTGGGCGCTATTGATCCGGAAAAGGAAAGAAAGAGACTGGGCAACGAGATAGAAACTTTGGAAAAAGGGTCGAAGAGAGTTGAGAATAAATTGAACAACGAAGCATTTATTAACAATGCTCCTAAGGATATTGTTGATTCCGAAAGGCGACGTTTAGCCGAATTCAAGAAAAATTTGGATAAATTAAAAGAGCAATATAACAATTTAGATTAAAATCATATGGATCTAAAGACCATGATAGATACCAACACTGTTTGGTTCGTTGATCTTTTGGGCAACCCTTTGAAAGCTTGGATGATCGCCTTGGCGGTTTTCGTTCTCTCTATAGTTGTCCTTAGGATATTCAAAGGAGTGATCATTTCTAAGCTAAAGAAGTTGAGCGACAAGACCAAGAACGAGATAGACGATATGGTCATTGCCGGACTTAATTCCATTCATTGGCCTTTTTATGTTTTTGTAGCTTTTTATTTTTCACTTAATTTCTTAAGCGTCTCTGCTTGGATATCCAAAGGTGCTTATTACATCTTTTTGATCGCGGTCGTTTATTATTTCATAAAGATAGCTGAAAGGTTGATAGACTTTGGCGCCAGAAGGATGGTTGAAGAAAGAGAAGGCAACGGCCAGGATGTAGGCATAGTTAGATTAATGAAGATATTGGCCAAGATAGTCCTTTGGACCGGAGCTATTGTTCTGGTGCTTTCCAATATGGGCTACAATGTTACCTCTTTGGTGGCTGGACTTGGCATTGGAGGCGTGGCTGTGGCTTTGGCGGTTCAAAATATCTTATCCGACCTTTTTTCCTCCCTTTCGATCTATTTTGATAAACCGTTCAAGATAGGTGATTTCATCATAGTTGGATCGGATATGGGGGTAGTTCAGAATATCGGTATCAAAAGCACCAGGATCCAAACTTTACAGGGGCAGGAATTGGTAATATCAAATTCCGAGCTTACTTCGGCTCGCGTCAATAACTATGGCAAAATGGCCAAGCGTCGAATAGTCTTTGAGTTCGGCGTCACCTATGATACTCCTAAGGCCAAGTTGGAAAAAATACCGGCCCAGGTCAAGCAGATAATAGAGGCTCAAGCTGATGTGGAATTCGATCGAGCCCATTTTCGTAATTTTGCTGATTCAAGCTTGGTATACGAGGTGGTCTATTATTTGAATTCCGGCGACTACAATGAATATATGGATACTCAGCAGGCTATAAACTTGGCTTTGGTGGATAGGTTCGAGCAAGAAAAGATAGAATTCGCTTTCCCGACCCAAACCATTCACGTTAAAAAATAAACGATCAACTAAGTACTTGATCGATCGAATATGACCTTAAAGAGCTATCTTATATTAATGAGCATCGCCACCTCTGTCTGTTGGGGAACTTTTGTTTTTGTCATCAATATGATAGATCCGGAAGGAACCAACTGGCTGGGCTTTGTCCTTTTCTATTGTTCCCTGGGATTATCCTTGGCCGGCACCTTTTCAATAGTTGGGTTTTTGGTCAGGTTCAAGATACTTAAGAAAGCCCTGGTCTTCAGGCAAGTGGCTGAAGCTTTTAGGCAGTCGTTCTTGATGTCATTGTTGATAATGATCATATTGATGCTTTTAGAAAAAGGTCTTTTTACTTGGGTGAACCTGTTCTTGTTGGTTATAGGCATTTTTCTTTTAGAATATTTTTGGGTTAGTCGGGAAAAAAGCCGGATAGTCAAACATGATTAATCATTAAATAAATATATGAAGAGTGAATTGGAAAAAATAAGATCGGAAATATCAAAAAAGCTTGATTCAATAAAGGAAAAAACCGATATTGAGGATCTGGAAAATAAATATTTAGGACGTAAGGGCGAGTTGAGTCAACTTTTGAAGAAGATAAAGGACCTGTCAGCTGAAGAAAGGAAAGATATCGGCAAAATGGCCAATGACCTAAAAAAGGAAATGGAAGCAAAGGTCAAAGCGGTCAAGAACTCTTTTTTTAAAGGCAAGGCCGATGATCCTTTCATTGATGTTACTCTTCCGGGAGAAGGGGTCGAGCGAGGACATATTCATCCCATAAGCAAGATAAAAAGCGAATTGGAAGACATTTTTACATCTATGGGGTTCTTTGTGGCCGATGGTCCGGAATTGGAAAGCGATCATTATTGTTTCGAAGCGGTGAACATACCCAAAGATCATCCGGCCCGCGATATGCAAGACACCTTCTATATAGATAAGAAGAACGAAAAAGGAGAATTTGATCTGGTTATGCGCACTCATACTTCATCGGTTCAAGTTAGAGCAATGGAGAAATATGGCGCGCCCTTGCGTTGCGTGGTGCCCGGACGAGTTTTCCGTTCCGAGGCCATTGATGCCTGCCATGAGCATACTTTTGATCAGATGGAAGGATTGATGGTAGACAAGAATATATCCATGGGAAATCTGATAGAGGTTATGAAGGAATTGTTGCGCGGGATATTCAAGAGGGATATGGAAGTAAGGGTTAGACCTGGGTATTTTCCTTTTGTGGAACCTGGCATAGAACTGGATATAAAATGCACTATTTGCGGCGGACAAGGATGCCCTACTTGCAAGAACTCCGGCTGGCTGGAGCTTTTACCGGCCGGCTTGGTCCATCCTAACGTTCTGAAAGCCGGGGGCTTGGACCCGGAAGAATATCAAGGTTTTGCTTTTGGTCTTGGCTTGACCCGTTTGGCCATGATGAGATACGGCATAAAGGATATCCGTCTTTTTAATAGCGGCGACCTGCGTTTTCTTGAGCAGTTTTAAGTGATCCTTAAGATCGATCAACTAAATAACCAATTAACTAAGTAACTAGTATATGTATTTATCACTAAATTGGCTAAAGGAGCTAGTGGACATTCCTAAGGGCCTATCCTCTAAGGAGCTGGGAGTGAAATTGACCATACATACTGTTGAGGTGGATGGAGTGGAAACCCAAGCAGACAAATTCGAGAATATCGTTGTTGGTAAGGTTTTGAGTGTAAAGGATCATCCTGACGCCGACAGATTGAGATTGTCCGAAGTAGATGCCGGAGTTGGCCAGACTTTGCATATAGTTTGCGGCGCTCCTAATCTGGAAGAAGGGCAAAAGGTAGCTGTGGCTCTTGTCGGCTCTGAATTGCCTAACGGCTTAGTGATAGAAGAAAGGAAGGTCAGGGGCGAGATGTCCCAAGGAATGATCTGTGCCGAAGATGAGCTCGGCCTAGGGGAGGACCATAGCGGGATAATGGTTTTGGATAAGAGTGCTAAAGTAGGCAAACCATTGGCTGATCATTTAAAAATGGACGACGTAGCTTTTGAAATAGATAACAAATCCATCACCAATCGGCCCGACCTTTGGGGTCATTTGGGCATGGCCAGGGAGATCGCGGTTTTCTTGGAGAAAAAGACCACCAAGAAATTCAAAGAAATATTAGAAGGCAAGATAGCCTCAAAGAGTCAACAAGAATTGAACATCAAAGTGGAAGACAAGGAACTTTGCCCCAGATATTCAGCAGTTAAGATAGAGGGTTTAGCCGTTAAGGAATCACCCAAATGGATAAAGGATCGTTTGACCGTTGCTGGAATGAGGCCGATAAATAATATAGTGGATGCTACCAACTATGTTATGTTGGAGCTTGGACAGCCTCTGCATGCTTTTGACGCCGGCAAAGTGGAAGATATCATTGTTAGAAGAGCTAAAAAGGGAGAAAAGATGGAAACTTTGGATGGAGAAGAAAGAGAGCTTGACCCTTCAATGCTTTTGATAGGCGACAAGAAACAAGCCTTGGCTGTTGCCGGTGTTATGGGAGGCAAGGATAGCGAGGTCGGAGTTGATACCAGGTCAATACTTTTGGAGTCTGCCAATTTTGAACCGGTCAATATAAGAAGGACATCGACCAAGCTGGGATTGAGAACAGAATCATCAATGCGTTTTGAAAAGGCCTTGAACCCTGAGATGACCATGCCGGCCTTGGCCAGGTGTTTGGCCATATTGAAAGAGACTTGTCCTAAGGCTAAGGTGGCCAGCCAGGCGTTCGATCTGTATAATTCCAACAAAGAAAAGAAGGTCATTGAGGTCGATATGGATTGGCTGAACGGAAAAGTGGGCCAAGAATTAAAGGAGGACAAAGTGGGATCCATTCTGACCGGTCTTGGATTTACCATAGATAAGGATGGCCGTAACTGGAAGATCGGAGTCCCTTCTTGGAGAGCCACTAAGGATATAGATATCAAAGACGATATAGTAGAGGAAGTTGTCAGAATATACGGATATGACCATCTGGAGACCAAAGCTCCTCTGGTTCCAATGAAAGCGCCGATAGAGAACAAAGAAAGAGTCTTTGAAAGAAAAGTGAAAGGGCTTTTAGCAGGCGGTGCTCGTATGTCCGAAGTTTATAACTATTCATTCGTTTCCGAGGATAAGCTGAAGAAATTGAAAATTACCCCATCTTCCTATATACGTTTGGCTAATCCCATCTCTAACATCCATACTTTATTAAGACAGCACCTTTTCACCAATATGTTGGATAACGTCAAGACCAATCAAGCCAGATATGAAAGAGTATCCCTGTTCGAGATAGGTAATATATATCTTGATTCCCAAGGCGGGGTCAATAAAGATCCGGACGGAGCCGAAAATTTACCTTATCAAGAAAAAAAGATCGGTTTTTTAGAAGCGGGTTCTGAGAAAGATGATGTTTACAAGAAGGTCAAAGGCAAGCTGGAGTATCTAGCTGAGAGCTTGGGCGTGAGTTGTTCTTATGAAGTTTCTGAAATGACGCCTGATTGGGCGGATAAGGCCACTTATGCGCCGGTGAAGATGGGTGAACGTGATATTGGTTTTGTTTTCAGATCTCAAAAGGGTGTTTTGAACAAGCTAGGCATAAAGAAAGAGGTGGCCATAGCCGAATTGAGCTTGTCAGAATTGGTTGATATACATTCTAATTCCAAGGCCGATGAATATAAGGAGCCGGCTAAATACCCAGCCATAGAAAGGGATCTGGCTTTTGTTGTCGATAGCAAAGTATTATATAATGATATAAAGAAAGAGATCGAGGAATTCGATGAATTGGTTTCCGAGGTAGAGCTCTTTGATGTTTACGAGGGCGATAACCTGGGAAAGGACAAAAAGAGCTTGGCTTTCCATATAAGGTATCAAGCCAATGACCGCACTTTGGAATCAGCCGAAGCGGAAAGATTGGCTGATAAGATATGCAAAGAATTGGAAGAGAAGTACGAAGCCAAGATCAGGGATTTTTAATATTTTCAAGAAGACGCAAGGAGTATGGTGATAATAAAAAAGATAAAACCTTTTTCATTGGGCCGGATATTCGGACTGTTTTATGCCGTTATCGGATTCGTTGTTTCTTTATTGATGTTCTTCCTGTTCATATTCGAGGTAATAAGCCAGGGCATAGATGGCTGGCCGATGCTCGGATTCATACTTTTTAATCTGTTCATGGCTTTTGTGTTCGGTTTATTTTCAGCCTTGTTGGTCGGTCTATGGGGGTTTGTCCAGGGATACCTAACAGCTTTGATATATAATTTCTTAGCTAAGAAAGCAGGGGGAGCAGTAGTTGTGTTTTCTTTGGAAGAAGAGGAGAAGAAAAAAAGGCTAAGAGAAAGATGGTCAGCCAAGAGTAAGGACGAAGAAACAGGAGAAAAGAGAACGAAACGCCGAAAGAAAAGTAATAATTAATTCAAAAATATGTTGGAAACAAGCACAGATGTTTTAAAAATAGTTTTAGCCGGCTCTGTCGGCCTGTTCACTCTTTTTCTTTGTTGGGGGCTTTTCTATTTCGTTATGACCATGAGAAACGTCCTTTTGGTCACCCGCGAGGCCAGAAAGGTGTTCGATAAAGTGGACGATGTCCTAGAAGCGGTAAAGGACAAGATACACTCCAGCACCTCTTACCTGATGATCATAGGTGAGGCGGTCAAGAAGATAGTGGACTTCCTTCATTCCAGTGAAGGTAAATTCCATTTCCCGGGTTTTGGTAAAAAGAAAAAAGATAAAAAAGATAAAAAAGCGGAAAAAGAGAATAAGAAGGATAAGTCGAATAAAAACAAGGAAGAAGACATTGAATTGGAAGAGGACATAGACGATTCTTGGTAAAAAAACTTTTTAAAATATGAGCCGGAAATTTCATTATTGGAGTTTCCGGTTTTTTATTCCCCTCTTTTTTTATCCCCTTTGACTTTTTTGATAAATAAATGTAGCATACTGGAAGTAGATAAGGATCTTTAGAAACAGGAGGTGTGTATGACGGCGTTGTTGTTGTCAGGTCCCAGAGTGAATTTCATCAAAGACAGGCCAAGGATCCTGAGAATTCTCAGACGCCACGATATTGCTCTTTTCGTCACTCAAGTGCCAGCCGGCCAAAGAGTGGAGTTGGTTAGGTCGTTTTATTCACCGACTCACTTCGACAAGCTCTTCAAAGAAAAGGGCTTATATCCGGTTTATGATATGGGCATGGTCAGGTTTGCCGGTCAGGTTGGTCAGTTGTCATTGATCGACCATTTGGCAGAACTTTTGAAAGAAGGCCGGGTCAGCATAAAAGAGGCCTAACTCCAATTTTTAGCGTCCGAATCAAAAAGGTTCGGACCTTTTTATTTTTAGAACAATAAGCAAAGTTTGATTTTTGTATTTTTTGGGAGTAAAATATTTTTATAGTTCAAAAGATCTTTGATAAGCGCTCTTTTCAAAGGAGGGGGTTATGCTTTACAAGAAGATATGCACGGTTGGCGAGAAGCAAGGACTTTGCGCCCGTCCGTCTTGCATGGTCGCCATGAAGGTAAGGGAACTTTTAGGCGAAGACTGCTGGGAATCAAAAATTTTTATCCAAAAAGTGGATGAGAATGGCGAGTTCATTGAAGAAGCGGGAAGAGCTACGGCCGCCTCTATCATAGAGGTCGTGATGCTGGTCGCTCCCCACAATTGCCGGTTGGCGGTCTATACCGAGGATCCCGAGCTCCACCATGTGGTCGATGAATTAGCCACTGTGATAGAGGAGTATAGGATGTGAAGATGTCCATTATATTTTTTTCAACCTTGACCGGCAGACACACCGGGGGCGCAGATGCGTTTCCCGGTTTTTATTCGAACAACATTGACAGGGTCAGAGGGAAGTTGTACTTTTATATATTCGATCTTTGCCAATCAAAAGGAGGTTTCAAACTGTTTGTCTTTCAATGGATTTTTATTTCTATGTTTTAGAATAAGATCTATCGAATGGAGTAAGGATCTTTTTGGGAGCAACCATAAAAAACAACCATTATAAACCTTACAAAAGGAGGATGTTTTGGGAAATTATGAGATCGATCACGTACTAATTGATTATGTGTTGTTTGTTTGCCTTTTTCTCGCTATGTTCAATGCCGTCTCGTTCCTGAGCATTGCAACCAAAAGGTTCGTAAAGGAAGGGCTGAAGAGCAGATTGATCACCATGGTTTACTATTTCATTCTTTTCGCTGGTTTTTTCATCGTTGAAAGAATGATCCGACCCGAGAAGGTGGTCATAGCAATGCCTCTTAGGATCATTATCAATTACATGATCCCTGTCCTTATGGTCGTAAGTTTGGTGATGATCATCGCCTTGGTTGCCGCAATAAGCAAGGAGAAAAGAGAGCAAAGGGAAAAAGAGGAAAAACCGAAGAAAAAGGAAGAAGAGTATGAAAGAACATGGATAGACGATGCTGCCGGCACGATCGGAGGCGATGCCAGCCAAAGATGATAAAAGGGTCTGGTGTTTTCTAGCGTTGCTTCTTATGAAGTAACGCTTTTTTATTTGCTTGCTTTTTGTCAGCATCAGGGTTAATATAATATAAAATAACAAAAGATCATATGTTCAAAGAAAACTTTACCAATCCATTGGAAAAACAAAAAGACAGTCCGGAGATGATAAAATATAAACTAGATAGGATAATGGAAGACATTCAAGAAAGCGTTAACCAAGAATTTGGCGCCGAAGTTTTGAATTCCGATGCCAGCATCAATATGCGCCAATGGAAAAGAAGTGGCGATCTCCCGGAAGGGTATTCTAAGGAGGATATAAAGAGTAACGAAGATATGGTTAGGCGTAAAAAGGTTTTATTCAGCGGTTCTTCTGATATTGTGGAAGGAAAAGAAAGGGACGAAAAAGTATCTGCTTGGGAAGGCAGACGAGAGTTATCCAAGCCAATGCTTTTGGAAAAGGCTGTTACGGCAGTATTTCATAAAGTTTTAAAAGATGAATTTATGGTGGTCCGCTCTTCCGAATTCGATGATTACGAGAACGGGGCCGATAACATCATAATAAATAAAGAAACCGGAGATGTAGTTTGTGCTTTTGATGAAGTTAGAGAAAGTTCAGTTGCTGTTCGCAAAACTCGTGAAGAAGAGATAGACGAAAGAACCAGAACCGAAGATAAGCAAGAAAAGATAAAGCGCAAAGCCAAAAAAGGCGGCACTAAGATAAAATATGGGTTTGGTTCCAAGGAAGGAAAACTGGTTAGGCAGGAAATAAAAGAAGTGCCAATGTTCTATATTTCTGTTCAAGCCGAGGAATTGGATGATCTTTTGGAAAAAATGGATTACGAAGCAGAAAAACCAAATCAAACAGAGTTAGAAATTTTTGATAAACTTTTAATTTCTTTGAACGAGCAGGTTGAAACATTGCAGACAGAGAACCTTCCTCAAGGTGTTTCCAGCAATTTAAGTAGTTTTAAAGGATCTCTTTCTAAAATAAAAAATTTAAGAGACAAAGTTTAAAATAAGATAAGCAAACAAAATCGCCTCTAAGGCGGTTTTTTGTATCCTTTGGTTTTTCTATAAAAAACCCCATTAATCAAAATTAATGGGGTGTGAGCTTTAATTCCCGAAAGCGATTACCCACATCTCGGGATTTTCCGATTTGCGAGCAAACTTGTAGAGAATATTTTTAGGGATCAAATCTTTTTCTAAAGCCATCCTTAAGACACGGTAACAAGAATATTTTTCCACGAACTCAAGTATTCTCTCTGGTGGTTCGTTTAAAACACCAAGCAATTCGACAATTCTTTTTTCTAAAGTCCATTCCCTAAAAGGAACAAGGAGCTCCATTAAGTCTTTGCGACCAAGACTAGAAAGGCCTGGCCAATCCCTTAATATTCCCCAGCCGGGTGACCCACCTATGGTCTTTGCTATTAATTTAACTTCCTCAAAAGAAAGGCTTGCTAAATCAATATTCTCTTTAAAATAATCCCAGGCTAGTCCAGAATTAAGGTCTTTTCCGAGATTAAAAAGAAAACGAGACATTCTTTTACCAGTCGGAACCCTTCTTTTTATATAGCTAAGACTATAGATATCGCAAGGGATTCTGCCTTTTCTTAGCAACTTGGCAACGGTGTAGAAGCTTGGTTTTTTTTCTTCCAAAGCCCTCTGACCAAGACCTATTATACCGTACCTTTCCTCTGTTTCGAAGGTTTTTTCCAAAGACCAACTTTTTATTCTCAGCTGAGTGATTATGTCCATCGGCCAGAAGCCAGAGGTATTATCTAATGTAAGAGTAAGAAGTTGCTGGTTGGAAAATTTTTTCATTTTAAGGACAAGCATCCAGATTGACCTATCTTTAAATAATTTCCCCAATCGTTCAAACTCTTGTTTGGTTCTTTTTCCTCTACCAAGCAATACTTTAAACAGATAGGTTTTTGTTTTACTACTTAAAGAAGCTCCATATTCCTGAATGGTTTTTGTGATAACGTCAGAGCCGACATTCTTCCAATTGATCTTTTCTAGGATCGCCTGGGCTTTTTCCTTATCGGTTTTGTAGAAGGCCAACAATCTGAAAAGTTGTTCTTGATTCGGCTTCATTTTTGAAAAAACAGATTTCAATTCTTTAAGATTGTCTTTCATCTTTATCTCCTTTTTGATTTGTTTTTATGTTAAAGAGCAATCAAGACATTAAAACATAATTTGTATATTTTATCAAGTCCAAGATTGATTTTTGTTTGAGTTGGGGGTAATATTAACTTGCATATAAAAAAGGAGGCTTTATGAAGGCTATATGCCTAAAAGATTATGGGCTGGGCGTTACTGAAGAGGAGATTGATGCAGTTGAGTTGGCACTTGAAGAAGCAGACTTTGTTTTCTTTACTGAGTGCTACAGTACTTTAAACGCTCCAAGTCCGGATCGCTATTCAACTCGGTTGGTCAGAAAGACTCAGGGTCCTGATCAATTTGATGAACTTTTTCTGAGCTTAGGATTTAAAAAAGTAAAATCCTCAGAAGAGGACACAGTTGAATTTGTTGGTGGACCAGATTCTGAAGATTTGGTCGATCAGTTGATTGAACAGTTCCCAAAAGTTACGGTTGAAGTGATTCAAAAAGATATCGTCTTCGAAAGTTGA
This sequence comes from uncultured Gammaproteobacteria bacterium, assembly GCA_964602485.1. Taxonomy (GTDB): domain Bacteria; phylum Patescibacteriota; class Patescibacteriia; order Patescibacteriales; family WJLG01; genus WJLG01. The sequence continues at coordinate 3,372 of CAZRQU010000006.1, read as the reverse complement.
AGACAAACAACCACCTAATTCCAGGTGGTTTTTATTTGGTTTTTGGTTGACTTTTGTTATTTTTAGGATTAGGATTAATAGAAAAATAAAAATGTTCTTTTAAATAAAACAAAGGAGGAGTTTGTGAAAAGTCTATTCTTAATGTTCTTGGTCGTTTGTTCTGTTTTTGCGATCGACTTCGAAGGCTACACCGTCACCAACTTTACAAACGAAGAGTGCTTGGCTATTGGCGGGGTAAAGACAGCTGCCTTTGATAGTACTGGTTGTCTTTGGATAACTGGTAATTATCGGACTAGTTATGATACGGCCAACAAGATTCCAACCAAAAGTTTGTCTGTTTATGACGGCTCTAGCTGGGAGCTTGTCGAAAACGATGATTTTGGAGAGATCATTTATTCGGTTAACCGAGTAGCCTCTGGAGATTTAGTGGTGGTATCAGGTCTTGATCAGAAAGTATCACCAGGAACTTGCCAAAGAAAGGCATGTCCTTACAAGTTGGAGATTTGCAAAAAGACTGAGCAAGGTTTTGAGAAGATTGATATTAGGGGTAAAACCTTAGAAAGTTCCAATAGTAGCTTTGATATCAACTCTTCTGGAGACTTTTGGTTTATTGAGAAATTGTCTTTTTCGTCGAGAAAGTTGATAAGACAAACAATAGGAGCAGATGATTCAACTGTTTTTTCGTTTCAGGATATCTTTAAAAAAGAGCCTGGAGAGTTTGAGAGAATTTTGCAAGTTATTGTCGATAACAACGATATCATCTGGGTGACAAATGGTTCTGATATATCTCGATTTATCGATGGAGCGTGGATTATTTCTGATCATAAGATGGACTGGGGTCGAGGAATCATCAGATTGTCGGATGGTCGAGTATGCTTTGATGGTTTGGAAACAGGGGCAGATGTATACATTTCTTATGGAGATACCGTAGAGCTTCATTACCAGCGATCCAACTTAGGGTGGGTTTTTAATGATATGATGGCTTTTGAACTTTCTGGGAGCATGTGGACTTATCAGTTCAACAGACTTAACATTGTTTATCCAGACAGTCAGTATGTTCAATTTACTGAGCAAGCTGGGCTAATAAGTGACACAGTGAACTGTGTTGCTATTTCTCCGAACGATTCTTTGGTGGCCATTGGTACGGACAAAGGCTTAACTCTTCTCAAAAAGAAGGCTTGCTATCCTTGTCAGACTTTTGTTCTCAGAAGTAATACTAACTTGCCAAAGAGAGCAGTTAAGGCCAGTAGCTTTTTCTACACCTTACAGGGCAGAAGAATCCCTAGCTCAGAAATAAGCAGAGGGGTGTATTGCCGGAAAGCGTTTGGTAAAACCAAAACTTTCATTGGTTTTTTGAAAACCGGACACTAAGATCTTTTTGATCAAACAAAGGATATTTTTCTTAAGAGAAATATCCTTTTTTATTTAACCCTCATTTAATAAGCAAGTTCTTTAAAGGAGCCGTGGTTTTAAAATACAAAATAAATTGACAAAAAACAGTAAAAATAGTAAAGTTTATTTGAAATAATAGTAAAAAAATTATATGCGCTACACAAAAATTATATTCGTATTCTTATTAGCCTTCTCCATTACTTTGGCAGGGTGTGTTTCTGGTATTGATCAAGTAAAACAAAAAGAGCAGGGTAAAGAAGGCTTATCTAATGATCAGCAAGAACAAGCCAGTGAAAAAGAGGATTGGCAGACATACAGAAGCGAGGAGTATGGATTTGAGATAAGTTATCCCAAGGGTTGGAATTATAAGGTTAGAGAGTCAGGCTTTATTGAGTTTTCAGATCCAGAGAATCAAGTTTATTATGAGGGTGGAGAAGCTTATTTGATTGGCATTTCTGTGAGAGATTTTAAGAAAAACAACGAGCTTAAAGACTATATTGAAGATTGGAAAAATAATAAATTAGAAAGAGGAGGAGAGGTAAAGGATATTTTAATTAGTAACACAAAGGCAATTCAGGGTGATGATTATATGGGAACGGCCACTATTATTGAAAATAATAATAGACTTTACACTATCACAAAAGGTGTTTTCTCACCGGAATACAAAAATATAGATGATATATATAATAGTGTGTTAGAATCTTTGGAATTTATTGATTAATATAAATTTAATTTGTACTTTAAAAAAACTGAAAAGTATTTTATGAAAGGAAATTGTTATGAAGACGTCTTTGTGGATGTTGATACTTATGTTTTTTGTCATAGATTCTGGTTGGTGTATTGAAAAAACCGAAACAGGTTTTTATTACCCCATGGGTTCAAGTAACCCGGGATCTTATTCTGGTTGGTTGGCGAGCGGTTGTAATGAAAATAGTCAATACTTCGATGGTGAGTATCATTTAGGCTATGATTATGAGTGTAGCCTTAATGATCAGGTGTATGCAATAGCAGATGGAGAGGTTTTTTATGTAAGTAAGAATGGATGGGGAGAAGGAAACCGCGGTGTTTTGGTTAAACATAGAAAATCTAATGGAGAATACTTTCTTGCATTATATGGTCATTTAATTACTGATGTTGTTAAGGGAGATTATTTAATCGCAGGAAAGCAGTTCGGAACTATTGGTTTTTGGCGCTTTGGAAACCATCTTCACTTTGGGATTGTTGATAGCGACAAGTTACCGGCAAATCCATGGGGTAGAATGTCTTGTAGCCAGTGGCCTTCAACTAATGGTTTTGTCGATCCTATCAAATGGATAAAAAGCCAAGTTCCATATCCCAATATTGGCTATTATGTCGACGGTTTCCATCCCGACGGCACCAGTCAGGCTTTCATAAAAAGCCATGAATGGTTCTCGCCCAAGATCGGTTGGCCGGTAGATAATGGTGGAGGAATACATGTCCATGAATGGCGAGGCAAGAGGGATGCATCTTTTTCCGTTCTGGCTCAAGATTTTCTGGGTGATATCAATTCTGACCATTTTGGGAGTGATGGCCGATCAGTATTGATCCTGAATGATCTGGACCAACCAGTCACTGCCTATCTTCTGGCAAGTGGTTTCTACGGTTATTACAAACAGAACGACGGTCCGTATCGATTTGGTGTACCGATCACTTGGGAAGAGGAATTGGGTTTTTCCAACAGTCCACTTAACAATTCCTCCGATCCAGTCAGACCAGGAGACCAAATAACTGTTCAGAAGTTTAAAAGACGAAAGAATGGTTCGTATTATAACAACGAAAGGAGAACACTGATTTGGAAAGAAGGAATAGAGGTTCAAGAATTCTCAGTTGGTGAATTCAGTATTGATCGCTGTGAGTCTTCAGCTTCCGGACAATGGTGTATTCAGGGGTCAATGCCTCAAAACGATATTCCTTGGCCTTTGGCAGGGGTTGGTGTTCCGACAGGTAGGTGGTTCATCA